>NZ_PSTM01000018.1:0-68319 GCF_002930875.1 Rathayibacter sp. AY1A5 | reverse complement strand
CGAGGCGCTGCGGGCGCTCGAGGAGCTCGACGCTCCGGAGGACTGACTCGGCTTCTGCATCCCCCGAGCGTGCTCGTCGGGCGAGGCGGGCGGGCTCGGCGGGGGCGGTCCTCCTCCACAGGCCGCGGTTCCGCGCGCTCTCCCCGGATCCGCTCGGGCACTCCCCGCCCGCCTCGCCCGACGAGCACGCTCGGGGGATGCAGAAGCCGAGTCAGTCCTCCGGAGCGTCGAGCTCCTCGAGCGCCCGCAGCGCCTCGCGGGCGCGCTCGAGACGATCGGCCTCGGGCTCGTCCCACCATGCCGGTCCGCGCTCGCCCAGCCCGTGCTTGGCGAGCCCGACCCTCCTGCGCGCCAGCGCCTCCGCCTCCGCGTCCTCGTGCAGCCTGGCGGAGCGCACTCCCGAGCGCCCGCGCCCGAGGTGCGAGGTGAGGCCGGCGACCACGTCCTCCGGCAGCGAGGGGTCGGTGCGCCGCCATCGGCGGCCCTTCACCACGAGCCAGCGCTCGTCGTCCTCGTCGCTCACCCCGTCACCGCCGCCTCGGGTCGAGCCGGTCACCGGTGCTCGTGAGGTCCACCTGCTCCGGCAGCAGGAGCGCCTCGATCCGCCCCGCGGCGGAGAGCCGCAGCAGGTCGTCGACGAGGGCGCGCGAGCCGCCGATCAGCGTCGAGTCGAAGTCGACCTCGCTCGCGAGGTACCAGGCCCGGTCCTCCGGCCAGAGCGCGAGCGGAGTCTGCACGACGAGCCCGGAGGCGTCGGCGAAGCCCGCCGCGCGCGCCCACGCGGTGTCCTCGAGCACCCGGACGTCGAGCGAGAGCAGAGGCCCCTCCCGCCCCGGCAGCTCGACCGTCGCCGCGGCGGCGGTCTCGGGGTGCTCCCAGCCGGTCGGCCGGGTGTCGCTCATCCACTCGGGTAGCTCGTCCGAGGCGTCCGCGCGGGAGATCAGGATCCGCGACCCGCCGCTCAGCACGCCGAACCCCTCCCAGAACACGGCGAGGCAGTCGTCGGGGGTGCTCGTGTGCTCCGCGAGCACGGCGGCGACGGCCGCGAGCTCGTCGAGCGGGAGCACTCCGAGGCGGGGCTCCGCGTACTCGTCGGGATGCTCGCCGGTGAGCGAGTACCACTGCGCGAGCGGATGCAGGAGCGTCCCCTCCCGCTCGGCGACCTCGCGCCAGCGCCGGGGCGGGTCGTCGGAGGGGTGCAGGATCCGCACGGCCGCCTCGAACAGCGGAGGGACGATCCCCTCGAAGCGCCCGAACGCGCCGAGAGCAGCCAGCATCGGCTCCGCCCGCGCGTCGTTCCGCTCGGCACGCAGCGGCGCGTCCTGGGGTGTCGGCTCGACCATCGGCCCAGGCTAGCGCTGGACGGTCGCTCCGCTCAGGGCGGAGAGGGCCCGCTGCGGTCCCGTCTCGCGGGCGAGGCCCTCGGCGAGCGCCGCCAGCCGTTCCCGGGCGGGAGCGTCGAGTGCGAGCATTCGCCGCGCAGCCTCCGCGAGCTGTCGCGCGGAGGCGGCGTTGGGGTCGAGCACGGCGGCGAACCCGGCGTCCTCGAGTGCGGCCGCCCCCGCGAACTGGTCCGTCGAGAACGGGAGGACGACGAGCGGCACGCCCGCGGTCATCGCCTCCGTGACGCTGTTGTTGCCGCCGTGGCTGACCGCGAGCACGGCCCGGCGCAGGAGCGCGACCTGCGGCAGGAAGCCGCGGACCAGCCAGCCCTCGGGGATCTCGCCCAGAGCCGAGCGCTCGGTCGCGCCGGAGGCGAGAGCCACCCGGACGGGCCTGCCTCCGACCTCGACGCCGGCCAGGGCCTCGACGACCCGGGCGAGCACGTCGCCGCGCACCGAGAGGAAGCTGCCGAAGCTCACGTAGACGACCGGATCCTCGGACGCGGCGAGCCACTCCTCGACCTCCGCGTCGTCGGGCTCCTCGCGGACGGCGGAGCCGAGGAACGCGTGCGGCGGCAGCTGAGCGGTGCGGGCCGAGTCGTGGAGCTCGCCAGGGTAGTTGAGCAGCAGGACGTCGCCGCTCTCGGCGAAGGCGTCGGCGCTGGGCGCCGCCCCGGGGTCGAGGGTGGTGAGGGCGGCGTTCCACTCCGAGGTGAAGGAGTCGCGCACACGCTCGCAGAGGGCGCGGAGCGCATCGAGGTCGTCCGGCTCCGGAGCGAAGGCGTCCGGCCAGACCGGGGGGAAGCCGTAGACCTCGCCGGGCACCGTGAGCGCGCTGGGGTGGCCGAGCACGACGTCGCCGTAGGGCACGTGGAGTGCCTTCAGCGCCACGCGCGCGGTGAAGGCGAGATGGTCGACCACGATCGCGTCGGGCTGCACCTCGTCGAGGATCACGCGCAGGCGCGCGGCGACGCCGGCCGGATCCCAGAGCAGGTCGGTGAGCCGTTCCCGCGCCTGGTAAGCGAGGGTCGGGACCATCCCGCGCCGGGTGGCGTCGAAGAAGCCGCGGAGGGACGCGCCCTCGTCGGGCGCCTGCTCCTCCGCGCGGATCGTGCCCGGGTTGGAGCCGCGCCCCAGCCGGAGCGCGATGTGCTCGAATCCGAAGCCGTCGACGATGGAGCGCGTCGCGTCGCCGGTGGCCACGACGACGCGCTCGCCCGCCTCCTGCCACGCCGTGCCGAGGGTCGCCAGCGGCAGCAGGTGCGACGCGTAGTCGGGGCTGATGATCAGCAGGGTCACGAGGCCCCCAGCACGAGCGGCGAGCGGAGGGGACGCTCCTGGTCCGCGGTCGCGTGCGCGTAGACGCCCGAGAGGGCATGAGCCATGGCCTGCACCGTGTAGCGCTCGGCGACCATCGCACGCCCGCGGGCCGCGGCGTGCTCGCCGAGAGGCCCTCCTGCGAGATCCAGTGCGGCGGCGGCGCCGGCGGCGAGCGCCGCGGGGTCGGCGGTGTCGACCAGGAAGCCGGTCTCCCCCTCCTCGACGTAGGTCGCGGGCCCGCCTGTCGCCGGAGCGACGACGACCAGTCCTGCGGAGAGCGCCTCGAGGAGGGCGATGCCGAACTCCTCCTTGACGCTCGCGCAGACGTAGGCGCCTCCCGGAGCAGAGAGCCCCGGTCGGCCGTGCCGGATCGCGCCGAGCCAGCGGGCCACGGTCCCGTTCGGGCGGTGGCCGGCCAGGAGCAGCCCGTCGGACGCGACGGCGCGGATGCGGTCGAGCTGCTCGCGCTCGTCGGGACTCGGGTCGGCGAGGTCGCCGCCGACCAGGAGCAGGTTGGCGCGCTCCCGGAGCGAGGGGTCGGACGCCCAGGCCTCGGCGAGCGCCGCCATCCCCTTCACCCGGTGCAGGCGGCCCACGCTGAGCAGCAGCGGGAGGCCGCGGCGGTGCTCGGGCAGCTCCTCCAGCAGGAGGTCGAGCGAGGCCAGGTCGCCGCCCTCGTCCAGCGCGACCGGCTCACCGGCGGCGGAGGCCCGTGCGGCCGACTCGCCGCGCTCGACCAGGCCGACGTCGATCCCCTCCGGGACGATCGTGTGCCGCTCCGGGTGCGCGGTGATGTCGACGCCGATCAGCTCGCGAATGGTCGCCGCCAGCTCCTCCCGCGGGAACAGGACGGTGTGCGCGGCGTCGGCGGCCAGGCGCTGCACCAGGCGCACGCGGAACCAGAAGTGCTCGGCGGCGTCGCGCTCGCCGAAGTCCGCGCGGGTGAGGGCGCCGGAGGCGTCCAGGCCCGCGATCAGGGCGTGCGGGTCCGGAGCGAGGGTGAACACGACGGGGATCTCGAGCTCCCGGGCGACCGCGGCCGCCGCGAGGGATCCGACGTCCGCCATGCGCAGGTGCAGCACGTCGACCCGGCCGGCCGCGCGCAGGATCCGGCGGATGCCGCGCTCGGCGGCGATGCGACGGCTCCACGCCTGAGGCATGGCCACGGGCGGCCCCACGAACGGGACCGGAGCGAAGCCGTGGCCGGAGTCGGGCAGCTCGCCGAGCGCGCGCTCGGCCTCGGCCGGAGTCCCGCGCGAGAGCGTGAGCACCCGGTCGATGCCCTCCTGCTCGACGAGCGAGTCGCCCAGGCGCACCAGCAGGGTCGCGATGCCGCCGTTGTCGCCGGCGCCCACCCGCGTCAGGGTGCCGTCGATGTCGGCGTGGACGAAGAGCTGCGCGACCGTCGGCCCTGCCTCCACGGCCGGTGCGGGGGCGAGGTCGCCGAGGGCGAGCCGGGCGAGGGGCCCGATGGGCGCCGCCTCCTCGGCCAGGCCGGTGAGCAGGAGCTCGGCGTCGTCGGAGCCGCGCTCGCCGAGCGCGTCCGTCGCGGCGGCCCGCGCCTCCAGCCCCTCCGCGCGATCGGCGGCCACGTGCAGGAGGGTGCGCTCGGCGATCGCACCGGGCACGAGGCCCAGGGTCTCGACGAGCCGTGCCCGGGCCGCCGCTTCGCGCTCGCCGAGCAGCGCGCCCTCGAGCGCGACGGCGACGAGGTCGGGGGTCGAGGAGGCCCAGAGCAGGACGGTGCGCTGCGCGAGCATGCCCGAGAAGCCGCCGTCGCGGACCAGGCGCAGCAGCGGTCCGAGCGCGGCGGGGCGGGGCAGGCGCCCGCCGAAGGCCCAGGCGGCGTGCTCGCGGAGGTACGGGCGCTCGTCCTCGAGCAGCATCAGCAGCGCGAGGTCGGCCTCCTCGTCGAAGACCTGCGCGAGCGAGTGCACGGCCGCGATCGCGGTGAGCTGGTCCGAGGGGTCCAGAGCGGCGCGGGTGAGCAGGCGCACCGCGCGGCCGCCGCCGTCGCTCACCGCGGCGACCGTCAGCTCATCCGCCATCCGGACGGCCTCGAGCAGAGTGGGAGCGGCGCGCACGGCGTCGAGAGCGGTCTGCGTGGCCATGGTTCACCTGGTCTGTCGGAGTGGAGAGTGCGACGGAGCGCGACTCCCGACCGCTGGAGCGGCCCGGGAGGAGCGGGCCGGTACCGAGCATGCCGCGTGGGCGGCTGGGATTTCGCCACTTGCGTCGGATCTCCTCCCGCGGTACGGCCTCCTGTCAAGGGGGTGATGGCCGCAGTTCGTTTGCGCAACGCGCGAGGATCCTCAGCCGCGGGTCCACTCCAGGAGCCGCTCGACCGGCCAGGTGGTCACGATCCGCTCCTCCGGGACGCCGAGCCGCTCCGCCCGCTCCGCCCCGTAGTCGAGCAGGCCCAGCTGACCCGGAGCATGCGCGTCGCTGTCGATCGAGAACAGGCAGCCCTCCTCGAGCGCGAGCGCGATCAGCTCGTCCGGCGGGTCCTCGCGCTCGGGGCGGGCGTTGATCTCGACCGCGGTGGAGTGGTCGGCGCACGCGCGGAACACGGCCCGGGCGTCGAAGGTCGACGGCGGGCGGGTGCCGCGCTCGCCCGACACCAGCCGCCCCGTGACGTGGCCGAGGACGTCGGTCCGCGGATCCGAGGCCGCCGCGACCAGCCGGGCCGTCATCTCACGGGAGGGCAGCCGCAGCTTCGAGTGGGCGCTCGCGACGACCACGTCGAGGCGGTCCAGCAGCTCGTTCGTCTGGTCGAGCGCGCCGTCCTCGAGGACGTCCACCTCGATCCCGCTGAGCAGCCGCAGGGGCCCGGTGTCGAGGCCCGCGAGATGGGCCAGCTGCTCCTCCAGCCGCTCCGCGCTGAGACCGTGGGCGACCCGGAGCCGCGGCGAGTGATCGGTGAGCGCCAGGTACTCGTGGCCGAGCGCGCGGGCCGCGTCCACCATCGCGAGGACGGGCGTCGCCCCGTCGGACCACTCGCTGTGGCTGTGGAGGTCGCCGCGCAGCCGTCCCCGCAGCGCGCTCGCGGGCGGAGGAGCCGAGCCGCGCAGCTCCGCGAGGTAGTCGGGCACCCGGCCCGACCGCGCCTGCTCGATCACCGTGAAGGTCGTGTCGCCGATCCCGGAGGCCCGCCGCACGAGGGCGAGGTCGTCCCGCTCGGCGGACGCCATCCCCTCCAGCACCGCGGCCGCGCGGCGGAACGCCTTCGCCCGGTAGCGGGAGGCCCGCTCCCGCTCGAGCAGTGCTGCGATCTCCTCGAGTGCCGCGATCGGGTCCATGCGCCCGGTCTACCACGGCGCCCGCCGCGGCCTCACCCCCTCGACGGCGGCCTCGGCTCCGGCCCCCGGCCTCATCCCGCCTCGGCCCCGCCCCGGTCCCGGCCGCTCGACGCTGGGAACCGGCCGAGCCCCGTTGCCGGCCGCAGCGATCGAGATATAACGTGACTCTCGTCCACTCGCGATGTATCGCGTTTCAGAAAGGCACCCCGGTGCAGGAGGAGGAGCTCATGTCCCTCGAGAAATGGCTCGTACAGGCCGGCGAGACGAAGGTCATCGACCTCGACGTCGTCCGCTCGGTCAAGGTCGCCCTCGTCGGCGGCCAGATCGACGTCATCGCCCACGACGAGCCGACCGCCCGCGTGGAGGTCCACAGCGTCGACGGCCGCCCGCTCAAGGTCTCGATGGACGGCGACCGCCTCGAGATCGACCACGTCCAGCTCCGCTGGGACACCATCGTCGACGTCGTGAAGGGCCTCGGCCGCCGCGGCGACCGCGCCGACATCAGCCTCCTCGTCCCCCGCGGCGTCGACCTCAAGTTCGACACCGTCTCGGCCGACGGCCTGGTCTCGGGCCTCCACAGCGACGCCCGCGTCTCGACGGTCGGCGGCGACATCGTCGTCGACGGCCTGCACGGCGACATCGAGGTGAACACCGTCCACGGCGAGCTCTCGGTCCGCAGCCACACCGGCCGCGTCACCGCGCGCACCGTCTCCGGCGACGTCACCGCGAGCGGCGAGCTCACCCGCTTCACCGTCGACGGCGTCTCGGGCAGCGTGTTCGTCGACGCCGAGGGCACCCCCGACCGGATCCAGGCCAACACCGTCAGCGGCGACCTCACGATCCGCGTCGACGAGGGCCTCGGCGCCCGCTACCGCATCAACACCGTCTCGGGCACGCTCCAGCTCGACGGCTCCGTCGTCAAGGGCACCTTCGGCCGGGGCTTCACCTCGACCACGGGCTCGCTCGACTCGAAGTGGGTCGACGTCGCCGCCAACTCCGTCTCGGGAGACGTGGTCGTCGTCCGCCGGTCCGTCGCCGCGTCCTCCGCCTCGGTGGGCGAGGGCTGGGGCTCTCCCGGCACCGGCCCCGCCGACGATCGCCGCCCGATGGACGGGAGCTCGCTGTGAGCCCCGTCTTCGCGCACGGCCGCCTGCGCCTCTACCTGCTCAACCTCCTCGCCGAGTCGCCGCGCCACGGCTACGAGCTGATCCAGGCGCTCAGCGAGCGCTTCGGCGGCACCTACGCGCCCAGCGCCGGCACGGTCTACCCGCGCCTCGCGAAGCTCGAGGAGGAAGGACTCGTCACGAAGGAGGCCGACGGCCGCAAGACCGTCTACTCCATCACCGACGCCGGCCGCGCCGAGCTCGCGAACCGCGCGACCGACCTGGGCGACATCGAGGAGGAGCTCACCGACTCCGTCCGCCGGCTCGCCGACGAGGTCCGCCTCGGCGTCGCGGAGGCGATGAAGAGCCTCCGCGCCGACCTGGCCAGCGCCGCCCGCGACTCGCGGGAGCCCGGACGCCGACCGGAGCACTCCGCCGAGGAGCCGCGCCCGCAGGACACGTCCGGCACCCCCTCCGAGCAGCCCGCGCCGGAGCAGACCGCGCCGGAGCAGACCGCGCCGGTCTCGCCCGACGCGCGCACCGCCTCGCGGATTGCCCTGCGCGACGCCGAGGTGCTGCTCACCGAGTTCCGCGACGAGCTGCGCGCGGAGCTGCGCACCGCCGCCTCCTCGGGATCCGTGACGACCGCGAGCGTCGACGCCCTGCGCGCCGCGCTCGACGAGGCCCGCGCCTCGGTCCGCTCCACCCTGGGCTGAGCCCGGACACCTCAGCGCCGGGAGGGCGGGGATCCCGCCCGGGGTCCCCGCCCTCCTGGCGCTACTGCCGCCCGACCGCCAGCGCCTCCTCCTCCACGTCGAGGAACGCCAGAGCGCTCACCACCGCCGGCTCCTGGTACCGCCCCTCGGAGCGCGCGCGGAGCACCGCCTCCCGCTCGGCCGCGATCATCACGCGCCGGAGCCGGTTGTAGGCCTGCGGGAGTGGCTCCACGCCCTCGCCCTCCGGCGGGTTCTCCAGGGCGTCGGCGAGGAACGTCGCGTTCCGCCGCAGCCGGTCGAGAACGCGGTCCTCCACTCCGTCCTGCGGCTCCGCGTCGAGCCGGGCGAGCCCGGCGGCCTGCGCCTCGGCGAGCAGCATCTGCTTCTCGACGTGCTCCTGCATCTCGTTCGGGGCCGGCAGCTTCAGGGCGCGGACGAGCCGCGGGAGCGCGAGCCCCTCGACGAGCGTCCCCGCCACCACGATGAAGGCGAGGAACTGCAGGAACGCGCGCTGCGGCGTCTCCGCGGGCAGGAGGAACGCGGCGGCGAGGGTGACCACGCCGCGGATGCCCGCGAACGACACCCCGATCGCGGTCGGCCAGGTCCACCCGCGCTGCTGCAGCCGGCGCGGACCGTGCCGGAACAGCAGCGTCGTCATGCACATCCAGGCCACGCGGCTCCCGACCAGCGCCGCGAGCACGGCCGCGCCGATGCCGACCGTCTGCCAGACCCCGATGCCCGAGTCGGCCGTCGCCTCCACCACCGACGACAGGCTCAGCCCGATGAAGAGGAACACCGCGTTCTCGAGCAGGAACTGGATCGTCCGCCAGTTGAGCGACTCCGCGATCCGCGCCTGCGCCGACTGGATGACCGGCGCCCGGTAGCCCAGGTAGAGCCCCGCGACCACGACCGCCAGCACCCCGGAGCCGTGCAGCAGCTGCGCCGGGATGAACGCGACGTAGGGCGTCACCAGCGAGAGGCTCGTGTCCAGGACGGACGACTGCACCTGCTTGCGCACGAACCCGAGCAGCACGGCGATGCCGATCCCGACCCCGCCGCCCACCGCCACGGCCAGCACGAAGTCGAGCGCGATGCGCCCGGGAGTGACCGTGCTGACGATCGCCAGGAGGGAGGCGTTCAGCGCCACCAGCGCGGTCGCGTCGTTGAGGAGGCTCTCGCCCTCGAGCACCGTGAGCATGCGCCGCGGCAGGCGGAGCCGCCCCGCGATCGCCGTGACCGCCACCGCGTCCGTGGGCGCCACGATCGCGCCGAACGCGAGGGCCGCGGCGACCGTGATCGCCGGGACGACCATCCAGGCCACCGCGCCGACCACCGCGACCGTGAAGACGACGAGCCCGACCGACAGCAGGAGGATGCTGTCGCCGCGAGCGCGGACGTCGAGGACGGAGGTGCGGATCGCCGCCGCGTAGAGCAGCGGCGGCAGGATCCCGAACAGCACCACGTCCGGCTCGACCACCACCTCCGGGATCCCGGGGACGAAGGAGGCGAGAGCCCCGACGGCGACGAGCGCCACGGGAGCGGACCAGTTCACCCGCCCCGACAGCCCGGTGACCAGGACGGTCACCACCACGAACGAGACGATCCAGACGATCGCGACGACGGGCTCCTCCATCGCGTCACTCCTCCCGGGCGTCCGCGCGCCACGGCCCCATTGTGGCCGCCCGGAGAGCAGCCCGGACAGCCGCCGGGAGGGTGCGGCTAGCGGCCGGCCTCGTGGATGTCGCGCGCCTTGGTGACCTTCGCCGGGTCCACCGGGTTCATGCCGAGGACGATCTTGCCGCGCGAGTGGCGCTTCTCGAGGTCGTCGAAGGCGTCCTGCACCTGGTCGAAGGGGTAGAAGCCCGAGACGAGCACCCGCAGCTTCTGCTCGCCGACGAGGCCGACCAGCTCGCCGAGGATCTCGGTGTCGCGCTGGGCGGTCTCGGCGTCGGGCCAGACGGCGCGCAGCTCGATCTCCTTGCGGTCGTCGCTGGAGTGGAAGCGGCCCGCCGCGATGCCGAGCTCGTCGGCGAGGGCGTCGTTCTCCCCGCCGAAGTTGTCGAGGAACACCGTGACCCCGCCGGGCGCCGCGGCCCGGATGCGGTCGGCGATCCCGTCGCCGTAGACCACCGGCTTCACGCCGATCTGGCGGAGGTAGTCGAAGTTGCGCTCGCCGCAGGTGCCGATCACCGTCGCGCCGCGGAGCTTCGCCAGCTGGATCTCGAGGCTGCCGACTCCTCCGGCCGCCGCGGAGACGAGGACGGTGTCGTCGGGTCCCACATGCGTGGCCTCCAGCGCGCGCCACGCGGTCACTCCGGCGAGGAACAGCGCGCCGCCGACCTCCCAGCTCACGGAGGCGGGCTTGGCGACGAGGTTGCGGCGCGGCACCACGACGTGGGTCGCGTGGGAGCCGACGAGCGCGTGGCCGACCACGTCGCTGCGGAGCTTGATGTCGGTGACGCCCTCGCCGAGGGCGACGACGACGCCCGAGAAGTCGGTGCCCTGGCGCATCGGGAAGGCCGCGGAGTGGTCGGAGTCGAACTGGCCCTGCCGGATGAACGCCTCCATGTGGTTCACCCCGGCGGAGAGCACCTCGACCAGCACCTCGCCCGCCCCGGGCTTCGGCCGCTCGACCTCGACGATCTCGAGGACGTCCGCGTCGCCGAAACGGCTGTACTGGACGACGCGGGCGGCGGTGGGGCTCAGACGGGACATGCGCTCATCATCCGCCCCCGCCGCCCGAAGCCCCCGACCCCCGAACGGGGGCGTGCGACTCAGGAGGGGTCGCTCGGGCAGTACAGCTGGGTGCGCGGACCGGAGCGGTCGATGACGTGCTCGGATATCGGCCGACCGCAGAGCGGGCACGCCTGCCCCGCGGGCGCCTCCTGCTCGGGCTGGTCGTACGGGCCGAGCGGCGGCGGGCCGATCCAGGGGAACAGCCGCGCGTTGAAGCGCTGGTAGAGGGAGCCGGTCTTCTTCCGCGTCATATCCTTAGTGTACTAACCATCAGGGCACGATGAGAGGATGACGCCGTGGAAACCGACCCGCTCGCCCTCCAGAACCAGGTCTGCTTCTCCCTCGCCGTCGCGGCGCGCACCGTCATCGGGCTGTACCGCCCCGTGCTCGAACCGCTCGGACTCACGCACCCGCAGTACCTCGTGATGCTCGCGCTCTGGGAGCGCAGCCCCCGCTCGCTCGCCGACCTCGGCTCCGCCCTCCGCCTCGAGCCGGCCACGCTCAGCCCGCTCGTGAAGCGCCTGGAGGCGAGCGGCCACGTCACGCGGGCCCGGAGCAGCGACGACGAGCGCCGCCTCGACGTCGCGCTGACCCCCTCCGGAGCGGCCCTCCGCGAGCAGGCCCTGCAGGTTCCTCCGCAGATCGTGGAGCGGCTCGACGTCCCCCTCGAGGAGCTCACCGCGCTCCGCGACAGCCTCACCGGCCTGATCGGAGCCGCGACCCGCGACGGCCGCTGACCCCCCGCTCGGGGCGCCGGCCGCGAGCACGCCGGCCGCCGCTCCCCGCCGCACCGGGAAACTCCCGGTCACAGCGCGGGATCAGCCTCCGCTCGGCCCGCTCCCGGCCGTCTTGACTGCCCCCTCGTACGGAGTAGTGTCATCGCTCGTGACACACGAGGGCCCCCCGTCCGCCGCGGACGGATCGTCGGCCGACGCGACCGAGCTGCGCACCGCCAAGCACTTCTTCATCGGCGAGCCGCTCCCCAGCGACAAGCTCGAGGGACAGCTGCTGCAGAAGCGGCTCGCGCTCCCCATCTTCGCCAGCGACCCGCTCTCCTCCGTGGCCTACGCGCCGCAGGAGCTGCTGATGATCCTGCTGCTCGGCGGGCTCTCCTTCCTCACCTTCGCCCCCTGGGTGGCCGCATGCGTGGTCGTCCTCCTCGTCGTGGTGGTGCTGAGCTACCGCCAGCTGATCCGGGCCTACCCGTCCGGCGGCGGCGACTACGAGGTCGCCCGCACCAACCTGGGCGAGACGGCGGGCCTCACGGTCGCCGCCGCCCTCCTCGTGGACTACGTGCTCACCGTGGCCGTGTCGGTCGCCTCCGGAGTCGACAACATCATCTCCGCGGTGCCCGAGCTGGCGCCGCTGCGGGTCGAGCTGGCCATCCTCTTCGTCGTGCTGCTGGCGGCCGTGAACCTCCGCGGCGTCTCGGAGTCGAGCCGCGCCTTCGCCGTCCCGACGTACCTCTTCGTCGCGAGCGTCTTCGTCATGGTCGTCGTCGGCCTGGTCCGCACCGCCTTCGGCGACACCCCGGTCGCGGAGTCGGCGGGCTTCACCGTGCAGGGCGAGCAGCTCACGCAGGCGGCCGTCGTCCTCCTGCTGCTGCGCTCCTTCGCCAGCGGCTGCGCGGCGCTCACGGGCGTCGAGGCGATCTCGAACGGCGTGCCCGCGTTCCGCGCCCCGAAGGTCAAGAACGCCCAGCGCACCCTCGTCGCGATGGGCACGATCGCGATCGTGCTCTTCGTCGGCCTGACCGCCCTCGCCCTGCTCTCGAACGTGCACTACGCCGAGAACGCCTGCCACCTGGTGGGCTTCGCCGACTGCGCCACGACCCCGCAGCGCTCCGTGATCGCGCAGGTCGCCGCCGCCACGTTCGGCAACAACACGATCCTGTTCTTCATCATCCAGGCCGCGACGGCCGCCGTCCTGCTCCTCGCGGCGAACACCGCGTTCAACGGCTTCCCGCTGCTGGGCTCCGTGCTGGCCCGCGACGGCTACGCGCCCAAGTCGCTGAACACCCGCGGCGACCGCCTCATCTACTCCAACGGAGTGATCATCCTGGCGCTCGTCGCCGCGATCATCCTGCTCGTCTACCAGGCCTCGCTCACGAGCCTCGTGCAGCTGTACATCATCGGCGTCTTCGTCTCGTTCACGCTCGGGCAGTCGGGCATGGTCAAGCACTGGGTCCGGATGATCCGCAACGGCGAGGGCTCGCGCACCGTCTACACGAGCCTGGCCATCAACCTGTTCGGCGCGACGCTGACGTTCGCGGTGCTCGTCGTCGTCACGATCACGAAGTTCACCCACGGCGCCTGGCTCGTCTACCTGGTGATGCCGATCCTCGGCGTCCTGATGGCCGGCGTCTACCGCTACTACCGCGACGTCGAGAAGGAGATCGAGGTCGACCCGACCACGACCTTCGGCGCCAACGGCGACCACGCGATCGTGCTGGTGGGCCGGATGAACAAGCCCACGCTGAAGGCGCTCGACTACGCCATCGCGGCGCGGCACGAGACGCTGGAGGCGGTGCACTCCTCCATCGACGACGCGCAGACCGCGCAGCTCAAGGCCGACTGGGCGCAGATGGACATCGAGGTGCCGCTGCGCTGCGTGGCCTCGCCCTACCGCGACATCTCGTACCCGCTGATCAAGTACATCAAGGCCCACCGCCTCGAGCACGGCTCCGAGATCACCACGGTCTACATGCCGCAGTACATCGTCGGGCACTGGTGGGAGGCGTTCCTCCACAACCACAAGTCGCGGCGGATCCGCCAGAAGCTCCTGCTGGTGCACGGAGTGACGGTGGCGCTGGTGCCGTGGCTGCTGGACTCGTCCGAGCTGATCTACGGACGCCGCTCCCGGCCGATCCCCGGCCAGACGCGCCGCGGCGAGCCTGTGCGCCCGGTGACCCGCCGCCCGATCCCGCCCGCGTCCTCGCTCCCCCAGGGGGCCGCCGGCGAGGGCGCTCCGCGCATCCCGCAGCGCCCGGCCGCGCAGAACCGGCCGCGCTCGAAGCGGCGCTGAGGCGGCGGGAGCTCCCGGCCGGCGGGGCCCGGAAACGGGTAGAGGGCCCGCGGCGTGTGCCGCGAGCCCCCGATTTCCCCTTAGTGCCTTCCCCCGAAGGCGGCCCGCCCCAACGGGCCGTGTCCGACGCTATCGGTGGGCTATGCACCGGCGCATCCTCCTCGCGACGGATGCCCGTGCTCCCTTGAGACGACAGGCTCGTCCTCCGTCGTCTCAGACGACGGCCCCGCGCACCCCTCGGCCGGTGAGCCACCAGACCGCCGCGACGGCGACCGCGGCCGCCGCGCCGCCGCCCACGAGCAGGATCGCCGCCCGCACCACGTGGGCCCGGTAGGCGGCGTCGAGCGGATCGATGCCCGCCCCCGCCAGCACGATCCCGGCAGGCACCACCGCGGCCGCGAGCACCACGGCCGCGGCCGCGATGCGCACCGGCTGCCGGCCGTCGGAGCGGAGCTTCCGGGGACGGCGGCCGACGTACCAGACCACCGCGCCGATCCCGAGCCCGAGCAGCCCGAGCACGCCGCTCGCGTACTGCGCCCATCGGAAGCCGGGGAAGGGCCCGAGCTCCTGCTGCAGCAGCGGGATCGCCGAGACGAAGAGGCCGCCCCGGTGGGTGAAGCCGTCCCACATCACGTGGCTGGCGGCTCCGATCGCGATACCGGCGGCCGCGAAGACGAGCACGCGGATCCATGCGGCGGCCCCGCGGGGCGGCGAGCGCCGGGGACGCAGGCGCGAGCGGACCAGCGCGGGCGCGAGGTCGCGCCAGGCCGGAGCGACGACCGCGCTCCACAGCGCGAGGCCGAGCATCCCGAGCAGCAGGTCGACGGTGACGACGCCGAGGAGGGAGTGGGTGGACTCGCGGGCGACGGCGATCGGAATGTACATGCCGATGTCCGGGACCATCGCGCCGATGGCGACGGCCGCGGCCGGGATCCGGCCGTTCGAGAACGCGAGCGCGACGACGGCGTGGCTCGGCGTGAAGGGCATGACACGCACGCTATCCCGGCGACGCGACCGGCGAGTGTCCGCGTCGCGAAGCGCACGTCACCGATCGCGGTCCGGCTCCTGCGCTCCGCTCCGGCTCGTCGGCCTCCCGGGGCCGGCGGTCAGCCCGAGGAACGTGATCCCCAGGACGAGGAACACCGGCCAGACCGGATTCCCGAGGACCGCGAAGACCGCTCCCGCCGCGAGGAACAGCGGACCCGTGACCGCGTTCCAGCGCCGGGACGCCTCCTCCGACGACATCCGACCCGAACCCTTCCCGTCCTGTGCGCGCGCCATCCCTCCACGCTAGATCGCCTCCGCGGGGCCCGCCTCCCCCGTCCGGCGGAGCCGCGCGCTCGGGGAGCTCCGAGCGCGGCGACCGTAGAATCGTCCGGAAGTCCGGCCCTCCGGGCCCAGCGGCGACGGATCGGAGCGGGTGTGCGGAAGGCGTTCGCGATCCTCCGCCTGGCCCTCGCCGGGCTGGGCGCGGTCGGACTCGTCGGCGACTTCTTCTACACGCTGGGCTTCCGCGCGTTCCAGATCGACAACTTCTTCGCCTACTTCACGACGCAGTCGAACATGGCCGGGGTCGTGGTGCTGGGCCTGTCCGGCCTGGTCGCCCTCGCGCGCGAGCGGGAGCCGCGCTGGCTCAGCACCGTGCGGGCGCTCGTGCTCACCTACATGGTCGTGTCGGGGATCGTCTTCGGGCTGATCGCGGTCGAGGCCAACAACCGCGGCGTGCGGGTCGACGTGCCCTGGTCGAGCGCGCTCCTGCACTTCGTGATCCCGACGCTCGCGATCCTCGACTGGATCCTCGGACCCGGCCGCCGCCCGGTCGCCTGGCGCGGGGCGCTGACCGTGCTCGGCTTCCCGATCGTCTGGGGCGTCATCACCCTGATCCGCGGGGCCCTCATCGGCTGGTACCCGTACTTCTTCCTCGACCCCGGCCAGGTCGACGGACCCGTGATGTTCGTGCTCTACGACGTGATCGTGCTGAGCCTGATCTCCGGCATCGCGGCGTTCGTCCTCGCGCTCAGCCGGGTGCGGCCACTCGGGGCGGCGCACGCGTCGGAGTGGCGGGGGCCGCTGGCGCGGCTCCGCGAGCTCGTCAGCCGGGGACGACGGCGAACGGCTCGAGCGCCGTCTGCGCGAGGGTGACCAGCTCGTCGTCGCTGAGGTCCTGCAGCGAGAGGGCCTGATCCGCTCCGACCAGCCCGACGAGCACCGCCTCGCCGGTCGACGGCTGGAGGTTGAGCCACTCGGTGATGCCCGCCTCGGAGCCGACGAGCGACCAGCGCGCGGGGGCGTCGGCCTCCCAGAACGCCTCGTCGAAGCGCAGCCACAGCGTCTCGACGACACCGGAGCCGAGGGCCGCGACGGCCGCGCGCTGCGCGAACGGGAGCGGCGGGTCGAAGGCGATCGCGTCCGTCTGGAGCACCCCGATCGGCACGGTGACCAGCACCCGGTCGGCTGTGAACGACTCGCCGGTACCCAGGCGGATGCTGACGCCGGTCTCCGTGTAGCCGATGCCGCTCACCACGGCGCGCAGCGAGACCTCGACGTCGGCGAGCAAGGTGTCGACCAGGGGCGCGAGCCCGTCGGTCAGCAGCGCGTCGCCGGAGTCGTCGCTCAGCTCCTCCGCGGTCGTGGCGGCGGAGGCGTCGCCCAGTCCGTACCAGGAGGAGAGCTCCTCGGGAGCGGCGCCGGTGCGCAGCGCGGTCGTCCCGGCGAGGTGCGCCGCCACGCGGGCGGCGTCGCCGTCGCCGGAGCCCGGCTCGGCCTCGGCGGGATCGGGCGCTCCGGAGCCGGCGAACGACTCGGCGAGCGCCAGATCCTCCGGCTGCTCCGCTCCCCACTCGAGAGCACGGGTCAGGGCGTCGGCACCCGTGGTGCCGGTGTCGAGAGCCGCGCCGTCGGCGTCGCTCGAGCGGACGTCGGCGAGGTCGACCGCGGTCGTGACCACGCCCGCGTCCGCGATGCTCTCGCGCAGGGCGGCTCCCGCGCCGGTGAGGGCCCAGGCTCCGGTCTCGACGGCGATCGGCCAGCCGTCCGGAGTCGCGGTGGCGATGCGGCCGCCGGTGCGCTCGCGCGCCTCGACCACGGTGACGTCGAAGCCCGCGTCGGACAGGCGCCGCGCGGCGACCGCTCCGGCGAGACCGGCCCCGACGATCGCGATCCGCTCGCCCTCGTCGGCGACGGCGCTGATCTCGGCGGCCGCGCGGACCCCGGAGCTCCAGGCGCCCTGGAGCGTGCCGGGCGCCTCCGTGTCGGTGGCCTCGCCCGCGAGGAAGACGCGGTCGAGGACCGCGGTGCCCAGGTCGGTGCGGTGCTGCGGCGTCGCGCCGACGGGCAGGTAGGAGACGGAGCCGAGCGCGTACGGATCCTCGGCCCAGGCGGAGCGCACGAAGGCGGCCGGCGCGGGGACGGCGGTGGTGCTCGGCGTGGGCACGGGGGCCTTCGTGACCGAGCGGGTCGGCGTCGGACGCGACGGCGTGCAGCCCGCGAGGGCCAGGAGCCCGACTCCCGTGGCGGCTCCCGAGAGGAAGAGGCGGCGTCCGATCGTCATCCCGGACATCCTACGTTCTCGGCGTTCGGCCGGGGCGGCGCGGGCGGCGCGGTGCTGACGCCACCCGGGCACGCGGCCCGCTTCGAGGTGCGGGGTGACGGCGGGACGGCGAGCGGATAGCGTCGGGGCAGCGCGGACCGGACCGCGGCTACGGGGGACGCGGCATGGACACGACTCGGACGCGGACCGCGACGACGACGGCCGGGGCCCCTCCCCGCAGTCACCTCCACGCGGTGCTGCTCGGCGCGCTGGGCATGATCGTGGTCCCGCTGCTCATCGTCCTCGCGACCACGGCCTGGTCCTCCCCCGGTCCCGAGGAGTACGTCCGCATGGCGCTCGGCTCGGTGGTCGCGGCGTGCGTCTCGGTGGTCGGCGCCTGGTGGCTCGCCTTCGAGCGGCGCAGCGCCGGGGCACCCGGTCGCACCTGGTTCTGGGGAATCGCCTGCCTCGTCACGGTCAATGCGGTCTCGACCGTCGGAGCCGCCGCCGACCGCCTCACCGGCCTGATCACGGGCTGAGCGGGTGGACGTCCAGGCGCGGTCACCGCGCTCGCCTCACTCCTCGGCGACCGCCCCGATGGCCCCGAGTCCCGCCTCGAGCGAGCGGCAGCAGCATCGGCGCCGGTGATCGCCCCGACGAGACGACCGAATGGCTCCGGCTGTTCCGTCCCGCCGAGAGCGATCTGGACGAGCTGTGGCGGCTGTACTCCGACGAGCGGATCGCGGCGGGCGACCCCCTCCTCCGACACGGCTCCGTCGAGCAGACCCGGGCGGTGCACGCCCGCCGAACGGCGCAGTGGGAACGGGACGACCTCAGCAGCTGGGTCGTCCGGCTGCGGAGTCCCGAGGGCGGCGCGGACGGTGCGATCGGGGTCGGCGGCTGCACTCTCCTCACCGACACGGCCTGGAACGTCGCATTCACCGTCCATCCGGACCACTGGGGCAGGGGGTACGCCCAGGAGGTCGCCTCCGCAGGGATCGCGCGGGCGCGGCGGCTCCGGCCGGAGCTCCCCGTGACCGCGGTCGTCGCGGAACGGAACGAGCGATCGCACCGGACGGTCGCTCGACTCGGTCTCGAACGGAGGTGGGAGGGCCCCGACGCGCACAGCCTCGACCCCGCGGCTCGCATCGTGCTCTACTCCGACCGCCTCCTCTCCGAGGACGAGATCGGCCGCCTCACGAGCTGAAGGCGCCGCGTGGCGCTGATCGCCGCAGGCAGCAGCGGAGCCGAGACGCCTGCGCGAGACCGGGACGTCACGTTCCGGTGCGCCTCCTGGCCCCATCTTTCTTCCCGGCGGGCGGCGCTGCGCACGAGTGGGTGGGTGGGCGGCGCGGCACTCGCGCCGACCCCTCTCGCGATCGCGCTCAGCGGCCGCCCGCGAGTCGGGGCAGGAAGGGCGCGGAGGTACTCGCCGGACGGAGCATTCGAAGCCCGTCACCGCGAGGGGCGTTAGCGTCGTCGGATGGCGAGCATCACGTACCCCGCGCCCCTCCGCGCCGGAGGCCGGGTGGAGGTGCCCGCGCCCTCGATGGGAGTCCCCGCGCACCTGCACGACCGGCTGCAGGACGCCGCGCGCCGACTCGGCTCGGCGGGATACGACGTCCGGGTCCGGCCGCACGCCCTCCTCGGCGGACTCGCTCCGGCGTCCGCCGCGGATCGGGCGGCCGACCTGCACGACGCCTTCCGGAGCGGGGACGCGGTCCTTCCTCCGTGGGGCGGCGAGCTCGCCGTCGAGCTGCTGGAGAGGCTCGACTGGCACGCCCTCGCGGAGGCCCGGCCCTGGTTCGTCGGCTGGTCGGACGTCTCGACGCTGCTCCTGCCCCTGACGACGACGACCGGGCTCGCGACGATCCACGGCGCCAATCTGATGGACGAGCCGTGGGAGCTGCCGGTCGGGTTCCACCGCTGGACGGAGGTCGCCGGCCTCGAGCCCGGAGCCGCGTTCACGCAGCACGCCGCGCCGCGACGCCGGAGCCGTCCGTGGGGTGCGTGGGCGGACGAGCCGCTCGACCGCGATCGGGCCTACGAGGAGCCGACCCGCTGGCGCTCGCTCGACGGGTCAGCGGACGCGGCGATGTCCGGCCGCTTGATCGGCGGATGCCTCGAGACGGTGTCCCTGCTCGCGGGCACGCCCTACGGCGACGTTCCGGGCTTCGCTCGCCGGCACGCGCCGGAGGGCACCGTCGTCTACCTGGAGGCGGCCGGGTCCGACTCCGTCTCGGTGCTCCGGATGCTCACCTCCCTCCGCCTCGCGGGCTGGTTCGAGCAGGCGACCGGCGTCCTGATCGGCCGGACCGAGGGCGCGTCCCTGCCCGAGCTGAGCCAGGAGGACGCGGTGCGGCGCGCTCTCGGCGACCTCGGTGTGCCGGTGATCCTCGACGTCGACACCGGGCACCAGCCGCCGCAGATGCCCCTGGTCAACGGCGCGCTCGCCGAGATCGCGCCGAGCGGGCCGACGGCCTCGATCACGCAGCGGCTCGTGCCCTGACGGCGCGTGCGGAGAGATCCCGTCGAGCAGTGCCAGCGCCTCGCGGCCCGGTCGTTGCCGCTCCCGGCCCTCCTCCGCCCGCCGAGCGCAAGGCCGAGCGGCGGGGAGGCGCCGAGTGGTAGACCTGGGGGCATGAGCAACGACATCCGCGCACTCGCCGAGGGCGAGAGCTACCTCGCCTTCTTCCAGGGCGGGCCGTTCGACGGCCAGACCGAGAACCGCGTCAGCACCGAGGGGGGCTACGAGAAGGAGGTCGACGTCTACGCCGCCGTCGACGGCCAGGAGACGCACCTCGTGTACAACGCCGTCTCCGCGAAGGAGGTCGGCGAGGCGGTCCACGTGACCTACTCGATCGACACTCCCGACTCCGACCCGATCGAGGACCCGGAGGACCGTGGCGGCGGATTCCAGTAGTCCGCACCACCCTTCGGATGCCGCTCCGGCGTCGCGCTCAGCGCGGCCGGGGCGGCATCGGCATGTGAGGACGCGCCACTCCGGAGACCACGCCTCCCGCCGCTCCTAGGATGATGGTTCCTCACTGTCTCGGCCGATTCAGGTCCGCGTTCCTCGGGAGCCGCCGTGTCCGATCCGCTGATCCGCCCGATGCCCCTCCGCGGCGACTCCGCCCGGCACTGGCTGCGGGCCCGCCACGCCGAGGCCGGGCCCGACCCCGCGTTCGCCGTCACCGGGCAGGAGGCGGCCGCCGAGGGCGTGCTCCTCCGGCGGATCTGGCACACGGCCGGCACGATCGACTTCCGCCCGAGCCCCCGCGCCGACCCGGGGTCGGTGGTGCTCCTGCTCCCGCTCGAGGGCGCGTTCACCGTCGCCAGTCGGGAGGAGCGCGAGTTCGTCGGCCGCGGCACCCTTGCGGTGCTGCCCGCCCGATCAGGAGCGACGATCAGCACGAGCGCTCCCAGCTCCCGGCTCGTCCTGGTCGTGCGGCCCTCGGGCGACGCGGATCCGCCCGCCGGCCTCACCGTGGTCTCCTCCCCCGCGGCACCGGTGCTGGTCGCCGCCGCGAACGCGGTGCTCGACGCCGGGCTGCCCATGAGCCCCGGGCTGCACACCGCGCTGCGGGGCCTCGCCGCGGCCGTCGTCGCGGAGTGACGGGAGCTGTCAACCCTCCCCGCCCCGGCCATCCGCTCGCAGGGACGTCCTCGAACATCAAGTGACGCCGATCGTCGGCGCCGGAAGGAGCACTCGCCATGGCCGAGATCACCGCCCACCACGGACTCTTCAAGGACACGGACCTGCACGTCGACGACACCGGCGGATCGGGCCGCCCCGTGGTCCTCATCCACGGCTGGCCCCTCTCGGGCGAGTCGTGGAAGGAGCAGGTCCCCGCGTTCGCCGAGGCCGGCTACCGCGTCGTCACCTACGACCGCCGCGGCTTCGGGCGCAGCGACAAGCCACTCACCGGCTACAGCTACGACACGCTCACCGAGGACCTGCACACCCTCCTCACCGAGCTCGACCTGCAGGACGTCACCCTGGTCGGCTTCTCGATGGGCGGCGGCGAGGTCGCCCGCTACTTCACGAAGTACGGCGCCGATCGCCTGCACAGCGTCGTCTTCGCCTCGGCCGTCCCGCCGTACCTGATGAAGACGGACGACAACCCGGACGGCCCGCTCGAGAAGGCGCAGGCCGCGCAGATGACCGCGGGCCTCACGAAGAGCGAGGACGACTTCTACGACCAGTTCACCACCGACTTCTTCTCGGTCGACGGCGAGCTGAAGGTGACGGAGGAGCAGCGCCAGGAGGCGATCGCTCTGGCGAAGCAGTCGGCCAAGCACGCGGCCCTCGCCTGCATGACGGCGTTCGCGACCACCGACTTCCGCGAGGACCTGCCGAACGTGTCGGTGCCCGCGCTCGTCATCCACGGCGACGGCGACGGCACGGTTCCGTTCGAGGGCTCCGGCGCCCGCACCCACGCGGCGATCCCCGGCTCCGAGCTGCACGTCGTCCACGGCGCCCCGCACGGAGTGACCGTGAGCCACCCGGAGGAGTGGAACCGCGTCGTCCTGGAGTTCCTCGCGAAGTAGCGGCGGCACTCCCGCATGCTGGTCGAGCAGCCCCGCAGGGGCGTATCGAGGCCCGTCGCACGGACACGGATCTCGATACGCGCCCTGTGCGCTGCTCGATCAGCAGGAACCGGTCACCCACGCGCGATGCTCGATCAGCAAGAGCCGGAGCCCCCGCGTCAGCCCTTCTCCGCGCCCTCGGTCGTGTTCATGATCCGCCGCTGGAAGACGAAGAACAGCACGGCCACCGGGATCGACATCAGCACCGCGGCCGCGAGCTGCAGCGGGTACTGGTTGCCGGTGCCCAGCTGCTGCCCGCTCTGGAGGCGGCGCTGCGCTGGCTCCGCGACGACGGCGACTCCGACGGCGACGGGTTCCTCGAGTACGTCGACACCACGGGGCACGGCCTCGCCAACCAGGGCTGGAAGGACTCGGGCGACTCGATCCAGTGGCGCGACGGCACGCTCGCGGAGGGTCTGATCGCGCTCTGCGAGGTGCAGGCCTACGCCCACGAGGCCATGGTCGGCGGAGCGGCGCTGCTCGAGCACCTCGGCCGTGACGGCTCGGAGTGGCGCGAGGCGGCGTCGACGCTGAAGGCGCGCTTCGCGGAGGCGTTCTGGATCGACGACGCCGACGGCGGCTACCCGGCGATCGCGCTCGACGCGGCCGGGCGCCCGGTCGACACGATCACCAGCAACCTCGGCCACCTCCTCGGCACCGGCATCCTCTCCCCCGAGCATGCCGCCCGGGTCGCCGAGCTGCTGGTCTCCCCCGGGCTCGACTCGGGCTTCGGCCTGCGCACCCTGGACACCGGCTCGGGCGGCTACTGGCCGCTGTCGTACCACGGCGGCTCCGTCTGGGCCCACGACACCGCGATCGCCGTCACCGGGCTCGCCCGGGAGGGCTTCGGGGCGGAGGCGACGACCCTCTCGCGCGGACTGATCGCCGCGGCCGAGGGCTTCGGCTACCGGATGCCCGAGCTGCACTCGGGCGACCCCGCCGCCGAGGTGCACGCGCCGGTGCCGTACCCGGCGGCCTGCCGACCGCAAGCCTGGTCGGCGGCCGCCTCCGTCGCCGTGCTGTCGGCGGCGCTGGGGCTCGCTCCCGGAGGCGACACCCTGGTCGTCGCGCCGCTCTCGCCCGCGCTCGCCGGGCCGATCCGCGTGGACGGGATCCGCTACCGCGGCTCCGTGGTGCCGGTGGACTGGGACGGCAGGATCTGAGGCGCCGCGCCGCTCAGGGCGGACCGGCTCAGATCAGGCCGGCTCAGGGCAGGCGCGCTCAGGGCAGGCGCGCCACGACCGCGCGCGCGATGCGCCGGCCCGAGCGGTTCGCCCCGATGGTCGAGGCCGTCGGGCCGTAGCCGGCGAAGAAGACGCGCGGATCCGTCAGCGAGGCTCCGTCGGCGACCGCGATGCCGCCCTCGCGCTCGCGCAGCCCGAGCGGAGCGAGGTGGCGCAGCTCCGGCCGGAAGCCCGTCGCCCAGATGATCGCGTCGGCGCGCGTGAAGGAGCCGTCGGGCCAGCGCACGCCCTCCTCCTCGATCGACGAGAACATCCCCCGCTCGTGCAGGAGCCCGCGCTCGATCCCGGCGACCACCCGGCGGGTGCGCTGCACGCCCGTGCCGCCGACGATGCTCGGGAGGGGCAGCCCGGCGCGGGCGGCGCGGTCCTGCTCGGCCACCGCCTCCACCGCCGACTCCATCGCCAGCTGCTCGCCGTCGTGGTAGACGACCGGTCGCCGCGTCGCCCACGTCAGGGAGCGCGCCACCCGCTCGAGCTCCAGCAGGAAGCCGATCGCCGAGGTGCCGCCGCCGACCACGAGCACCTGCTTCCCGGCGAAGTCCTCGGCGCGGACGTACTCGGTCGGGTCGATCTGCACGCCGCGGAAGCGGTCGCGCCCGGGGTAGTGCGGGACGAAGGGCGATCCCCAGGTGCCGGTCGCGTTGACGAGCAGACTCGCGCGCTCGACCGCGCGGTCGGACTCGACGACGAGCGGCGACCCCGTGTCGTGCGGCGTCGCACTCGTGACGCGCCGCACCGACTCCGGACGGCGGATCTCGAGACCGAGCTCCTCCTCGTAGCGCCCGTAGTACTCGCGGACCACGTCCCGTGCCGGTCGCCGGTGATCGGCCGTGCGGAACGAGAACCCCATCCGCTCCATGCCCGGGAGATCGTGCACGCGGTGCGCGGAGCCGAGCCGCAGGGCCTCCCAGCGGAACTGCCAGGCCCCGCCGGGCTCCGGACCGCGGTCGAGGACGATCAGGTCGCGCCCGGGGACGAGGCCGAGACGGCGCAGGTAGTAGGCCACGGACAGACCCGCCTGGCCCGCGCCGATCACCACGACGGGACGCGGTGGGGCGACGCTGTCCACGGTGCTCCTGACGCGGTCGAGGATGGGCGGCCGTCCGGCAGATCGAGGCCCGGGGTGGCGTGTCCCCCGTCTGCTAAACTACCGCGTAGATTTCAACTTTCCCTGTCTGCTCTTTTCCCCAGCCGGCTCACTGCCCGTCTGGCCTGTCATCGTGAGGGGGTCACCCATGGGGCGCGGCCGTCAGAAGGCGAAGAACACCAAGATCGCCCGTGAGCTGAAGTCGTTCAGCCCGGCGGTCGATTACAGCGCGCTCGAGCGCGAGCTCAGCCACCCGGACGAGCCGGACTACTCGAAGTGGATCGACGCCGAGGACGACGGCGACGACACGGACCTCGTCGAGGAGCCGCACCAGAAGCGTGCGTGACTCCTCCCGTGAATCGGGGCCGCTCCCTCGGGGCGGCCCCGTTTCGCGTGCGGACGGGGATCCGGCGGGCGAGCGACCCGACCTGGAGCGCGGGTCGCTCGGCTGAGCACGTTCTCCCGCTTTCCGCCACTGAGAGCAGAATGTCGGTGCCCCCTGGGACACTGACCGGATGAGCACTTCCCCGCCCGCACGGCTGCCCGTGTGGCAGTCGGAGCGTCGCGGGAACGACCTCGACGAGGCGCGCGACTTCTACGCCGGCTCGTACAACGGCTCCGGCTTCCGGGCCGAGCGCTCGGTCGTGCCGTTCGCGTTCCGCTACACGACGACCGGGCCCGGGCCCGTGAGCCTCCACTCCGCCTCCTTCCTCGGCCGGGTGCGCGGCACGGTGGCCCCGAGCGACGTCTACGTCGCCCTCTGGCTGACCGCGGGGCGCGCCTCCCTCGACCTGGGGCGCGACGAGCACCGCCTCGTCGTCGGGCGCCCGGCCATGTTCCCGAGCGGCCGGCCCTTCGGCTTCGAGGCCCTCGAGTACCGCGACGCGCTCGTGCACTTCGAGGCCGCCCACCTCGAGGCGATCGCCGCCGAGCTGCACGGCACCGAGCCCGGCCCGCTGCGGTTCGCCCCCGTGGCGCGCGACACGACCGCCTGGTGGGCCGCGATCCGGCTCCTGCGCGACACCCTCGCCTCCGCGCACACGCCGACCGCGCTGCAGCGCGACGGCGTCGCCCGCATCGCCGCGCTCGCCGCCCTGCAGACCTTCGCCCACCGCATCGCCCCGCTGCCGGCCATGCCGCCCTCGGTCAGCGCGCGGCGCCTCCGCCGGGCCGTGGAGTTCGTGCAGGCCAACGCCGACCTGCCCCTCGGAGTGGCCGACATCGCCGACGCGGCCGGGCTCACGGTCCGCGGCGTGCAGCTGGCGTTCCAGCGCGCCTTCGGCGAGACCCCGCGGCACTACCTGCGCGACGTCCGCCTCGAGCGCGCGCACGAGGAGCTCTCGGCCGGATCGATCGGCTCGCTGGTGGTCGGCGACGTCGCCGCACGCTGGGGGTTCATCAGCGGCGGCCGCTTCGCCCAGCACTACGCGACGCGGTTCGGCGAGCTCCCGAGCGAGACCCTCCGGCGCTAGCCCCGCCGATCCCCGACGACGGTTCCGCCGAGGGGCGTTCGGGCGTACTGTCCGAGGACCGCCCGCTGCCCCGCGGGCCGCGTCGATGGAGCCGCGAATGTTCGAACCCGGAGGATCCGCGCGGCCTGTCGCGCGGATCGGCTACGTCACCGCCGCCCTGCTGGTCGGCGCGATCCTGGTGGGCGGCGCGGTCGGCGCCGCCGTCGCCCTGGTCCTCTACCTGCCCGGCGTCCTCGCCGCCGACGGCCCGCCCGGGCTGGTGAGCTTCGGCCTGCTCATGGGAGCGGCCTCCGGCGCGGGCATCGGAGTCGTCGGAGGCGCGGGAGCGGTCGCCGGCATGGTCGCGGTGCGCGTCGCGAGCCGCCGCGACGGCCCGTTCGTGCTCGGCACCAGCGCGGGCGCCGGCCTCGGCGTGCTGGTCGCCTGTGCGAACCTGCTCGTCAGCCGCGACGCCCCGACCTGGGCGACCGCTCTGCTCGCCACCGCGGCCGCCTGCGCGCTCTGCGCTGCGGGCTCGTGGCTGCTGACCCGGCACGAGCACTCCTGGGAGCGCGCGCACGCCGCACCGCGCTGATCCGCGGCGCCTCCGGAGGTCAGCCCGCGTAGGACCCGACCAGGCGGACCGCTCCGCCGTCGACGCCCTTCGCGCCCTGCTCGAAGCCCTCGAACCCGCGCGCGGCCGTCGAGACGCGGCCCGCGACCCACGACGGGACGCCCGAGCGCTCGAGGCGTGCGATCACGCCGTCGGCCGCCTCCGCCGCGACCACGGCGAACATGCCGATGCCGAGGTTCCAGGTGCCCTCGGTGCTCTCGAGCGTCGCGCCGGACATCCCGGCGAGCGCGCGGAACACGTCGGACGGGCTCCAGCTCGCCCGCTCGACCTCGACCCAGGAGCCGCGCGGCAGCACCCGGGCGAGGTTCGCCGCGATCCCGCCGCCGGTGACGTGGCTGATGGAGTGGACGGCCGGGCCGAGCTCGGCGTCGTCGAGCAGGTCGAGGAGGGGCCGGGTGTAGAGGCGGGTCGGCTCCAGCAGCACCTCGCCGACCACGCCGCCCAGCTCCTCGGAGCGGTCGGTGAAGCCGATGCCGCGCTCGGCGAGGATGTGGCGCACGAGCGAGTAGCCGTTCGAGTGCAGTCCGGAGGAGGCCATCGCCACCACGACGTCGCCGTCGCGCACGCGGTCGGCGCCGCGCACCTGGTCGGCCTCGATCGCGCCGACCGCCGCGCCCGCCACGTCGTAGTCGTCGGGTCCGAGCAGGCCCGGGTGCTCGGCCGTCTCGCCGCCGACGAGCGCGGTGCCCGTCTCGGAGCAGGCGCGCGCGATGCCGGCGACGATGTCGGCGATGCGGGCCGGGACGACCTTGCCGCACGCGATGTAGTCGGTCATGAAGAAGGGGCGGGCGCCGACCACGACGATGTCGTCGACGACCATGCCGACGAGGTCCTGCCCGATGGTGTCGTGCTTGTCGATCGCCTGGGCGAGCGCGACCTTGGTGCCGACGCCGTCGGTCGAGGTCGCGAGGAGGGGGGCTCGGAAGTCGCGGAGGAAGGAGACGTCGTAGAGGCCCGCGAAGCCGCCGACCCCGCCGAGGACCCGGCTGTCGTGCGTCGCCGACACCGCCGACTTCATCAGCTCGACGGCGAGGTCCCCCGCCGCCGTGTCGACTCCTGCGCGGGCGTAGCTGCTCGTCTCATCACTCACGCGACGACCCTACCGACTGCCCTCTCCCGCCGCGGCGCGGATCCGGGTCCGCCGCACCGGCGGCTCCCGCTCCGCGCCCGCGGTCACGCGTCCCAGGCCACGTAGTGCAGCTCGGCGCGGTCGCGGCTGCGGTGGAGGTCGAGGTAGGACCGGGCGATGACCTCGGCCGCCGCGTCCGGGTGGCCGCCGTCGATGAGTGCGGTGATCGCCACGTGGGCGGCGTAGACGCCCCGGGGCTCGAGCGCGCAGTGGAGGTTGAGGACCCAGTTCCGCAGGCCCCCGGCGGCGATGTTGATGTTCGCCAGCGCCGCGTGCGGGGAGACGGAGCCGCCGCCGGTGGTGACGAGGATCGTCCCGCTGCCGGCGGCGATCATGTCCGGAACCACCTCGCCGACGGCGCGGAGCGCGCCGCCGAGGTAGAAGTCGATCTGCGGCTGTAGGTTCTCGGGCGTGACGTCCAGGACGCCGACCGGGGTGAGAGCGGAGTCGGCGGGGGAGAACTCGAGGACGTCGATCGGACCGAGGTCGGCACGGATCGCCCGCAGCGCGGCGGTCAGGGTCTCGGGCTGCGCGATGTCGGCGGCGAACCCCGTCGCCTCGATGCCCTCTTCGGCGAGGCGGGCGGCCAGGCCGTCCAGCTTCTCCTGGTTCCGCGAGACGAGGGCGACGGTGAAGCCGGCCCGGCCGAAGACGCGGGCGATCTCGAGGCCGAGGCCGGGGCCCGCGCCGATGACGGTGAGAAGGGGCATGGGAGGTCCTGTCGTCGTGCGCCCCGGGGCGCGATGAGCGGGGCTGCTAAGTTGAGGTCAGCCTCAACACTCATCGGACCATAACTTGAGTGGCACCTCAAGATCATCGGGAGGATCGCATGGACGAGCAGAAGGTCCTGCGCCGGGACGCGCAGCGGAACGTCGAGAAGCTGCACGCCGCCGCCCTCGAGGTCTTCGGCTCCCGCGGCCTGGCCGCCCCCCTCGAGGACATCGCCCGTCACGCCGGCGTGAGCATCGGCACCCTCTACAACCGCGTCGGCTCCCGTGAGGAGCTCATCGACGCCGTCATCCCGGCCGTCGCCGGCGAGAAGCTGAAGGGCCTGACCGAGCGCGCTCTCGCCGAGCGGTCCTCCCGCGGACGCCTGGAGCGCTTCGTCTCCGGGATGATCGACCTCCAGCTGGAGGACCCCGCCCTCAACGACGCGATGCTGCTCCGCTTCCCCGACGCGGTCGCCCTCATCGAGGCCTGCGACCGCTCGATCGAGCTCGGCCGGGATCTCGTCGAGGCCGCCCACCGCGACGGATCCCTCTCCCCCGACTTCACCCACGACGACCTGATGGCCCTGCTCTGGATGGCGGGCACGACCAGCCGCGAGTCCGCGGCTCCGCAGGGCTGGCGCCGCGTCCTGGACCGCAGCCTCGCCGGCGCCTGGACGGCTCCGAGCAGCTGAGCGGCCGCGCGGCTCCCCGACCGCCCGCCCGGCCGATCCGCCGGTCGACGCCGCCCTGAGTACCCCCACGACCACGGATCCGCCCACGGCGAACCATTAGGGGATGAGTCCCCCGCGTGCCAGGATGGACCGTCAAACCCCCCTGCTATCCCCTTGGGAGCCCCTCCGGCATGTGCGGAATCGTTGGGATCGTGTCCTCCGGACCGGTCAACCAGTCCATCTACGACAGCCTCTCCCTCCTGCAGCACCGCGGCCAGGACTCGACCGGCATCGCGACCGCCGACGGCAGCACCCTGCACATCAAGAAGGCCGCGGGACAGGTCCGCGAGGCGTTCCGCACCCGCGACATGCGCTCGCTGCTCGGATCCATGGGCCTCGGCCACGTGCGCTACGCGACGAAGGGCAACGCCGAGCGCGAGGAGGAGGCCCAGCCGTTCTACGTGAACGCGCCGTACGGCATCATCCTCGTCCACAACGGCAACCTCACGAACACGCGCGAGCTCACCGAGGAGCTCTTCCGCATCGACCGCCGCCACCTCAACACCACCTCCGACACGGAGCTGCTGGTCAACGTGCTGGCGAACGAGCTGCAGGCCTCGATGTCGGGCCGCGACCTCGACGCCGACGAGGTGTTCGACGCCGTCGCCCGCGTGCACGAGCGCGTCGAGGGCTCCTACGCCACCATCGCGCTGATCGCCGGCGTCGGGCTGCTGGCGTTCCGCGACCCCTTCGGGATCCGCCCGCTCATCGTCGGCCGCCGCAGCAGCACCGGGGCGCCGGACGACTGGGTCGTCGCCTCCGAATCGCTCGTGCTCGAGGCGCAGGGCTTCGAGATCGTCCGCGACGTCGCTCCCGGCGAGGCGGTCTTCATCACCCCCGACGGCCGGATGGCCAGCCGCCAGTGCGCGAAGGACCCGCGCCTCATCCCGTGCTCGTTCGAGTACGTCTACCTCGCCCGCCCCGACTCCGTGATGTCCGGCATCTCGGTCTACGAGGCGCGCCTGCGCCTGGGCGACCGCCTCGCCGACACCATCGCGCAGTACACCCCGGGCGGAGCGATCGACGTCGTCATGCCGATCCCCGACTCCTCCCGCCCCGCCGCGATGCAGGTCGCGCAGAAGCTCGGGATCGAGTACCGCGAGGGCTTCTACAAGAACCGCTACGTCGGCCGGACGTTCATCATGCCCGGGCAGGCGGTCCGCAAGAAGTCGGTGCGGCAGAAGCTCAACGCGATGTCGAGCGAGTTCAAGGGCAAGAACGTCCTGATCGTCGACGACTCGATCGTCCGCGGCACCACCTCCAAGGAGATCGTCGACATGGCCCGCGCGGCCGGCGCGAACACGGTCACCTTCGCGTCCGCCGCGCCTCCCGTGCGCTACCCGCACGTGTACGGGATCAACATGCCCTCGCGCCAGGAGCTCGTGGCCCACAACCGCCGCATCCCCGAGATCTCGGAGGCGATCGGCGCCGACCAGCTGATCTACCAGGAGGTCGCCGACATGAAGGCGGCGATCCTCGAGGGCTCGGACGTCACCGACCTCGAGACCAGCTGCTTCACCGGCGAGTACGTCACGGGCACCGTCACTCCGGAGTACCTCGATTGGGTGGAGCGCACGCAGCTGAGCTGAGCTCTGCACAGCGCCGGGCGCGGCGCAACGGGTGCCGCGGATCCGTGCGCCGCTCCATGATCGGAGGGTGCGCGGCCCCGCGCGCATGCACCCGAGGAGTCTCCCGTGATCTACCGAATCCTGCCGTTCCTGCTCACCTTCGTGGCCAAGAAGATCTCGAAGTCGCAGAAGGCCAAGCGCGCCGCCGCCAAGCGCCCGACGTCCACGACGAGCAGCAGCCGCCGCTCCTCGTCGCGCCGGGGACGCTGACGCCGCGGTCCCGTCCGCGAGCCGCGGGCGGGACCCTCAGCGCAGGGCGGAGTGCCGCGGCCGCAATGCGGCCCGCCTCCGCCGGCTAGACCCGGTCGGACCCCGTCCGCGGGTCGTCCTCGTCGGACGTCGTGCGCACGTCGGGCAGGGCCTCCTCGGCCACGGGCTCCTCGGCCGCGTCCTCGCGCTCGACGATCCGCTCGGCGGTGGTCCGGACGACCTTCCGGCCGACGACCCGGTCGAGCAGCACCACGACGAGCCCCGCGAGAGCGCCGAACAGCGTCACGAAGAGCAGCAGGCTGAAGCCGAAGACCTGCCCACGGGAGAAGCCCTGAGTCTCGGGCAGCGCGAAGGTCAGCACGAAGGCCGCGATCGCTCCGAGCCCGACGCCGAGGGTCAGGATGCGCCAGACGCGCGGGGAGCGGCGGACGTCGACCTCTTCGCGGGTGACCTCGGGGCGGGCGGGATCGCTCATGCCTCCATTCTCCCCCGCGCGGGCGAGGGCGAGGCACCGTGATCGCTCAGAGCGCGTGCACGAGCCGGCCCGCCTGCGCGCGCAGCTCGCGGACGACGGTGCGGACCGAGAGCCGCTCCGCCCGATCCGGCCGCATCAGCGCGACGATGTGCCGCACGGAGTTCACTCCGCGGAGCGGCTTCACCACCACTCCCGCGCCGCCCGCCGTGTAGCGCGGGAGCACCGCGATGCCCAGGCCCGCCGCGACGAACGCCTCGGTCACGCGGGTCGACGCGAAGCGCTGCTCCACCCGCACCGCCTCGCCGGACGCGGTCTCGATGTCCTGCATCACGCGCTCGAACGGGAACCCGTCCGGGACGCCGATCCAGGTCTCGCCGACCAGGTCCGCCGCCGAGACCGTCGCCCGGTCCGCCAGGCGGTGCCCGACCGGCAGGCCGATGTCGAGGGGCTCGACCATCAGCTCCGCCATCGCGAGGCCGCGGCCGGCCCAGGCGCTTCTGCCGGTGGGCGAGTGGGCGAGCACGATGTCGAAGTCGGCGGTCAGGTCGGCGAACTCGTCGGTGCCGGGGTCCGCGTCCTCGCACTGCACGACGAGCCCCTCGACGCTCCGGAGCGCGACCAGCGCGTTCGGGAGGAGCATCTGGCCCGCGGTGGGGAAGGTCGCGATGGTGACCTCGCCGATCGGGTTGTTCCTGAACGTCTGCCAGACGGCGTCGGCCCGCTCGAGCGCGATCGCGATCTCGGTGGCGCTCCGGGCGAGCTCGCGTCCCGCCGCCGTGAGCACCACACCGCGGCCGGAGCGCTCGATCAACGGCACGCCGGCCTCGCGCTCGAGCACCTTGAGCTGCTGCGAGACCGCGGAGGGCGTGCGGTGCGTCGCCTCCGCCACGGCCGTGATCGAGCGGCGCATCGAGAGCTCGCGGAGCAGTTCCAGCCGTCGCACGTCCATGTAGAGAAACTACACGTCAGGGCAAGAACAGTTCGATTGTCCTACGGAACACGGGGCCGGACACTGGACGTTGTACACAGCATCCCGGCGGATCGATCAGAAGCCGCCGCAACGAGAGGCAGAACACTCATGAGCATCGCAATCCTCGTCGTCCTCAGTGGCCTCGCCGCATGGGGCACGGTGTCGACGGTGCTCGTCGCCAGCCGCGACGGCTACCGTCAGGTCCCCGCGCAGCACTGAGCCCCGCCGCTCCGCGACAGCACCTCATCGCGTTCCGACGCCGTCTCCCGATCGGGAGGCGGCGTTCTCGCGTCTCCGGGGGCTGGTGCCGCTCCTCGGGGAGCGCCCCCCGCCACGGCTCCCGGGGGTCGACCATCGGCTCGCCCGCACACGACGACGGGCCCCCGACCGGAGTCGAGGGCCCGTCGTGCGCGCGGTGCGGCTACTTCGCGGCGGTGCGGCGGCGCAGGCGCGCGACCGTCATGCCCAGACCGAGCAGCAGAGCGGCGATCCCGGCGGCGAACGCGGGGGTCGCGTCCACTCCGGTCTCGGCGAGGTGGTGCGAGCCGGCGACCGGAGCAGTGGTCGGCGTCGGCGCGGGGCCCGTGGTGGGCGGCGTGGTCGGCGCGGGCGTCGGCTCCGTGGTCGGTCCGGGAGTCGGGGTGCCCGCTCCGGCGCCGGCCGCGACGGCGAAGCCGACGCTGATCTCGGTGCCGGTGGTGTCGAGCACGAACGTCGCGGTGTGCGCGCCGCCCGCCAGACTCTCGTCGATCGGGACCGAGAACGAGGCGCGACCGGTCGAGTCGTCGGTGACGGCCCGGGTCGGGTCGATCGTCGCGGTGCCGACGACGGTGCCGTCGACGCTCGCGGTCACGGTGGTGTCGGCCGCGGCTCCGGTGCTGAACAGGAGCGAGGAGAGGTCGACGGTCATCGTGTCGCCGACCGCGTACTCGCCCGAGTCCGGGACGTTGTCGGTCAGGCCGATCGTGCGCTGCACGGGGTCGGGGCTGACGGTGCCGAGGTCCTGGATGTAGCCGACGAAGGCGTCCAGGTCGATGCGGCCGGAGTCGGCCGTGCCGGTGCCCTCGGTGAAGGTGCTGAAGCCGTCGCCGCCGCTCGCGAGGAAGCTGCTGGTCACGACGGTGAAGGTCGCGGCCGGGTCGATCGGCTCGTTCTGGAAGAACACCTGCGAGATGCGCGAGCCCTCGGGCGCCGTGGCGTCGAAGACGTAGGTGAGGTCCTTCGAGGTGGAGAGGTTCAGCTGCGGGTGGCTGGAGCTGCCCACCCACTGCTCCTCGAGCAGGTCGGAGATCTGCTCGCCGGTCAGCTGCAGGGTCACCAGGGTGTTCGCGAAGGGCTGGGCGTCGGAGGCCTCGGCGTAGGTGACCACGCCGTCCGCGTCGCCGGGCTGGTCCGGAGTCGCGGTGTAGGAGAGGTCGTCGCGCAGGCCGCCCGCGTTCGAGAAGGCGATCTGCGTGCCGAGCTCACGGGTGGCCCAGAGCTGGGCGTCCGAGACGAGGTTGCCGAGGGTCGACTCCGAGCCGCGGTTGGTCGTGGTGCCGTCCGGGCGGTAGGCGCGCGAGATGTCCTCGGTGATGGTGCCGACCTTCACGCTGCCCTCGCGGACGGCGACGGCCTGGGCGTCGGCGACGATGGTCTCGACCTCGGGGTCGGGCTCGAAGGCGCCGACGACGATCGTCTTGGCCGGGTCGTCGGAGGTCGGGTCGTCGACGACCTTCGTCAGCGGCACGACCTCGCTGGTGAGCGAGGTGAGCTGCTTGGTCGCCGGGTCGACGGTCAGGGACATGCGGCCGATGTTCTCGGCGTAGCTGCCGGTCTGCGACACGACGGTCGGGAAGGCCCGGCCCGCGTCGATGCCCGCGTCGTACTCCTGGTGGCTGTGGCCCGAGACGATCGCGTCGACGTTCGGGGCGACCGCGTTGACGATCGCGCCGAACTTGGGGTCCGCCTCCGGAGTGTTCAGCTCGGCCGCGTCGGCGTCGGCTCCCTCGTGCAGGAGCAGGACGACCACGTCGGCCTCGTCGTTGGCGGCGTCGCCGTCCTGGAGCTGCGCGGCGACCTCGTTGACGTTCTCGGCGATCGGCTCGATGGAGAGCGTCGAGATCGTGGCGGGGCTGACGAGCTTGCCGAGGTCCTCGGTGATCGCGCCGATGAAGGCGACGGAGACGCCGTCCTGCTCGGTGATCACGTACGGGGAGTAGGCGCGCTCGCCGGTCGCGGTGTCGTAGAGGTTCGCGTTCACGTAGGGGAACGCCGAGGCGTCCACGACGCGGCCGTCGACGTCGGCGCGGCCCTGGTCGAACTCGTGGTTGCCCAGGGTGCTGACGTCGAGGCCCATCGCGTTGAGCGAGTCGAGCGTGGGGATGTCGCCCTGCACCTTCGACACGAAGGTCGAGGCGCCGATGTTGTCGCCGGCCGAGACGAACAGCGTGTTCGGGTTGGCGGCGCGGTAGGAGTCGACGGCACCGGCGAGCACGGCGGCTCCGGCGACGGCGCGGTCGGCGGCGAGCCGCCCGTGGAAGTCGTTGATCGAGAGGATGTCGATGGCGACATCGCCCTCGGCCGCCGCGGCGGGCGTGGCGCCGAGGAGGGCCGCTCCGGCGACGGCGCCGACGGCGGTCGCGGAGAGGAGTCGGGTGAGGCCGCGTCGGCCCGGGGAAGTACTGCGCATCGTGAAGGGGACTCCAAGCATCGAGCGGTGGATCCGGAGAGGATTCGTGCCGCGTGAGGGGGTTATTCCCAGACAACCCGACGGCGGACCGCAGGTCAAACGTTCGAACGACGGCTCGCCGCCGCGTTTACGAGAAGTTAACTCGCCGACGCTCAGCCGACGCGCAGGATGGGGAGGAACGGCGTGAGGTCCGCGCGCACTCCGGAGGCATGGATCCGCCCGCTCGCGAGACCCTCGCTCCACGGCAGGGAGCCGGTCGCGAGCGGCAGCCAGGTCGCCGCGTCCATCTCGATCACGTTCGGCGGAGTCCCGCGGGTGTGGCCCGGTCCCTCGACGCACTGGGCCGCGCCGAACGGCGGAACGCGCACCTCGACGCTGCGCCCGGGGACGTTCGTCTCGATGATCTGCAGGAGGAACCGCACCGCCGTCGCCGTCGTGTTCCGGTCCGCTCCTCCGGCGAGCGCCGCCCGCACCGCGGACTGCCCGCTCGCCTCGTCGATCCTGCCCTTGGCCATCCACCCATCCTGCCGCCGCCGCTCGCTCCCGGAGGCCTCCGCGGGGCTCCGCCCGGCGTGTCGGCGTCCGCAGCGCCGCCCTGCGGAGGAGGACGTCACAGGGACCAGCCCCGGCGCGGGGCGCCCTATCCTGTCAAGGTGAAGATCCTCGTCCTCGGTTCGGGTGCCCGTGAGCACGCCATCATCACGGCTCTCCTCGCGGAGGAGGAGCACCACGAGATCATCGCGGCGCCCGGCAACGCCGGCATCGCGCGCGACGTCGAGGTCATCCACTTCGACACGAACAGCCCCCGGCTGGTCAGCGACTTCGCGGTGGAGCAGGGCATCGAGCTCGTCGTCATCGGCCCCGAGGCGCCCCTGGTCGCCGGAGTCGCCGACGCGCTCCGCAAGCGCCGCATCCCCACCTTCGGCCCCGACCGGGCCGCCGCCGCACTCGAGGGCTCGAAGACCTTCGCGAAGCGCGTGATGGACATGGCCCGCGTGCCCACCGGCCGCGCGACCCGCGTCTCCACCCTGGTCGACGCCACCCGCGCCATCGACGAGTACGGACTCCCCTCGGTCGTCAAGGCCGACGGCCTCGCCGCGGGCAAGGGCGTCCTGGTGACGGAGTCGCGCAGCGCCGCGATCGCGCACGCCGAGTTCTGGCTGCAGTCCGGCGACGTCCTCATCGAGGAGTTCCTCGCCGGCCAGGAGGTCTCCCTCTTCCTCCTCTCCGACGGCCACGACGTCGTCCCCCTCTCCCCCGCGCAGGACTTCAAGCGCCTGAGCGACGGCGACGAGGGGCCGAACACCGGCGGCATGGGCGCCTACTCCCCGCTCCCCTGGCTCGCCGACCGCTGGGAGAGCGAGCGCGCCTTCGTCGACGAGGTGATCGACACGGTCGCCATCCCGACCATCCGGCAGCTCGAGCGCGAGCGCACCCCCTTCGTCGGACTCCTCTACTGCGGCCTCATCGTGACCGACGCGGGCCTGCGCGTGATCGAGTTCAACGCCCGCTTCGGAGACCCCGAGACCCAGGTCGTCCTCCCCCGCCTCGCCTCCCCGCTGTCCGCGCTGCTGCACGCGGCGGCCACCGGCGCGCTCGCCTCCGTCCCGTGGCCCGCGTTCACGGACGAGGTCGCCGTCACCGTCGTCCTCGCGAGCGAGGGCTACCCCGAGAACGCCGTCACCGGACGGACCATCACCGGACTCGACGCGGCGGCGGACGTCCCCGGCGTCACCATCGCCCACGCGGCGACCCAGCTGGTCGACGGGAGCTTCGTCGCCACCGGCGGCCGCGTGCTCAACGTCGTCGCACGCGGTGCCGACTTCGCCGAGGCGCGGGAGCGGGCGTACCGCGCGCTCGACCTGATCCACCTCGACGGCGGGCTGTATCGGAGCGACATCGCGGCGAAGGTCGCGAAGTAGAGCGACCTCAGCGTGATGTCGGCCACGCCGCTCCCCGCGCGGCGTGGCGCGGTCGACTCAGAGACCGGCCGGGTACTCGGAGAGCGGGGCGCGGTCGGCGCGTCCAGAACGCTCGGCACGCGTTCCGGTCGACGCCTCGAGGGTGGCCGGGGTGGGGTGGATCCGCACTCGGACTCGGACCTCCGCGACACGGGCTCGCGGCGGAGGTCGGTCGCCTCGCGGGGGGCGGGTCAGGCCAGGGTGCGGAGAGCCTCGGCGAGGTGGGGGTGCGCGAAGGTGAAGCCGGCGTCCTCGAGGCGGGCGGGCACGACCCAGCGGGACTTGAGCAGGAGCTCGGACTCGGTGCGGAGCAGGAGCGTCGCGGGCTCGAGGACGAAGCGCGGAGCCGGCACGCCGATCCGGCGGCCGACGGCGGCGCGGAGCAGCCGGGAGAGCTCGGTGTTGTCGCTCGGATTCGGCGACGCGAGGTTCACCGGCCCGTCGAGGGTCGACTCCTCGAGGAAGCGGATCGACCGGTGGACGTCCTCCACGTGGATCCAGCTGAAGTGCTGACGGCCGCGGGTGCGCCGGTGCTCGTGGTGCACACCGGCCTCGCGGCGCGCGCGCGTCGAGGGCCACGGCCCGTCGAACTGCGGACCGCCGAGGCCGAGCCGCGCCAGCCGCAGCAGGATCGCCGTCGCCGGACCGTCTCCGAGCACGATGGACATCCGCAGCGCCACGCGCCGCACGCCGGGCGTCTCCCCGGCGAAGAACTCCGACTCCCACGCCCGCGCCACGTCGACCGAGAAGCCCTCGCCGAGCACGCCCTCGTCCTCGGTGTTCGCCCGCTCCTCCTCGTGCCGGTAGATCGTGGCCGTGCTCGCGTTCATCCAGACCGGCGGAGGAGTCGCGGCCGCCGCGACCGCCCTGTGCAGCTCCCCGGTGGTCGCCACGCGCGAGCGGAGGATCTCGCCGCGGTTCGCCGCGGTGTACCGGCAGTCGACGCTCTTGCCGGCCAGGTTCACCAGGAGGCGCGCACCGTCGAGCACCCGGGTGATGCCGACGGTGTCGCCCCAGCGCGCGTCCGGCCCGGAGCGGCCGATCCTCCGCACCGTCCAGCCGTCGGCAGTGAAGCGGCGGGCGAGGTCCGTCCCGAGGAATCCGCTCGCACCGGCGAGGACGACGACGGGGTCAGCGGTGCTGCTCATCGCCCCATCGTGCCGCACGGCGCCGGAGTCACGGGGAGGACTCGTCGCAGGCGCGCTGCCGGTATGCGAGGTGGGTCTCGATCAGCCGCCGAGCGACCCCGCACCACGGAGCAGCCGCGCCGCGGCGAGCGCCCCGGCCAGCCGCTCGGCGAACCCCGGCGGCACCTCGGCGGGCAGCGCGTCGACCGGCCACCAGGCCACGTCGTCGCTCTCGTCGCTGACCGTCACCGGAGCGTCCGGATCGGCGATCGCACCGTAGCCCACGTCCCAGTGGCGGGAGCAGCGGCCGAAGCCGTCGCCGAGCGCGTGCCGGTCGAGGTCGAGGGGCAGGACGCCGAGCTGCTGCAGCCGTGCCGCTCCGCTCTCCTCCTGCGCCTCGCGGAGGGCCGCGTCGGCCGTGGAGTCGTCGCCGGGCTCGACATGACCGCCGAGCTGCACCCAGAACCGGCCCTTGCGGTGGAAGCAGAGCAGCACCTGCGCCAGATTCGGCGAGAGCACGAAGCAGCTCGCCGTGACGTGCTCGGGGCCGCCGTCGCGCTCGAGCGCCGGCTCGCCGCGCTGCTCGAGGAACGCCAGGTACTCGTCCCGCAGGTCCGCGAGCGCGCCCGCGTCCCACTCCCGCAGCTCGCCCGCCAGCCGCGCCCCTCGCTCCCCCGTCACGCGATGGACCCTACCTCCCCTCCGCGAGCTGCCACTCCGGTGCGCGACACGGCGTGCGTGGCGTAACGGAGCGGCAGCTTCCGGGGAGGGAGCAGGGACGGGAGCGTCAGACGGAGAGGCCGGAGAGGCCCTCGCGGTCGACGCGGCGGTGGAAGCGCATGCCGGCGAGACCGCCGAGCACGGCGCCGACCAGCGCGACGACCAGGGCGGCGAGCGCCGTCACGACCGCCGCGGCCGTGGCGTCGCCGGCGTCGAGCGGGATCGTCGGGAAGCCGCTCACCGCGGAGAGCGCCTGGCTGCCGCCGGTGATCGCCGAGACGATGCCCACGACGATCGCGACGACGACCGCCCAGGCCCACACTCCGACGCCCTGCTTCGCTCCGCTGAAGCGGGCCATTCGGCCTGCCACGTAGCCGCCGCAGTAGTAGGCGACGAGGAGGATGACCAGCAGTGCGATCGCGCCCGCCCAGCCGAACGCGGCGGGGTCGGCCGCGAGGTCGCCGGTGACGTCCTGGGTGCCGATGACGGCGGCCCCGATCGCGGTGACGAGGGCGGTCAGGAGGACGGCGAGTCCGGTGGCGGCGAGCCAGCCGAAAAAGGCGCAGCCGATCTTGAAGCCGCCGAAGCGGTCGCGCTCGCGCTGGTGGATGTCCTTGCGCGCGGCCGCACGGGCCTGCTTCGCCTCGGCGGAGTCGGGGTCGACGGGCGCGCGGTGCTCGGGGGCCGAGTGCGCCGAGGCGGAACGGTCCGAGGAGGCGGAACGGTCCGGAGTCGCGGAGCGGTCCGTCGCCGCAGCCGCTCCCGTATCCCCCGCGGAGTCGATGCGCGCCGTGCCGCCCGCCGCCGAGCCCTCTGCCCGTCGCGGCAGTCCGCCGTCAGCCGGATCCCTGTCTGTCGTGCTCATGTCGAACCTCCTGGCCGAGCGCCCCGAAGAAGGGCGACACGCTCAGTCAAGACCCAGGGAGCCCTCGGTGTCGCGGGCTTGACGACACGACGGAGCGGTCCGGGCGTCAACCCCCTGCGCCCCCTCCCTCCCACCCGCTTGCATGGAGACACCGACCGACGACACGAGAGGGACAGTCATGACTCCGGAATCCCCCGAGCAGACACCGCCCGGCACCGAGGCCGAGCTGACGCCGAAGGCCGACCACGGCGAGACCACCTACCGCGGCACCGGCCGCCTCAGCGGCAAGGTCGCCCTCATCACGGGCGGCGACAGCGGCATCGGCAAGGCCGTCGCGATCGCGTTCGCGCGCGAGGGCGCCGACGTCGCGATCTCGTACCTCGACGAGCACGACGACGCCGAGGACACCGCCAAGTGGGTCCGGGAGGCCGGCCGCGAGGCGCTGCTCCTCCCCGGCGACCTGCAGGACCCGGCGCACTGCCGCGCCGTCGTCACCGAGACCGTCGAGCGCTTCGGCCACCTCGAGGTGCTCGTCAGCAACGCCGCCTTCCAGATGAGCCGCGAGAGCGTCACCGACATCCCGGACGAGGAGTGGGACCGCACGATCGCGACGAACATCAGCGCCTACTTCCACCTCGTGAAGTCGGCGCTGCCCCACCTGAAGGAGGGCGCATCGATCATCGCGACGAGCTCGGTGCAGTCCGACCAGCCGTCGTACCAGCTGCTCCCCTACGCCGCCACGAAGTCGGCGATCCTCAGCCTCACCGCCTCGTTCGCGCAGGCGCTCGGCGAGAAGGGCATCCGCGCCAACTCGGTCGCGCCCGGCCCGATCTGGACGCCGCTGATCCCCTCGACCATGCCGGAGGAGGCCGTCGCCGAGTTCGGCGAGCAGGTCCCGCTGGGCCGCCCCGGGCAGCCGGCCGAGGCGGCCCCCGCCTACGTCCTCCTCGCCTCCGACGAGGCGAGCTACATCAGCGGGTCGACGATCGCCGTAACCGGCGGGAAGCCGATCCTCTGATCACGCTCCAGGGCACCGCTCACCCGCAGGATTCCGCGATAGGTTCCTGCGGGTGAGTGTGCACATCCGCAGCATCGAGACGGCGGTGCCGACCACGGTCCTGCGCCAGTCCGAGGTGCGCGACCTCTTCGCGTCCCAGCCCGCGATGACCCGGCTCGGGTCCCGCCTGATCGGCGCGGCCTTCGACGCGTCCGGGATCGACACCCGCAGCACGGTGGTCGACGAGCTCGACCGGGTCGAGCGGGAGGGTGCGAGCGTCTTCTACGACGCGGGGAGCGGCCTGGTGCTCGACCCGGGGACGGCCGCGCGCAACGCCGTCTACACCGAGCGCGCTCCCGAGCTCTTCACGGAGGCGGCCCGCCGCGCCCTCTCGTCCGCGTCGATGACCCCCGAGGAGGTCACCCACGTGGTGACGGTCTCCTGCACCGGCTTCTACGCCCCGGGGCCCGACTACCAGCTGGTCCGCCGCCTCGGCCTCGCACCCTCGACGCAGCGCTTCCACCTCGGCTTCATGGGCTGCTACGGCGCCTTCCCCGGCCTGCGCGCCGCCCGCCAGTTCTGCGAGGCCGACCCGGAGGCGGTCGTCCTCGTCGTCGCGGTCGAGCTGTGCACCATCCACCTCACCAGCTCCAACGACCCGGAGCAGATCGTCGCGACCTCCGTCTTCGCCGACGGCGGTGCGGCGGCCGTCGTCACCGCCCGCGAGGCCGCGCCCGGCACCCCGGTGCTCGAGCTCGACGCGCTCGCCACGACGCTCACCGACGAGGGCGAGACCGAGATGGCGTGGACGATCGGCGACCACGGCTTCTCGATGCGGCTGAGCACCTACGTGCCCTCGATCATCGGAGCGAACATCGAGGCGGCCGTCGCCCCGCTGCTGGCCGGCGCCGAGGTCGAGCGGAGCGACGTGCAGCGCTGGGCGATCCACCCCGGCGGCCGCAGCATCCTCGACAAGGTGCAGGCCTCGCTCGCCCTCAGCGACGAGCAGCTGGCCCCGTCGCGCGAGGTGCTGCGGACCAACGGCAACATGTCGAGCGCGACCGTCCTCTTCATCCTGCGGCGCCTGCTGCACGGCGAGGCGGCCGACGGCGAGCGGATCGGCGCGATGGCGTTCGGGCCCGGACTCACCGTCGAGCTCGCGCTGCTCACCAAGCGGGGCGGGGAGTGACTCCGCGCGCCCCTCTCGCGCCGGATCTGCGCCACCGCGAGGTCTCCGAGCAGGAGCTGATGGACGACCCGGACTGCGACCGGGCCCTGCTCGATGCCACCTACGCCCGCTTCGGCACCGTGAACCGGCTGGTCTCGGGGTGGCGCGGCCTCTACCGCTCGCGCCTGCGTCCGCTGCTGCGGCCCGACGAGCCGTTCCGCCTGCTCGACATCGGATCGGGAGGCGGCGACGTCGCCCGGTCCCTCGCCGGCTGGGCCCACGAGGACGGCCTCCGCCTGGCGATCACCGCCGTCGATCCGGACGAGCGCGCCTCCGCGTTCGCCACGTCCACGCCCGCGCCGCCCGGAGTCGAGTTCCGCCGCGCGAGCAGCGCCGACCTGGTCGCCGAGGGCGAGGACTTCGACCTGGTGACCTCCAACCACGTGCTGCACCACCTGTCGCCGGAGTCGCTCGCCGACCTGCTCGCCGACAGCGAGCGCCTGGCCCCGCGCGCCCTCCACAACGACATCGAGCGCTCGCGGCTGGCCTACACGGCCTACCTGCTGGCCACGCGACCGATCGCGGCCGGCTCGTTCCTCCACTACGACGGGTCGCTGTCGGTGCGGCGCAGCTTCACCGCCGCCGAGCTGCGGGCTGTGGCGCCCGAGGGGTGGCGGGTCGAGCGCGCGGCGCCCTACCGGCTGCTGCTCGCGCGGGGCGAGGTGTGAGGACGCGGCGGAGGGCGAGCGCTTCCGGTCCGCTCTGGCTGCGCGCCGCCGCCGTCAGCTACTCCGCCAACTGCGCCCTCGGCACCGCCGTCGCCACCGGCGCTCTCCGCACGGGCCGCTGGCACTGGATCCATCACGCGCTCTACATCTGCACGTCGACGCTCACCGCTCTGGCCTGGGCGACGCTGCGGCGGTCGGACCCCCGCGCCGCGTCCGCGCTGGCTCCCGCCGCCGTCCCGCTGGCGGTGATCCCCTTCGCGGGGACGCACGGACGCCGGCACCCGGCGATCGCGCTGGCGGCGGCTCCGTTCGTGCTCGCCGCTCTCGGGCGGACGCGGCGGCCGGCGCGGCACCGAGGCGTGCTCCAGCGTCTGAGGGCCGGGTCGGCCCTGCGCTGACGCGCCCCGGCTTCTAGCGCGGGGGCTCGACGTCGCGGTCGGGGTCGGAGCGGTACGAGCGCAGCGCCTGCCAGCCCGCGATCGCGAGGATCAGTGCGCCGCAGAGCATCGTCAGCAGGTTCGGCACCGAGAAGCCGCTGCCCACGACCGAGTTGATGCCCGCGCCGAGCACGAACACACCTCCGAGAAGGTAGAAGATGACCCTCGTCTTCACCGTTCCACCGCTTCCCTCGAGCCTGCACAGGACCCTCGATGCTACCGCGCGCGCCCCTGGCCGCCGCCGCTCCCCCCTCTGCGCGATCGATCGGGGCAGGATCGAGGCATGGAGTTCCTCGATGTCGTCCGGCGCCGGAAGACCACCAACGGCGCGTTCCTGCCCGACCCCGTCTCCGAGGAGCACCAGCGGCTCCTGATGGAGGTGGCCGGCCGGGCGCCCTCGCAGCTCAACAGCCAGCCGTGGCGGTTCGTGCTCGTCGAGGAGCGCGAGACGATCGACCGGATCGCCGCGATCAGCGGCGAGAGCATGACCACCGCGATGTCGAACGGCACGTTCTTCGAGCGCTACAAGCCCTACTTCCGCTTCAGCAGCGAGGAGATGGAGCAGCGGCGCGACGGGATGCTGTTCGACAAGCTGCTGGCTCCGCTCCGCCCCTTCACGAAGCAGGTCTTCACGAAGCGCGGGCAGTTCCTGATGAACTCCCTCCGCGTCCCGCAGACGCTCGGCGAGGAGAACCGCCGGCTCGTCGCGGGATCGCCGCTGCTGCTCGGGGTGATGCTCGACCGCTCCGAGTACCGGCCGGGCGAGCTCTCCTCCTTCTACTCGGTGTTCAGCATGGGCGCCGCGATGGAGAACGTCTGGCTGAGCACGGTCGAGCTGGGGATGGGGATCCAGTTCGTGTCGTTCCCGATGGAGGTGCCGGGAGCGTGGGCGCGGATCGAGTCGCTGCTCGCCGTGCCCGACGAGCTGGAGCTGATGGCGGTGTACCGGCTCGGCTACCTGCCTCCGGAGCAGCGGCGGCCGGCGATCGACTGGTCCTCGCACCAGCGGAAGCTTCCGTCGCAGTACGTCTTCCGCGGCACCTGCGCGACTCCGCAGGAGGGGTGGGACGCGCCGGCCGGGCCGTGACGGGATCCTGAGCGGCGCGGCCGGCACCCGGAGGTGCCCGCGCTCGCTCCCGGGCCGGCCCCGGCCGACGGGAGATCCGCGACGGAGCATCGACTCTCGCTACATGCGTCGGCTAACGTGGCGCCCAGCACGCCCGGCAGTGCTACGTCCCGTCCGCGGGACTGTCAATGGGGGTCCGGCGTGTCTTCCGCCCGATTCCCCGCACCGGGGTCCGAGCGGATACCGTCCCCCGAGGAGCCGTCCGCCAGGGCCGGCCCGATGAACGAAGGGGGCCCGTGGCCACGCTCATCTACGGACCGCAGAACCTCGAGATCGAATTCGAGGAGCGCGTCCTCGCGCACCTGAAGGTCGCCGTCCTCTCGAAGCTGCGCCGCAACGAAGCCTTCTCGCTCTCGTGGATGGAGGACGCCTCCACCGGACACGGCCGGAGCTCCGTCTGGCTGCACCCGTCGGTGCCGCTGCACTTCCGCTTCACCGAGGCGCACCAGCCCAAGCTCAACCGCGCGTGGATCGAGCAGATGCTCAGCGTCGCCAGCATGCACGGCGAGCTCTCGGTCCTGCCGGAGCCCGAGGAGCAGCGCCAGGGCTCCTGAGCTCCGCCGCTCCTGGGCCCCGCTGCCCCCTGATCGCACAGCCGTCAACCCCGTCCCCTCTGCGGGGGACGCGAAGTACCGTCGAGAAGACGTCCCCGGAACCATCGGCGGACGTCGACGGACGGAGACGACCATGACGGACACCGCGCGAGCGACCGGCCTGCCCACCCTCACCCCGGTGCGGACGCTCCGCAAGGAGCAGCCGATCGAGCCGCGCCGCGTGCCGGACTCCGTCTCCGTCGGCTCCCAGCCGGTCATCGGCTGCCGGATCGACGTGAGCGGCCGCTCCTTCGTCGTCGAGCTCGACATGGCCGGCATCTTCCTGCGCCAGGTGCGCCGGAGCCTGCGCGAGGGCGAGGGCGGCCTCGTGCTGCTGCGCCACGTCGACGGGATCGAGATGATCCCGTTCTCGCGCGCGACGCCGTTCGACGTCTCGGACATCGTCTGCCCCGAGGGCGTCGAGCCCGCGGACGCCCGCTCGGCCCTGGGGCTCCGCGACCGCTGAGCCGCGACGGGTGGCGTGCTCCGCCCCGCGCCCGCCGCTGAGCGGGATCAGGCGGGGAGCGACGCCTCGATCAGGTCGACGATCCGCGGGTCGTCGGGCTCGACCGTCGGGCGGAACCGGTGGACCGTGCCGTCGGCCGTGATCAGGAACTTCTCGAAGTTCCACTTCACCCGGCCGGCCTTGCCGTTCTCGTCCTCCGCCTTGGTGAGCTCCGCGTAGAGCGGGTGCGCCGAGCGGCCGTTGACGCGGACCTTCTCGAACATCGGGAAGGTGACCCCCCAGGTCGTCGAGCAGTACGCCTTGATCTTGTCCTCGTCGCTCAGCTCCTGGAGGAACTGGTTGCTCGGGAAGCCGAGGACCGTGAATCCGCGCTCCCCGTAGCTCTTCTGCAGGGCCTCGAGCTTCTCGTACTGCGGGGCGAGGCCGCAGCGGGAGGCGACGTTGACGATCAGCCGCACGGGCGGGTAGTCGGCGAGGGTCGACGTGGTGCCGTCGATCGTGGTGAGGGGGATGTCGGCGATCGTGTCGGGCACGGAGGGCTCCTTCGGACGTGGTGCGTCGACGCTACTCCCCGCCGCCGAGGGAACCCCGAGTCGTGGAGGCGGCTCGCTGCGGGTTCCCGCGACGGTCCGGGGTTCCCTCGGCGCGCACCTGCCTCCACCATGGGGGGATGGCCGCCTCGCAGCAGATCGTCTCGGTCGGCGGGCGGAGGCTGCGGCTGACGAACCTCGACAAGGTCGTCTACCCGGAGACGGGCTTCACCAAGGCCGACGTGCTCTCCTACTACGCCTCCGTCGCCTCCGCGATGCTTCCCCATCTCGCGCGCCGCCCGGTCACCCGGAAGCGCTGGGTCGACGGAGTGGGCACCGCCGAGCATCCGGGCGAGGTCTTCTTCGAGAAGAACCTCCCCTCCTCCGCCCCCTACTGGCTGAGCCGGACCCGGCTCGCGCACTCGTCGCGCGACGTCGAGTACCCGCTGGTCGACGACGTCGCCGGGCTCACCTGGCTGGTGCAGCAGGCGGCGCTCGAGCTGCACGTCCCCCAGTGGCGGGTGGGCTCCGACAGCGAGCGCCGTCCGCCCGACCGTCTCGTGCTCGACCTCGACCCGGGCGAGGGGGCGGGCCTCGCAGAGTGCGCCGAGGTCGCGTTCCTCGCCCGCGACCTGCTGGAGGGGATGGGGCTGGCTCCGCTGCCGGTGACCAGCGGGAGCAAGGGGATCCACCTCTACTGCCCGCTGGACGCCTCCGCCTCCAGCGACCAGATCTCGGCGGTCGCGCACGAGCTGGCGCGCGCGCTCGAGTCGGACCACCGCGACCTCGTCGTCTCGGACATGAAGAAGACCCTGCGCGAGGGCAAGGTCCTCGTCGACTGGAGCCAGAACAGCGCGGCGAAGACGACCATCGCCCCCTACTCCCTCCGGGGGCGCCTCAGGCCGGCCGCCGCCGCGCCCCGCACGTGGGAGGAGCTGGGTGCCGACAACCTGCGCCACCTGTCGCCCGACGAGGTGGTGGAGCGGCTGCGGAGCGACGGCGACCTCCTCCGCCCGCTGCTCGCCGCCCGGGGTGCCGGGCTCGAGCCGACCCCGGAGCGGATGGCGGGCTTCGCCGCGACGGACGCCTCCTCCGACCGCCTGGCGACCTACCGCAGCATGCGCGACGCGTCGAGGACGCCGGAGCCGGTGCCCGAGGCGGGGTCCGCGGGCACCTCCTCGGGCGACTCCTTCGTCATCCAGGAGCACCACGCGCGGCGCCTGCACTACGACTTCCGGCTCGAGCACGACGGCGTCCTGGTCAGCTGGGCGGTGCCGAAGGGTCCGCCGCTGGAGGGCGACCCCAACCGGCTCGCGGTGCAGACCGAGGACCACCCCCTCGAGTACGCGACCTTCGAGGGCACGATCCCGGCCGGCGAGTACGGCGGCGGCGAGGTGCGCATCTGGGACGAGGGCACCTACGCGCTCGAGAAGTGGCGCGAGGGGAAGGAGGTGATCGCGGTGCTGACCGGCCGCCCCGACGGCGGGCTCGGCGGCGAGCCCCGCCGCTACGCCCTGCTGCACACGGGCTCGAGGGAGGGCGCCGAGAAGAACTGGCTCCTGCACCTGATGGCGGCGGGTCCCGCTCACGGGCACGGGACGCAGCGACGGGGCCGGGCGGCCGCGTCCGCCGCGTCGCCCGCTCCCCGCCCCGCACCCTCCGCCGACCGCCCGGCCGAGGACTCCGCTCCGCGCCGCCACCGCCCCATGCTCGCCACGGCCGGACGCCGCGGCGACGTGGACCCCGGGGCCGCGATCGAGATGAAGTGGGACGGCTACCGCGCTCTCGTGCGGGTGCAGGGCGGCACCGCGACCCTCACGAGCCGCAACGGCAACGACCTGACCGCGGCGTTCCCCGACCTGCTCGCCCCGCTCGCCGAGGCCGCCGCCGACGCCGTGCTCGACGGCGAGATCGTCGCCCTCGACGCTCGCGGGCGCCCCGACTTCGGCGCCCTGCAGACCCGCGGCGGGCTGACGAAGCCGCGCGAGATCGAGGCGGCCGCCCGGTCCACTCCGGTGCACCTGATGGTCTTCGACCTGCTCGAGCGCGCAGGAGAGGACCTGACCGGGAGCGACTACGACACCCGTCGCTCGGCACTGGTCGAGCTGGTCGCCGAGAACGAGCGCGTGCACGTCCCGTCCGTGTTCGACGGCGACCTGGAGGAGGCGATGGCCACCAGCCGCACCCTCGGCCTCGAGGGCGTGGTCGCCAAGCGCCGCGACTCGCGCTACCAGGAGGGCAGCCGCTCGCGCGACTGGATCAAGCTCACCCACCACCGGCTGCAGGAGGTCGTGATCGTGGGCTGGCGCGAGGGCGAGGGCGGCCTCCAGGGGTCGGTCGGGGCGCTGCTGACCGCGATCCCCGGCGAGGACGGGCTCGCGTACTCGGGCCGTGTGGGCACCGGCTTCAGTGACCGCGAGCGCCGCGGACTGGTCGACCGCCTGGCCGAGCACGCCACCGAGGAGCCCGCCGTCTCCGTCCCTCCGCTCGAGTCGCGCGGCGTGCACTGGGTGTCGCCCGTCCTGGTCGGCGAGGTCCGCTACCGCGAGCGCACCGCCTCCGGCACCCTCCGCCAGCCGGTCTGGCGCGGCTGGCGCGCCGACAAGGCCGCCGAGGACGTCCGCGTGGAGGAGCCGGGCAGCTGACCCTCCGGTCTTCCGACGGAGATGCCCGGGAACGCGGCGCGCGCCGGCGATCCGCTGCGCCCCCCGGGCACCTCAGTCCAGGCGCACCCCGCGCAGCAGGAGGAGGGTCGCGCCGACCGCGGCACCGGTGCCGATGAGGACACCGCCCGCTCCGGCCGCCGCCGCGAGGACGCCGAGCAGGCTGGGCAGGGCGATCAGCCCGAGGCGGTTCCCGGCCAGGCGCAGCGCGAGGGCGCGGCCGTGGCGGTCGGCGGGGGTGCGCTCGATCAGCCAGGACATCGTGATGGGCTGGCCGATCCCGAGGCCCAGGCCGAGGGCGGCGACCGCGACGAAGAGGAGCACGGTCGGCGCGGGCAGGGCGACCAGCACCAGGCAGAGCGCCGAGATCAGGATGCCGCCCACCATCACCCGGGTGCGCCCGAGCCGGGCGGTGGCCGCGCCGAGGAGGAGCCGCGAGGCCATCGACGCGAGTGCGCGCACGGTGAGCAGTGCCCCGACGACGCCGGCCGGGAGCCCGCGCTCGGCGCCGAGGGCGGGGAGGTAGACGACGGTCAGGTCGACGGCGGCTACGACGGTCGCGCTGGTCAGCAGGGCGCGCGCGAGGCCCGGCACCCGGAGGAGACCGAGCGTCGAGCCCGGAGCCGCAGCCCCCTCCGCCGCGGGTCCGCGCGGGGATGGGCTGCGGATCCCCGCCGTCGAGACCAGCAGCAGCACCGCGAGGATCCCGCCCACGAGGAACAGCGGCGCCGGGTCGGGCCGCACCGAGCCGCCCGCGAGCACCGGGATGAACGCGGGCCCGATCGCCTGCCCGAGCGACGCGGCGAACGTGTAGTAGCCGAAGCGGCTGTCGAGCCGCGTCCCTCCGGTGCCGCCCGCGACGACGGTCTGCTGCCCGACCACGCAGCCCAGGTGCCCCGCGCCGAGCAGGGCGATGCCGAGGAGCAGCCCCGCGACGCTCCCGCCCGCCAGGAGCAGCACCGCGGCCGCTCCCACCGCGACGAGCGAGCCGACGGCCATCACGGCCCGGGCGCCGACCCGGTCGACCAGCCCGCCCACCGGCAGCGCGATCAGCAGCGGCACCAGCGCGAACGAGGCGCCGAGCGCCCCGAGCGCCCAGGCCGGCACGTCGAGCCGGATCGCCTGGTAGACGGCGGCCGGCCGGAGCAGGAACGCGACGGCCTGGATGAGCACGGCGTGCGCGAGCAGGGACGGAGTCGCCAGGCGGTTCCGCACTCGCGCTCCTCCCCGCGGCGCTCGGCCGAGCACCCGCTCCCCCATCCTCCTACCGGTGCCGCCGCCGAGTCGCCCGGAAAGGATCGTCCTGCCCCCTCGAGAACGGGCCTTCTCGTGCGACTCAGCCCTGCGGCGGCGGCGAGGGGAGCGCGTGCGCGGGCAGGGTGCCGAGGCGGTGCCGGCCGCGGAGGAGGAACCAGGCCAGGCCGATCCCGACGACCGCGGCGACCACGACGACCGCGCTCCAGCGCAGCTCCTCCCCGTAGACCTCGACGCGCGGCCACGCGAGGTCGACCGTCATCGCCGCGCCCCAGAGCACCGCGACGACGTTCACCGGCAGGCCCTCGCGGCCGAGCGAGAAGCGCCCGGGCGCGGCTGCGGGCCACCGGCCGCGGAGCCGGGCGATCAGCAGCGGCACCGTCACCAGCAGGTAGGCGAGGTAGATCAGGATGACCGCCACGCTCGTCACGGCCGTGAAGATCGCCGGCGTCCCGATGTTCACGACCAGGATCAGCACCGCGAGCACCCCCACGACCAGCGCCGGCGCCACCGGGGTCCCCCGCCGCGGGTCGACGCGGGCGAGCACGCGGCTGCCGGGCAGGGCGTTGTCGCGGGCCATCGCGAAGATCAGCCGGATGCCCGCCGTGTGCACCGCCAGCGCGCACACCGTGATCGCGACGACCACGCAGAGCAGGAGGACCGTTCCGAGGGGGCCCCCGAGCACCTGCAGCACGATCCGCTGCAGCCCGCCCGACGCCTGCCCGAGCGCCGGGTCGGCGAGGTCGGGCGCCGAGAGGATGCCCAGGAGCAGGATGAGGCCGCCGAGGACGAAGGAGGCGGTCACCGCCCGCAGGATCGCCGTCGGCGCGGTCCGGCGCGGGTCGACCGTCTCCTCGCCGAGCGAGCCCGCGGTGTCGAACCCGTACATCACGTACGCCGACGCGATCGCGGCGATGAGGAACGCGCCGGCGTACCCGCCCGGCGTGCTCCCGCCGTAGCCGCTGGTGTCGAGCAGCACGGTCGGCGGATGCACCACGTTCACCGCGAGCACCGCCACCAGCAGCACCGCCGCGACGAGCTCGATCAGCACGCCGACGCTGTTGATCCGGGCCATCAGGCGCACGCCGCGCGCGTTGACCGCGGTGGTGAACGCGATCAGCAGCGCTCCCCAGACCACCGCGCTCACCCCCGCGGAGCCGCCGAGCTGGAACCCGCTCCAGATCTGCGGGAGCGTCGCCTGGTACGCCAGCACGACGGCCGCGAGCGTGACCACGGACGCGGTGGCCATCAGCCAGCCCGCCAGCCAGCTCACCGTCGGCCCGGCGAGGCGCTTGCTCCAGTTGTAGACGGAGCCGGCGACCGGGTAGCGGGCGGCGAGCTCGGCGAAGCACAGCGCGACCATGAGCTGCCCGGTGAACACGATCGGCCAGGACCACCAGTAGGCGGGACCGCCGAGCGCGAAGCCGAAGGAGAAGAGCTGGAACGTGCCGGTCAGGATCGAGATGTAGCTCACGCCCGCGGCGAAGCTGCCGAAGCGGCCGATGCCGCGGGTGAGGGAGGGGCGGTACCCGAACTCAGCGGTCCCGTCGTCGACGTCCTCGGTGGTGCTCATCGGGCTCCCCCTCGCGGGCGCGCTCGTCGCACCGAGGTCAGGATGCCAGCCGCCGCCCGGCCGCACGACTCCCCCGTCCCGGGCGTCCGTCAGCGGGTGCTCAGCGCTCTCCCCGCTCCCGGTGCACAGGACTCGGGCGGCCCCCGCGGACGGGAGCGGCGTCAGCCGTGCGCCGCGAGCCGGGTGCGCTGGGGCACCAGGAGCTCGAGCAGCTCCTCGACCCCGTCGACCCGCTGCGGCTCGACCGGGTGCCCGAGTCCGCACGGCTTGTAGGCGGGCGGATCCACGTTCAGGACGTGCCCGACGGGCCGCCCCTTCTCCCAGACCGTGAGGAGGAAGGCGCCGTCCCGCTCGTCGGGGGCGCCGATCTCGAAGACCCGGCCGCGCACGATGGCGCACTGCGGCTCCTTGCGCGCGAGGCGCACCCAGAAGGGATGGTCTCCGGTCATGGTGTCCGTCCTCCCCGGCCGACCCGCGGCCGTGCCCGTAGCGGTCGACCGGTGATCGTGTCGTCGGCGACCCGCAGTGCCACGGTACGTCCGCCTCCCCTCAGCCGATCAGGGGGTTCACTGCGGAGCCTCGCAGTGGTAGCGGACGCCGGTCGCGCCCGGACGCGCACGACGGGGAACCACTCACTGCTCGTAGGAGTCCTCGTAGTCGGCACCACTGGTCAGCTCGCCGTCGCCGGGCTGCACGGGATGCTCGCCGGTGAGCGCGTCGATCCGCTCGCGCAGCCGTGCCACCTCCGCCGCGTTGTCCGGTTCGGGCAGATCGCTCGGCGTGGTCTCGACGATGAGGGCGGCCGCGGCGTTCACGAGGAAGGTGGCGTCGACCGTCCCGCCGTCCGCGCCGATCCCCGTGTACTCGACGGTGTCGGCCGCGCCTTTCGCGGCGAGGGCGACGGCGTACTCGACGAGCGCGTCGGCCGCCTCGTCCCCCACGAGGATCGTCTTGTCGGCGAAGAGGATGTGCTTCATGCCGTCCATGCTCGGCAGCGCCGGCTGCGTGGAGGGAGGAGGTTGACAGAGGACCGCCGCTGACGGAAGACCTGGACAGATCGAGCAGAGAATGGCAGGCCGGGTTGTCGGATCCCTCCGGTCTGCGGAAGGGTGGTGGCAACGGCGGGCGCCTGCCGGCCGGAGATCAGGGGCTGGAGACGCCGATGGGGAAGCTGCACTACGACGGGACCGTCGAGATCGATTTCGAGGACCGCGTGCTCGCGCACCTGCAGATCGTCATCACCGCGAAGCTGCGCCGCAACGAGTCGTTCCTGCTCAGCTGGCGCGACGACCACAGCATGGGCGACGGCCGCAGCGCGATCTGGATCCACCCCTCCCACGCGCTCCGCTACAAGTACTTCGGCGGCCGGATGCCCCGCATCAACCCCGCCTGGATCTCCGCGCTCACCGACCTCGCGAACTCCGCGGGCGGGCTGTACGTGATCTCGGAGCCCGCCGAACCGGTGCGTCCTCCGGCGAAGGGCGATCAGCTGTGAAGCGCATCGACCTGATCTACAACGGCACCGCCTACACGGTCAACAACAGGAGCCTCGAGGAGTTCCGCGCCGAGGTCGAGGCCGCCCTCGCCTCTCCGACGCCGCAATGGCTGACGGTCAACTACGGCGAGGGACGCGCGAACCCGGCGCTCCTCCTCATCACGCCGTACACCCCGCTGTCGATCATCACGAACGACTTCGACGAGCTCAACGCAGAGCACGAGTAGCGGCGGACCTCGGGGAGGTCAACCACGTCGTCCGGTCGATCCGCGCCCCGTACCGTCGTGCAGGACCTCGTCGACGTCGTGCGCGGACCCCGCACGGCGACACCCGATCGACACCGCCCGCGCCCCGGCGCGCAGAACAACGGCCGCGGACACCCGGCCAGGAGCCGTGATGACAGATCCCGCCTTCGCCGTCCTCGACGACCTCATCGCCGCCCTCGAGCGTCCCGGCTCGATCGACCCCGGCCTGAGCCGCTCCGTCGCCGTGCAGGCCGCCGTCCTCCGGCTCCCGTCGCCCCGCACCATACACCGTCCGCGCCCGACGAGCCGCTTCACGGGCCGTCGCCTCGTGCGCCCGGGCAGCGCAGCCAGGCGGGCTCCCGCGCGTCACCGCGTCGTGGTCCCCGCCGGTCCGGCGGAGCGTCGCTCCGAGCGGAGCCGACGGCTAAAATGGGCGCGGTGACCGACTCCGACGCTCTCTGCGACCCGTATCTGCGCGGGTATCCGATCGACGGCGTCGCGATCTCCACGCTCGGCAGCCCCTTCGGCGGCGAGACCGTCGCCGCGAGCGACAGCACCGCGAGCCGGCTGGACGAGATCCAGATCGACCTCGGCGAGGGCCCGTGCTGGGAGGCGATCCGCGCTGCCGGCCCCGTCTCGGTGCCGGACACCGGCGCGGAGGAGCGCTGGCCGCTCTTCACCGAGGCGATCGGCCCCACGGCGGTGCGCGCGGTCTTCGCCTTCCCGCTCTCGATCGCGGGGCTCTCGATCGGCGCGGTCGACCTCTACTCCCGCCGCCCCACGTCGCTCAGCGACTCCCTCCTCGGCCGGATCAGCGCCTCGACCACCGCGACGGCGCTGCTGGTGCTGGCCGCGGTGCTGCGCGACAACGAGGTCGAGGAGAGCACGAATCCGCGCTCGCGACGCGTGGTGCACCAGGCGACCGGCATGATCATCGCGCGCTACGGCAGCACGGCCGAGGAGGCGCAGCTGCTGCTGCGCGCCCACGCCTTCGCCCAGCAGCGCTCCGTCGTCGATGTCGCCTCCGGCATCGTGGCCCGGCACGACGGGTTCCCCGACCGCCCTCTCACCGCCCAGGACGACACATGGTGACGAACTCCCGCGAGCGCAGCGTCATCCAGACGTTCGTCGCCCTCTCCGACACACTGGTCGACGACTACGACGTCGTCGACTTCACCCAGACCCTCGTGGAGAGCAGCGCGACCCTCTTCGACGCCGTCTCGGCGGGGCTCGTCCTCGCCGACTCCTCCGGCTCCCTCGAGGTGCTCGCCTCCACGGACGAGGACACCCGGCTGATCGAGCTGCTCCAGCTCGACAGCGGGTCGGGCCCGTGCATCCAGTGCTTCGAGACCGGGCGGCCGGTGATCGTCGAGGACGCCCGCGCCGTGGGCGAGGAGTGGGCGGAGTTCCGGACGCTGGCGGTCGAGCTCGACGTGCTCTCGGCGCACTGCGTGCCGATGCGCTCGGCGGGGACGACGATCGGCTCCCTCAACCTCTTCCAGGCCCGGCCGGGGCGGCTCGATCCGGACGACATCGCGGTCGTGCAGGCGTTCGCCGACGTCGCGACGATCGGGATCCTGCACCAGCGCGCGCTCCAGCAGAGCACGGTCACTCAGGAGCAGCTGCAGCACGCCCTCGACAGCCGGGTGCTGATCGAGCAGGCGAAGGGGATCCTCGCCTACGCCCACCGCACCACGGTCGAGCAGGCCTTCGAGGTGCTGCGGGTCCGCGCGCGAGCGACGTCGACCCCGATCACGACGCTCGCCCAGGAGATCATCCGCGACTACCGGCGCTGACGCTCCGCGCGCGCGGAGCAGGAGCGGGGCGGATCCGCGCCGGCGGCGCCGCGGCTCAGAGCTCAGTACTCGTTCTCGAGCTCCCACGTCGCGCGGGGGTCGACGTCCGAGGCGGGCACCGGTCCGCCCGCACTGTCGAGCGCGTCGAGGCGCTCGAGGATCTCGGTGCTCGACTCCGCCGCTGCGCTACCGGCCCCTGCGACCACCAGGGGGACGCCGAGCCCGACGGTGAGCGTCACGACGGAGGAGGGGGCCGAGTCGTCGGCGACGCTGACCGTGCTCATCCGGTGCCGCTGCGCGAGCGCGAGCGAGTAGCGGACGACGGCGTCGGCGGTCGCGTCGTCGAGGGAGAGGGAGCCACCGGTGTGGAAGAGCGTCGTCATGGTCAAGTCCTCGCAGGGCAGGCGGATGGGCATGGTTCCGTCACCGGGGGCCAGGATGCGGTGGGCTCACGCTACGCCCTGGGCGCTCGGGGGTGCAGGTCTTGCGCCGAGGCGTGCCCCTGGCGCATGGTTCGCTCCCGACGCCGGAGCAATTCCCCCATGGCTCTGAGGCGGCTCACACGTTAACGTGAACATACGCGTCGGTCCCCTCGGCTCGACGCATCCCTCCCCTGAAGGAAAGGTCTCGACGATGAGACGACGCTCCCCGGAGCCCCCTGCCGCCGCGCCTCGGCGCCGCGTGCGATCCCTCTTCCTCTCCGCTCTCGCCTGCACGAGCGTCGCCCTCACCGGCGCTCTCGTCCCCGTCTCGGCGCAGGCCGTCGACGTCCCGGCGCCCACCGCGCACTACGACATGTCGCACGCCGGCTCGGCCCTGCTCGACATCTCGGGCAACGGACGCAACGCCACCCTGACCGGCCTCACCGACGCGTCCTTCGCGAACGCCGGCGGCGACCAGGTCGCCCGGTTCAAGAACGACGGCTACGCGAGCCTCCCCCAGGGCCTGGTCACCGGAGCCGACAACGCCTTCGCCGTCGAGTACACGGTGAAGACGCAGACCACCGCCAACCAGTTCGGCTGGGTCATCGGCGACGGCGTCGGCCCGTGGAACACCACGCAGCTCGGCAACCACGTCTTCGTGAACCCGCGCAACCCCGACGGCTCGCCCAGCGGACAGGTCCTCGCGGGCATCCGCGTCAAGGAGCCCACCAACAACGGCGAGACCCGCATGCCGTTCGGCGGCACGCTGAACCCCGGGTTCACGACCCTCACGCTCGTCGGCACCGGCACGGGGTCGAGCACCGTGCTGACCCTCTACCGCGACGGCACGCAGATCTCGACGGCGAACACCACGAAGTCGATGGCGAGCATCGTGCCGACCGGGTCCACTCTCGGCTACCTCGGCCGCTCGCTCTACTCCGGCGACGCGCTCGTGACCGCCGACGTCACCGACGTGAAGTTCTGGGACACCTCCCTCACCGCCGAGCAGGTCGCCTCGAGCATGCCGACCGCCACGGCGAAGGCGTCCGCGACCTCCGCCCTGCTGCGCTCGGACATCCAGCCCGTCCTGCTGGCCGGCAACCCGTCGCTGACCCAGGTCTCCTCGAACCTGACGCTGCCCGCCTCCAGCAGCGGCGTCCCGCTCACCTGGACCTCCTCGAACAGCGCGGTCGTCTCGGCCACCGGCGTCGTCTCGCGCTCGATCGCGCAGAACACCCCGGTCACCCTGACGGCGACCACCGCCCAGGGCGCGACGATCGCCTTCGAGGTGGTCGTGCTCGCCCCGAGCATCAACGACGACCTCGACGCGCTGAAGCTCGCCACGCGCACCACCGAGAACCTCCCCCTCGCAGTGAAGGGCGCCCGTAACGGCACCGACATCACCTGGACCTCCTCGGACCCGGCCCTCGTCACTCCGACGAACACCTCCTACGCGGCTCCGGCGGTCGGCGCGGCCGACCCCTACCGCGGCGGCGGCGTCGTCACCCGGCCGGCCTACGGCTCCGGAGACAGGACCGTCACCCTCACCGCGACGGCCACCCTCAACGGCGTCGCCGAGACGCGCGCCTTCACGCTGACGGTCGCCGAGCTCGGCCGCACCGCTCCCGACACGGGCTACGCCTCGGCGTACTTCAAGTCGGACGGCGACGAGAAGATCTACCAGGCCGCGACCTCGGGCAACGACTTCTTCACCTTCTCGCCGGTCAACGGCGGCAAGGCGGTCATCACCTCGACGACCGACACGAAGGGCCTGCGCGACCCGTTCATCCTCCGCTCGCACAACGGCGACAAGTACTACATGGTCGCCACCGACCTCTGCATCTCCTGCGGCACCGGCTGGGGCGACGCCCAGTCCAAGGGCAGCCTGAAGATCGAGGTCTGGGAGTCGACCGACCTGGTGCAGTGGACACGCACCAACGGCGCCGACACCGGCATCACGGTGAACCAGCCGGCCGCCGGAATGACCTGGGCGCCCGAGGCGTACTGGGACGACGCCCTGCAGTCCTACGTCGTGTTCTTCTCCTCGCGCCTCTACTCCGACGCGACGAAGACCAACAACGACAAGCTCTACTCCCGCGTCTTCTCCGTGATCACCCGCGACTTCCGCACCTTCACCGCTCCTCCCGCCACCTGGCAGGACACCGGCTACGCGCGGATCGACTCGACGATCACGAAGATCGGCGACTACTACTACCGCTTCACCAAGAACGAGGAGGGCGGCGCCGCCGGAACCCTCGAGGCCGGGAAGGACATCTTCCTCGAGAAGTCGAAGGTCCTGACCGCCGGGACGACCTCCTCGAACTGGAGCGCCGACCCGAACACCACGTGGCAGCTCACCGACACCCGGATGACCTCGCTCGAGACCGGCCAGGCCGGTGAGGGACCCGAGATCATCAAGCTGAACGCGGGCGACCCGAACGACACCACCGGCACGGGCGACGGCTACGCCTTCCTCGTCGACAACTACGGCGACGGCGGCTACAAGGCCTTCCTCACCTCTGGAGCGGCCATCACCGGCAGCTCGCAGACGAACCGCCTCTCGCAGTCGGCCGACTGGAACGTCTCGCCCAAGAGCCGCGCCGGCCTCCCGGCCAGCCCGCGGCACGGTGCGTTCGTGAGCGTCCCGCAGACGGTCCTCACCGCCATGAAGAACTGGACCGGCGTCACCGCCGTCGACTCCACCACGACCCTCACCGCCGACGGCCGCACGGTCACGGCGACGGTCGCGGCGGCCGACAGGGGCGACGTCGTCGGCTCGGTCACCTTCACCGGCGGCTCGTGGACCTCGACCGTCTTGCTCTCCGGCGGCTCGGCGAGCGTCTCGGTCCCGGCGGGCGTGACCGGCGTCACGGCCTCCTACACCGGGTACGCGGACAAGCTGGTGCGCACGTCGGTCTCGGCCGCCGTCCCGCTGGACACCCTCGAGCTCGTCCCCGCCGTCGCCACGCGCTGCGTCGCCGGCAAGATCGTGCTCACCGCGACCGTGAAGAACACCGACACCGCTGCCGCGGACGTCACGATCACCTCGGCCTACGGCTCGAAGTCGTTCACCGCGGTCGCACCCGGATCGTCCGCCTCCGCCGCCTTCACCACCCGCCTGGCCTCGATGCCGGCCGGCACGGTGACGGTGACCGGATCGGCGACCGGCCAGCCCGCGTTCACCGCGACGGTCCCCGTGGCCGCCGCGCGCTGCTGACGCACTGACGACGAAGGGCCCCCTCCTGCGCTCGCGCGGGAGGGGGCCCTTCGTCGTTCCCGGGTCAGACGGTGGGAGCGAGCAGGTCCGCGTGGTGGACGGCCGCCACGTTCGGGTGGGCCCGGAGGCGGTAGCGCAGCGCGTTCTCGCCGTAGGTCTCGAGGATCGGCGCGTTCGTCGGGTCGACCGAGAGGCCGGACTTGAGCTCCTCGGGCAGCGGGAGCGAGGGCATGGTGGCCGAGAGCGCGGGATTGAAGAAGAACGGGATCGAGATCCGGTCCGTTCCGATCAGCGGCGAGATCACGCGGTGCAGCGTCGCCTTGAGGTAGCCGCCCGTGGCGAGCTCCAGCATCTCGCCGATGTTGACGACGAACGCGCCCTCCATCGCGGGTGCCTCGATCCACGAGCCGTCGTGCTCGACCTGCAGGCCGCCCTTGCCGGGCTCGACCAGCAGCAGCGTCAGCACGCCGCCGTCGCGGTGCGCGCCCACGCCCTGCTTGGGCTCCGGGTCGGAGGTGCCCGGGTAGCGGACGACCTTCACCAGCGAGAACGGCCGCTCGGCGAACGCCTCGTCGAACACGTCCTCCGGGGCGTCGAGCGCGACGGCCCAGGTGCGCAGCAGCCGGATCGCGACCGCGGCGAGCTCCGCGTGCCAGCGCTCGAAGACCTCGCGGAACTCCGGCAGCGCCTCGGGCCAGAGGTTCGGCCCCTCGAGGCGCTCGTAGTCGGCGACGCCGGGCCCGGCGGGAACGGCCGGTCGGTCGATGCCGATGTCGACCTGCTCGCGGTAGTCGACGTCGCCGTTGGTGAGCTCGGCGCCGAAGCGGGTGTAGCCGCGGAACTGCGGGCTGAGGGTGTTCTCGATCGCGAGCTTGTCCTCCTCCGGCAGGTCGAAGAAGCGGCGGGAGGCGGCGACGACGTCGTCGAGGAGGTCCTGGGGCACGCCGTGGCCGACGAGGTAGAAGAAGCCCACGTCGTGAGTGGTCTCCCGGAGGTCGCGGCGGAAGGCGGCGGCCTCCGCCTCCCCCCGGTCGAGGCGGGACAGGTCGAGGATCGGCAGGGAATCGGTCATGCACCGACTCTCGCGCACGAACCTGCACAGCAGTCGATTGTTACGACAACCAAAACGGCGGGCCCCGCCACAGCGCGGAAGAGGTTCCTCCGCTCCGCGACCGGGCCCGCCGTGAGCGCCGAGTGTTACGGCGTGGGCATGCCGCCGTTGACGTGCAGCGTCTCGCCGACGACGTAGCTCGATTCCGGGGAGGCGAGGAACACGTAGGCGGGAGCGAGCTCGGCCGGCTGACCCCAGCGTCCGAGCGGCGTCTGCGAGCCGACCTCGGGCAGCTTGTCGGACGGCTGGCCGCCCGCGGTCTGCAGCGGCGTCCAGATCGGGCCCGGGGCGACGACGTTCACGCGGATCCCCTTGGGCGCGAGCTGCTGCGCGAGCGCCTTCGAGAACGTGTTGATCGTGGCCTTCGTGCTGGCGTAGTCGACCAGCATCGGCGACGGCTGGTAGGCCTGGATCGACGAGGTGCTGATGATCGCGGAGCCCGGGGCGAGGTGCGGCACGGCCGCCTTCGTCATCCAGAACATCGCGTAGACGTTGGTCTTGAAGGTCTCGTCGAACTGCTCGTCCGAGAGCTCGAGGAAGTCCTCGACGTGCTGCTGCTTGCCCGCGTTGTTGACGAGGATGTCGAGTCCGCCCAGGCCCTCGACGGCCTTCGCGACGGCGCCCACCGCGAAGTCGTGGTCGGTGATGTCACCGGGGATGGCGACGGCGGTGCGTCCGGCCTCCTCGATCAGCGCGACGACCTTCTTCGCGTCCGACTCCTCCTCGGGGAGGTAGACGATCGCGACGTCGGCGCCCTCGCGGGCGTAGGCGATGGCGACGGCCGCGCCGATGCCCGAGTCGCCTCCGGTGACGAGCGCCCTGCGCCCGGTCAGGCGGCCGGAGCCGCGGTAGGTCGACTCGCCGCGGTCGGCGGGGTCGTCCATCTTCGAGTCGAGGCCGGAGCCCTCCTGGTACTGGGCCTCCGTGTCGATGTCGGCGAACATCGCGGTCGGGTCTTGGAACGTGTACTGGTCGTTCTGCGGAGTCTGGTCGTTCTGCGAGGTCATGTCTCGACGCTAGGCGCGCGGGATCGGCGGCCGCGCGTGCTTGACAGCCCCGATCCGCCAGGACACAGGAGGTCTTCAGGAGCCGCGGAGCCCCCCGGATCGGGGAGAATGGTGCGGTGACCCGCGACGACTCCCTGTCCTTCGACACCACGGCGCCGCTGCCCGGCTGGCAGCACGCCTACTCCGGCAAGGTGCGCGACCTCTACACCCCCGACGACGCCGACCCCGTGCTCGGCGCCGACCGCATGCTCGTCGTCGCCAGCGACCGGGTCAGCGCGTACGACGCGGTCCTCGAGCCCGGGATCCCCGGCAAGGGCGAGCTGCTGACCACGCTCTCCCTCTGGTGGTTCGCGCAGCTCTCCGACGTCCCCAACCACCTGATCCCGGGCGACATCCCCGAGGCGGTCCGCGGCCGGTCGATGCTGGTGAAGACGCTCGACATGTTCCCGATCGAGTGCGTCGTGCGCGGCTACCTCTCCGGCAGCGGCTGGAAGGAGTACCGGGAGACGGGCTCCGTCTGCGGCGTCCCGCTCCCCGAGGGCCTCCACGACGGCGACGCGCTCCCCGAGCCGATCTACACCCCCGCGTGGAAGGCCCCGCAGGGCGAGCACGACGAGAACATCACCTTCGAGCGCACGGTCGAGATCGTCGGGGAGGAGGCCGCGGAGGCGCTGCGCACCCTCTCGCTCGCCGTCTTCCGCGAGGCGTCCACCATCGCCCTGGCCCGCGGCGTGCTGCTGGCCGACACGAAGTTCGAGTTCGGGGTCGACCGCGGGACCGGAGTCGTCACCCTCGGCGACGAGGTCCTCACGAGCGACTCCTCCCGCTACTGGGACGCCGACGACTACGACGCCGGCATCCGCGGCCGCTCGTTCGACAAGCAGATCGTGCGCGACTGGCTCTCCGACAACTGGGACGGCCAGGGCCTCCCGCCGACCCTCCCGTCCGAGATCGTCGAGCGCACGGCCGCGCGCTACCGCGAGCTCATCGAGCGCCTCACGCGCTGAGGCACCGGAACGACCTGTGGACGATCACCACCCTCGCGTCCGGCTGGAGGCCCGCGGCGAGGATCCGGACGAGGCGCGGCACAGCCTCGCGCGGCTCTACAACGGCGACGAGTGGCGCGCCGCCACCACCGCGGCCGACTTCAGCTACCGCTACGCGGCCATCGGCGACGGCGGGATGACCCTCCGCACCTCGCGGATGTCCGGGCGCCTCGCGGGCGGCGTGGGCGACTCGGACGACGTCGTCGTGCAGTGGATCGTGGGCGGCTCCGGCCGGATCGACGTCGGCCGCGCCTCGATCGCGATGGAGGAGAACCGTCCCGTCCTCTTCCCCGTCGGCCGGCCGTTCGCCTTCGACTACGTCGACTTCGACCAGCGCCTGGTGCACCTCGACCGGGGAGTGGTCGACCGGGTCGCCGCCGAGCGGGGCCTCGTCGGGTCCCTCGTCTTCGACTCCGAGCACCGCCCCGACGCCGCGGCGATCCGCCGCTGGCGCACGGCCGTCGCCGACTCCGCCCGCGCGCTGCGCAGCGAGCGCGTCGAGCCGCTGCTCTGGGACGAGCTCACCCGCGCCACGGCCTCCGCGCTGCTCGACCTCTACCCTCCGGAGTCCGCTCCGGTCCCGCCCGAGCTCCTCGCACCCCGGAACGCGCGGGTCCGCACGGCCGTCGAGTACGTGCACGCCCACTGCAGCGAGCCGATCGGCCCGGCCGAGATGGCGGCGGCGTCGGGCCTGACCGTTCGGGGCCTGCAGTCCGCGTTCCAGCGGGTGCTCGGGATGCGCCCGATCGCCTACCTGCGCCTGGTGCGGCTCGACCGCGCCCGAGTGGAGCTGGCGGCGAGCCCGCCCCACGGGACGACGGTCGCCGCCGTCGCCCGGCACTGGGGCTTCGGGAACGCGGGCCGCTTCAGCGCGGCCTACGCGGAGCGGTTCGGCGAGTCGCCGAGCGCCACCCTGCAGAGCTGATCAGTCGACGAGCTCGGGCGGCGGCTGCCCCTCGAGGATGCGGCTGAGGCCGTCGAGCAGCACCGCGACGGTCGCGGCCTCCGACTCGGGCACCTTCGCGACCATCGCGCGGATCTGCTCGTAGGTCGGGTCGTCGGTGCCGACGATGGCCTTCTGCGCGCGCTCCGTCAGGCAGAGGATGCGGCCGCGGCCGTCGGACGGGTCGGGAGTGCGGTTCACGTAGCCGGCGCGGGCGAGGCGGTCGACGAGGAGGGAGACGGCCGCCGTCGTGATCGGCAGGGCCGCGGACAGGTCGACGGCGCGGACGATCTCGTCGCGCCGCTCCCCGACCCCGATCAGCCGCAGGGCCGCGAGATCCGTGGCGCCGATGCCCAGGCGGCGCTCCACGCGGCCGTCGTAGTCGCGCTCCGCCGTGCGCAATCGCGCGAGCAGAGCGAACAGGTCTGGCCGAGCGTCCATCGAGGTGCACCTTCCGAGCGGCAGGCGCCCCGGACGGGAACTCGCTGCCCCCATCGAACCACTTCTCCGGCGATCGGACGGCGTGTGTCCCGAAAGCGCAGTCGGCGCCGAGACTGTTAGTCAACCGACTTAGCAATACCTAGTGTCGACGGTGCGGCACGCCTTCCGTGCGCCGCCGACGGTGAGGAGGTGCGCGCGATGGGACGACTGCTCTACGGCGCACCCGCCAGCTCGCACTCCTTCGAGGACCGCGCCCTGGCCCACCTCCAGACCGTGATCACCTCGCGGTTCCGCCGCGGCGAGGGCTTCCTCCTGACGATCGAGGACGCCGAGGGCCGCCGGTCCGAACTGTGGCTCCACCCCGGCATCCCCACCCGCTACGAGTACGACGGCACCGCCGCGATCGAGCTGAACCCGCACTGGCTGCGCGAGCTCTCGAACGCCTCGAACGGCCGCCTCGGCCTCCACCTCCTCCCCGAAACCTCGTCGCCCGACGACCTCTCCGTGAAGAAGATCCCCGCATGAGCGACCACAACGGCACACTGTTCCGGCGCGGAGGCACCGTCCGCTTCGTCCGCTGGATCTCGTCCCGCGACGGCGGCTGGGCCCCCGAGATCGTGCAGGGGCGCTACCTCGAGCGCGACGACCGCGGCTGGCTGGTCGAGATCGAGGGCACCCCGACGGTGCTCGCGAAGGACGACTGGGCCGTCTACCGCTGACCGGCTCTGCGCTCGGCGTACTGTTGAGCAGGTGCGTTCTCGTGATCGCCGCGGCATCACCTCGGCTCCCCTCCTCCTGACGACCATCGGAACGACGAGCCTCGTCTTCCTCTGCGCGTTCGAGTCGCTCGCCGTGACGACGATCATGCCGATCGTCAGCGCCGACCTCGACGGTCGCGCCCTCTACCCCCTGGCCTTCGCGGCGACGCTCGCCGCCGCCGTGGTCGGGATGGTCGCGGCCGGCTCCTCGGCCGACCGCCGCGGCCCGACGCCGTCGCTCGTGGTCGCGATCCTGCTCTTCACCCTGGGTCTCGTCGCCGCGGGCGCCGCGCAGGCGATGCCGGTCTTCGTGGCGGCCCGCCTGCTGCAGGGGCTGGGCAGCGGAGGGATCACCGTCACCCTCTACGTGCTCGTCGCGCGGGTCTACCCGAGCCAGCTGCATCCGAGGATCTTCGGCGCCTTCGCCGCGGCCTGGGTCGTGCCGTCGCTGGTGGGGCCGCTGGTGGCCGGAGTCGTCGCCGAGCTCGCGAGCTGGCACTGGGTCTTCTTCGGAGTCGTCGCCCTGGTGGCCCTCGCGAGCGCCGCGATCGCGCCGACGCTCCGCTCGCTCGAGCCGCGCGAGCGCCTCCCCTTCGATCGCCGGGCAGTGGGCCGCATCGCCCGCGCCGTGGTCGTCTCGGCCGGAGTCGTCGTGCTGAGCACGAGCGCCGAGCTCGCGCCCGATCTCGCCGGGCTCCTGGCCGCGGCCGCCGTGGTGGTCGTGGTCGTGGCGGTTCGCGCGCTCCTGCCCGACGGCACGCTGCGCGCTCGGGGCGTCCTGCCGTCGGTGATCCTCCTCCGCGCCCTCGTCGCCGCGGCGTTCTTCGGCACCGAGGTCTACCTGCCGCTGCTGCTCTCGGAGCAGTACGGCCTGCCGCCCTGGCTCTCGGGCGCCATGCTCACCGCGGGCGCCGTCTCCTGGGCTCTCGGCTCGAACATCCAGGGACGCCCGGGTACCCGCCTCAGCCACGGCGGAGCGATGCGGCTCGGCACGTCGCTCGTGCTCGCCGGCATCGGAGTCGTGCTGCTCGTCACGGTGCTCGCCCTCAGCCCGATCGTCGCGGGCGTGGGCTGGTTCCTGGCCGGCGGCGGCATGGGCACGATGTTCCCGCGGATGGGGACGATGACGCTCGCGCTCTCCGCTCCGGGCCGGGAGGGCTTCAACAGCTCGGCCCTGCAGATCGCCGACTCGACCGGCGCCTCGGTCTCCCTCGCGCTGACGGGCCTCCTCGCGGCGGCGGTCACCGGGCTGATCGGGGCCGGGACCGGGGTCTTCGCCGCGACCTTCTCGTACGCCGCGCTGATCGCGATCGTCGCGGTCGGTCTGGCCGGCCGGCTCGACGGGCTCCTGCGCCGCGAGGGACGCCGGGAGCCCGCCGAGCAGGCTCAGCTGTAGAGCGACTCCGGCACGTCGAGGCCGTAGATCGCGCGGCCGGACGACCAGATCACCGAGCAGGCGGCCCGGAGCAGATCGGTCGCGTCGTCGCCGGCGTCCACGATCACCACGGAGTCACCGTCGAGGCGGACCTTGGCGCCGCGGACGGCGTGCGTGCCGTTCCGCGAGACCGTCGTCGCCGGGTAGGGCAGGTGCAGCTCGCGAAGGTCGCCGAGGATGTACGTCGGCCGGAGCTTGGGCTCCGCGGCGAGGAGCTGCTTGGCCCGGTCGATCCCGGTGAGCACATGGGCGCTCTCCATGTCGGCGCCGTTCGCGCCGGCGATGTCGGTGTCGAGCCGGTCGCCGAGGAACAGCGGGTTCGTCGAGCCGAAGCGCGCGGTCGCCGCGTCGAAGATGGCCCGCTCGGGCTTGCCCGCGACGACCGGGAGCCGGCCGACCGCGGTGTGCACGGCCGAGACGAGGGTCCCGTTGCCCGGGGCGATGCCGCGCGCGACGGGGATCGTCCAGTCGGTGTTCGTCGCGACCCACGGGATCCCCGTGTGGAGCGCGAACGAGGCCTCGGCCAGCTGCTCCCAGCCGACCGTGGGCGCGAAGCCCTGGATGACCGCCGCCGGCGAGTCCTCCGCGCTGCGCGTCACGGTGAACCCGGCGCGCTCGACCTCGGAGGTGAGGCCCTCCGCCCCGACGACGAGGATCGTCGAGCCGGCCGGGACCAGGTCGGCGAGCAGCACGACCGCCGCCTGCGGGGAGGTGACGACGTCCTCGGGCCGGACGCTCAGCCCCAGCTCGGAGAGGTGCCCGGCGACGGAGGCGTCCGTGCGGGAGGCGTTGTTGGTGATGTAGCCGACCCGCAGCGTCTCGGCCGCGCGGTTGAGGCTCTCCACCGCGAAGGGGATCGCGTCGGCACCCTTGTAGACGACCCCGTCGAGGTCGGCCAGGACGGAGTCGCGGCCGTCGAGCGGGGTGGGCTCAGTCCTGCTGCTGCGGAACATCGGCGTCCTCCTCGGTGGTGTCGGCGGGCCTGGTGCGGCGGGTCGTCGTGACGGGCTCGTCGGTAGTGACGGACTCGTCGACGTCGGTGGGCTCGGCGGGCTCGGTGGTGTCGGCGGGCTCGTCGGTGTCCGCGGAGTCGGTCGGCTCGTCGGAGTCGGTCGGCTCCTCGGTGTCGGTCGGCTCGTCGGAGTCGATGGGCTCGCCGCTGTCCGCGGGCTCGGCGGACTCGTCGGTCTCGCGGGCGTCCGGGGAGCCGGCCGTCTCAGCGGCGTCGGCGGGCTCGACCGACTCGTCGGCGGTCGGCTCCGCCGAGTCGAGAGCCTTATCCGGGTCCGTCTCGGCGAGATCGTCGGACTCGAGGGACTCGTCTGCGAAGGTCGGCTCGTCCGTGTCGACGAGGTCGGCCTCGGCGTCAGCGCTCGCATCGGCGTCGTCCGCGTCCGCGTCGTCGTCGTCGTCGATCTCCTCGGACTCAGTCCGGTGGACCTCGTCCTCGTCCGCGTCGTCGACGGCGGTCGGGCCGTCCTCGTCGTCCAGGTAGTCGTCCGCGTCGTCGACCGCGGTCCCTTCCTCGGCGCGATCGGGAGCGGACGTGGCGTCGGCCGACTCGTGCTCCTCCTCGATCACCTCGATCGTCTCGTCGTCACCGCCGCTCTCGGCCGCGAAGACGGCCTGCGCCGCGATGTCGGCGCGACGCTGCCACTCGGCCGCCTCCTCGGAGCGGCCGACCTCCTCGAGGACGAGCGAGTAGGCGGCGAAGAGATCCGGGCTGTACGAGAACGCGCGGTCCGGGTCCAGCTGCGGGATCTCGAGCTCCATGAGAGCGAGCTCCGCCTGCCCGAGGTCGAGGCGGGCGCCGGACATGGCGATGGCCAGCGACACCTGCGCGCCGGGACTCAGCGTGGTGCGGTCGATCGACCGTCCCAGCTCGAGCGCCTTGTCGGGTCGGCCGACGCCGCGCTCGGAGTCGACCATCAGCGGCACCTGCTCGTCCGAGCCGGAGATCCGACGGAAGGTCCGCAGCTCGCGCAGCGCCAGGGCGAAGTCGCCCGTCGCGTACGCCGAGATGGCCAGCGACTCGCGGACAACGGCGATGCGTCCCGCGCGGCGGGCCGCCGAGAGCACGTGGCGGTGCGCCAGCTCGGGGTCCTCCTCGAGGAGGCGGCCGGCCATCACCAGGTGACGGGCGACCCATTCGGCGTTGTCCTTCGAGAGCGTGCGCAGCTCGTTGCGGGCGACCTTGTCGAGGTCCTTGGCCTGCACGTCGTCCGGAAGGTCCGGGTCGTCGTGGCGCGGGCGCACCGACTGGAGGGAGCGCCGCTCGCGCTCCTCCTCGGTGAGCTCCGGCTCCTCGCGGGGGCCGCCGCGTCCGCCGCCGAAGCCCTCGCGTCCGCGTCCGCCGCCCTGGCTGTCTCCGCCGCCCCGACGATCGTCCGACCACGGCCTGCTTCCCCCGTCGCGCGATCCACCGCGGAACGGAGGACGGGAGTCCCCGTCACGCTGCGGACGCGAATCCCCACCACCGCGGTACGGAGGACGGGAGTCTCCATCCCGCTGCGGACGCGAGTCCCCACCTCCACGGTAAGGAGGCCGGGAGTCCCCGTCACGCTGGGGACGCGAGTCGCCACCGCGATAGGGAGGACGCGAGTCACCGTCCCGCTGCGGACGCGAGTCGCCACCGCGATAGGGAGGACGCGAGTCACCGTCCCGCTGCGGACGGGAATCCCCACCGCCACGGTAAGGAGGACGGGAGTCCCCGTCGCGCTGCGGACGGGAGTCCCCACCACCACGGTACGGAGGACGGGAGTCACCATCACGCTGCGGACGGGAATCGCCACCACCACGGTACGGAGGACGGGAGTCACCATCACGCTGCGGACGGGAGTCCCCACCACCACGGTACGGAGGACGGGAGTCACCATCACGCTGCGGACGGGAATCGCCACCACCACGGTACGGAGGACGCGAGTCACCATCACGCTGCGGACGGGAATCGCCACCACCACGGTACGGAGGACGCGAGTCACCATCACGCTGCGGACGGGAATCGCCACCACCACGGTACGGAGGACGCGAGTCACCATCACGCTGCGGACGCGAATCCCCACCGCCACGGTAAGGAGGACGGGAGTCACCATCACGCTGCGGACGGGAATCGCCACCACCACGGTAAGGAGGACGGGAGTCCCCATCACGCTGCGGACGGGAGTCGCCACCGCCACGATAGGGAGGACGAGCATCACCGTCGCGGCGGGGGCGGGAATCGCCCGAGCCGCCGCGATCGTTCGAGGAGCGGCCGGCGCCGCCGGCGCGAGGCGCCCGCTCGTCACGACGTCCGGAGTCCCGGTCGTTGCGGTCGGATCCTGAGTCGTCCATGCGTTCCTCGCCTGTCGTGGTGATGCTCTGTGGAGTTGACCCGCCCGAGGGCGGGGAGGACGGCCGCAGCCGTCGCACCACCCTAACCCGCACCGCGCTCCAGTGAGCAGCGGGGATCCGAGGTGGTGGTTAAACAGCGATGGCCACCCATTTCTGGGTGGCCATCGTGAATGGTGTCCGGCGGTGTCCTACTCTCCCACAGGGTCCCCCCTGCAGTACCATCGGC
>NZ_PSTM01000017.1:0-74906 GCF_002930875.1 Rathayibacter sp. AY1A5 | reverse complement strand
GGACGGGCGGGGCCGGCGGGACCGGGACGGAGCCGTGCTGCTCGTCGGAGCCGGGGCCGGGACGGGTGCTGTCGTCGCTCATGGCGCGAGTCTAGCCAGCACCCGGGCGGCGGCGGAGGGGTTCCGTCCGCTCACGCGGGCAGGTAGCCGCCGTCGCGCAGGTCGCCGACGAAGGCCGTCCAGGCGAGGTAGGCGATCACCGCGAGGACGATCGCGAGGTAGCCCAGCACGAAGCCGGCGACCGCGAGACCGCGTCCGCGCTGTCCGGAGCGTCGGGCCTGGGCGAAGCCGATGTGGCCGAGGACGATGGCGGCGGGCGCCAGCCCCAGCAGTCCGCACACCAGAGCCGCGACCGCGAGCGGATTCATCGGCGGGCGGCGGGGCGGGAGACCGGGGTAGGGATCGGCGGCGGCCGTCGGCGGCGGGTAGGCCGCCGACGGCTCGCCGAGCGGAGGGGCGAACGGCGCGGGCGCCGGTCCGGTCTGCGGTCCGGGCGCGGTGTCGTCGGTCACGGTGTCCTCCTGGTGGTGCGGGCGCCCCCGAGCCTCGGAGGCGTGTCGATCAGTACCCGGTCGAGGGCATGGTCGCCGCGATCGAGAAGAGCGCGACGAACGAGATGATGGTGATGATGATCGCGACGAAGCCGATGATGACGGCGGCGAGGGCGAGGCCGCGGCCCTTCTCCCCCGTGCGCTTGATCTGCGACAGGGCGATGAAGCCCAGCACGATGCCCACGATGGAGACGAAGAACGAGGCGATGAAGCCGATGATCGCCAGGATGTTGTAGCGGTCGGACGCGGGCGTGTACGGAGTGGTCATGGAATCCCCCAGGGTCAGGAACGAGCGGATGCGGCCAAGAGTGGCAGTGGCACGATCCGCCTGTCAAAAAGCTGGACGGCGCTTGCGCGGCCCGGCCGCCGCCCGGTAGAGGCCTCAGCGGACCTGGATCTCGGTGACCGGGAGGGTCGAGTCGGCCCCGAAGCCGAGCCCCGACGGCGGATGCCCCGCCTCGATCAGCTGCGCCGCCAGTGCGGCGATCATCGCGCCGTTGTCGGTGCAGAGCGAGAGCGCCGGGATCCGGAGGGTCACTCCCGCGGCCGCGCACCGCTCCTCCGCCAGCGCGCGCACCCGGGCGTTGGCGACCACGCCGCCGCCGAGCAGGAGGCGCGGCACGCCCCGGTCGCGGCAGGCGGCGAGCGCCTTCGTGAGCAGGACGTCGGCGACCGCCTCGCGGAAGCTCGCCGCGACGTCGGCCACGGGCACCTCCTCCCCCGCGTCCTGGCGCTTCTCGACCCAGCGGGCGACCGCGGTCTTCAGCCCTGAGAACGAGAAGTCGTAGCGGTGGCGCTCGAGGTCCTTCGGCAGGCTGAGCCCGCGGGGGAAGCGGATCGCCTTCGGGTCCCCGTCCGCCGCCACCCGGTCGATCTGCGGTCCGCCCGGATAGGGCAGGCCCAGGACTCGCGCCACCTTGTCGAAGGCCTCGCCGGCGGCGTCGTCGATGGTCTCGCCGAGCAGCTCGACGTCCGACACCAGATCGCGCACGTGCAGGAGCGAGGTGTGCCCGCCCGAGACCAGCAGCGCGATCGTCGGCACCTCGACGGGGCTGCCCTCGCTGCCGTCTGCACGGAGGACATCGGCTCCCACGTGGCCGACGAGGTGGTTCACGGCGTAGAGCGGCAGGCCGAGCGAGACGGCGAGCGCCTTCGCCGCTCCGACGCCGACCATGAGGGCGCCCGAGAGTCCCGGTCCGCTGGTGACCGCGATCGCGTCCAGGTCGCCGAGCGCGACACCGGCCTCGGAGAGCGCCGCGTGCAGGGCGGGCTCGAGCGCCTCCAGGTGCGCCCGGGCGGCCACCTCGGGCACGACGCCGCCGTAGCGGGCGTGCTCCTCCATCGAGGAGGCGATGGTGTTTGAGAGCAGCGTCGTGCCGCGGACGATGCCGATCCCCGTCTCGTCGCAGCTGGTCTCGATGCCGAGGACGAGGGGTCCGGTGCTCACGGGGTCTCCTGGGTCGGGGTCGGCGGCAGGCGCATCACGATCGCGTCCACTCCGTCGGGCTGGTAGTAGGCGGGGCGGACGCCGATCTCCTCGAAGCCCTCCGAGCGGTAGAGGGTCTGCGCGGCGGGGTTGTCGGCGCGGACCTCGAGGAAGACCTCGCGGGCGCCGCGTTCGCCGGCCGCCTCGAGGAGCGCGCGCAGCAGTCGGCGGCCGAGGCCGGTGCGGCGGACCCGGGCGACGACCGCGATCGTCTGCACGTCGCCCTCGTGGGCGCCGACGGGGCAGAGGAGCCCGGCGTAGCCGACCACCTCGCCGTCCTGCTCGGCGACCAGGTACCGGGTGTGACGGCTCCGGATCTCCTCCGCCATCATCCCGCGCGACCAGGCGTCGCCGGCGAACTCGGACTCCTCGATCGCCATGACAGCGTCGAGGTCGTCCGCCTGCGCGTCGCGGAGCACGGCCTCGCTCATGCGGTCACCCGCTTGGGGCCGGCGGACAGCGTGACGTCGGGCGAGCGGAGGTAGAGGGGCTCGTCCGCGGCGCCGGGCCGACCGGCCGCGCGCAGGCGGGCGGCCACGACTCCGAGCTCGCCGGCGGAGACCGTCTCGGCCTCCAGGCGCGGGAGCTCCGGATGCGGGAGGGCCGGCGGCTTGTCCAGGCCCGGGCCGGCGAGACGGACGGGGAGGCCCTGGTCGTCGAGCCCGTCGTAGGCGCTCCAGTACAGCTCTCGGCGGCGGGCGTCGGTGACGACGAGGAAGCCCGCGGCGCGCCCGTGCCGCAGCGCGGCGAGCGCGATCGCGTCGTGCGAGACCACGGGGAGGGTGGGGACGCCGCGGCCGAGCGCGAAGGCCCGGGCGGCGGCGATCCCGACCCGGAGGCCGGTGAAGGGGCCGGGGCCCATGCCCACGGCGACCGCCTCGATGCCCCCGGGAGCCACGTCGGCCGCCTCGAGCGCCTCCTGGATCAGCCGGCCGACCACCTCCGCGTGGCGCATGGTGTCGGTCTCGGTGCGCTCCGAGCGCACGGCGCCCGCGGAGTCGACGACGGCGACGGAGGTTCCGGAGGAGGTGTCGATCGCGAGGAGCACGCGTCCAGGGTACCCGCGGGCTCAGCTCCAGCCGGTGCCGCGGAAGCGGACGGTCCGCGGCTCGATCGGCTCCTCGCCCTCCTCGGCGTCGGAGCCGGCGGTCGGCCGCTCGATGACCACGTCGAGCCAGGACTCCGCGACGCCGTCCAGCATCCCGGCGCCCCACTCCACGACGACCACCGAGCGCGCCAGATCGAGGTCGAGGTCGTCGAGCTCGACCGGCGAGCCCACGCGGTAGGCGTCGACGTGCACGAGCGGCGGCCCGTCGTGCAGCGGCGGGTGCGTCCGCGCGATCACGAAGGTGGGGCTCGTCACGGGACCCCGCACGTCGAGGCCCTCGCCGAGCCCGCGCGTGAAGGTCGTCTTGCCCGCGCCGAGCGGCCCGGTCAGCACCAGCAGGTCGCCGGCGCGCAGCACTCGGCCGAGCTCGCGGCCGAGCTCCGCCATGGCCTCCGGATCGGCGACCTCGACGACGCGGTCCGCGAACCAGGAGCGCTCAGGCACGGCCGTCCGCCGCGCTCAGCAGCCGCCGCTGGACCCGCGGCCCGAGCCGGGTGACCAGCTCGTAGTTGATGGTGCCGCACCACCGCGCCCACTCGTCTACCGAGGGGACGCCGGTCGTCGGGTCGCCCCAGAGCGTCACCGGGTCGCCCGTCGCGACGCTCGCATCCCCCACGTCGACGACGAACTGGTCCATCGCGACCCGCCCGGCGATCCGGTGGCGGCGGCCGCCGATCGAGACCTCCGCGACGCCGGAGGCGCTCCGCGGGATGCCGTCCGCGTAGCCGAACGGCACGAGCGCGAGGGTCGTCCCGCCCTCGGCCCGCCAGGTGTAGTCGTAGCTCACGCCGGTCCCGTGGGGCACCGGGCGGACGCCGGCGACGCGGCCCTGCAGCGTCATCGCCGGGACGAGCCCGAGCTGGAGCGAGGTCTCGTCCTCGAACGGCGAGAGTCCGTAGAGGGCGATGCCGCTGCGCACCATGTCGAGGCGGGCCTCCGGGAGGCGCAGCGCCGCCGCCGTCGCCGCGAGGTGCAGGACCGGCGCCTGCACCCCGTGCGCCGCCAGCACGGCCTCGGCGCGGCGGAGGAGCGCGAGCTGGGCGAGGTCGTCCTCGCGCGAGGTGTTGGACAGGTGCGAGAACAGCCCGGTGAGGTGGACGGTGCCGCGAGCGCTGTGACGGGCGAGCGCCTCCGCCAGGTGCGGCCACTCCTCCTCCGCGGCGCCGTTGCGACTGAGGCCCGTGTCGACCTTGAGCTGCACGGCCGCGCGCACGCCGCGGTCCTCCGCCGACTGCGCGAGCGTGTCGAGCTGGTCGACCGAGGAGACGGCGACGTCGATCGAGTGCTCGAGCGCCGCGTCGAAGTCCTCGCCGGGGTCGTGCAGCCAGCAGAGGATCGGAGCGACGACGCCTGCCTCGCGCAGGGCCACGGCCTCCCGCAGCTCCGCGGTGCCGAGGGCGTCCGCGCCGCCGTCGAGCGCCGCCTGCGCCGCGGCCAGGGCGCCGTGCCCGTAGCCGTTGGCCTTGACGACGGCCATCAGCCGGCGGGCGCCGGTGAGCTCGCGCAGACGCGCGGCGTTCGCCGCCATCGCGTCGACGTCGATCACCGCCTCTCGGTACGACGCGGGGACGCTCACGACTCTGCCACCACGAACGCGCAGGCCACGCCCGCGTCGTGCGTCATCGAGAGGTGCACGCGCGTGATCCCGCGCGCCTCCGCGGCCGCCCGGGCCGGGCCGTGCAGCGCGAAGGACGGATTCCCGTGCTCGTCCCGCTCGACGACCATGTCGTGCCAGCGGGCGCCCACGGAGTCGCCGAGCGCCTTGATCAGCGCCTCCTTGGCGGCGAAGCGGCCCGCCAGCGAGGCGACGGGGAGCGAGCGTTCGCTCTCGGCGAACAGCCGGTCGCGGAGCCGGGGCGTGCGCGTCAGCGAGCGCTCGAAGCGCGCGAGGTCCACGACGTCCACCCCGATCCCCACGATCACGGCTCGATCACTCGACCGTGACCGACTTGGCGAGATTGCGCGGCTGGTCGACGTCGAGGCCCTTGGCGGCGGCGAGCTCCATCGCGAACATCTGCAACGGGGTGACGGCGAGCAGCGGCTCGAACAGCGGGTCGGCGAGCGGGATCGGCACGACCTCGTCGGCGATCTGGATCGCGGCCGTGTCGCCCTGCTCCGCGATCGCGATGACGCGGGCGCCGCGGGCCTTGATCTCCTGGATGTTCGAGATCACCTTGCGCTGCAGCTCGTACGACTCGCTCGGGCTCGGCACGATCACGAAGACGACCTGGCCAGGCTCGATCAGTGCGATCGGGCCGTGCTTGAGCTCGCCCGCCGCGAAGCCCTCGGCGTGGATGTAGGCGAGCTCCTTGAGCTTCAGCGCGCCCTCGAGCGCCACCGGGTAGCCGACGTGGCGGCCGAGGAACAGCACCGCACGGGTGTCGGCCATCCAGCCGGCCAGCTGGGCGATGTCGTCGGAGGCGTCGAGCACGCGGGAGAGCTTCTCCGGGATCGCGGCGAGCTGAGCCGCCTGCGAGGCGACGAGCTCGGTGGAGGCGGCACCGCGCACCGCGGCCAGGTGCAGCCCGAAGAGGTAGAGCGCCGCGATCTGGGCGACGAAGGCCTTGGTCGAGGCGACCGCCACCTCCGGGCCCGCGTGCGTGTAGAGCACGGCGTCCGACTCGCGTGGGATCGTCGCGCCCTGGGTGTTGCAGACCGAGAGCGTCTTGGCGCCGTGCTCGCGGGCGTACTTGACCGCCATCAGCGTGTCCATCGTCTCACCGGACTGGCTGATCGAGACGACGAGGGTGCGCGGGGTGAGCACCGGGTCGCGGTAGCGGAACTCGTGGCTGAGCTCGACCTCGACGGGGACGCGCGCCCATTTCTCGATCGCGTACTTGGCGACCATGCCCGAGTAGGCGGCCGTGCCGCAGGCGATGATCGTGATGCGGTCGATCTCCGTCAGCACCGGACCGAGCGCGTCGAGCTCGGGCAGCGTGATCGCGCCCTCGTGGATGCGGCCGCGGAGCGTGTTCGCGACGGCCTCGGGGCCCTCGGTGATCTCCTTCGCCATGAAGCTCGACCAGCCGCCCTTCTCGGACGCCGACGCGTCCCAGGCGATCTCGAACGGCTCGGTCTCGACGGGGTTGCCGAAGAAGTCGGTCACCGTGACGAGCTCCGGGGTGATCGTGACGATCTGGTCCTGGCCGATGGCGACCGCGCGGCGGGTGAACTCGACGAACGCCGCGACGTCGGAGCCGAGGAAGTTCTCCCCGTCGCCCAGGCCGATCACGAGCGGCGAGTTGCGGCGCGCGCCGACGACCACGCCGGGCTGGTCCTGGTGCAGGGCGAGCAGGGTGAACGCGCCCTCGAGGTGCGCGACGACGGCCTGGAAGGCGAGCACGAGGTCGCCGGTGCGGCGGTACTCGCGGGCGATCAGGTGCGCGGCGACCTCGGTGTCGGTCTCGCTCTCGAAGACAGCGCCCTCGGCGAGCAGCTGCTCCTTGAGCGGCTGGAAGTTCTCGATGATGCCGTTGTGGATGACGGCGAGCCTGCCCTCGTCCGCGAGGTGGGGGTGGGCGTTGCGGTCGGTCGGGCCGCCGTGCGTCGCCCAGCGGGTGTGGCCGATGCCCGTGGTGCCCTCGGCCAGCGGGTGCGCTTCGAGGTCGTCGACGAGGACGCTGAGCTTGCCCGAGCGCTTGCGGCTGTCGAGCTGCCCGTCGGCGTCGATCACGGCCACGCCGGCCGAGTCGTAGCCGCGGTACTCCAGACGCTTCAGGCCCCCGAGCAGCACGGCCAGGCTGTCGCGCTCACCGACGTATCCAACGATTCCACACATGCGCTCGATTCTAAGCGGCGCGGAGGCGCCTCCCGCGGCGTCGGGCACCCGGCGGGGCGGACGCTAGGATCGGTCCCCATGCCGTCGTCTCCTCGCGATCCCGCACGCGACGCGCACCCCTCCCCCTTCGTCGAGATCGTCCGCTCCGACTGGGCCGAGCTCGCCCGCACCACGGAGCTGCCGCTAACGGAGACCGAGGTCGTGCAGCTGCGGGGGCTGGGCGACCGGCTGAGCCTCTCCGAGGTCGCGGAGGTCTACCTGCCGCTCTCGCGCCTGCTGAGCCTGTACGCCGGTGGCGCGCGGCACCTGCACCGCGCGACGAGCACGTTCCTCGGGGAGCGCGCGCAGCCGACTCCGTTCGTGATCGGCGTCGCGGGGTCGGTCGCGGTGGGCAAGTCGACGATCGCGCGCCTGCTGCGGGAGCTGCTCGCCCGCTGGGAGGACACGCCCCGCGTCGAGCTGGTGACCACCGACGGCTTCCTGCTGCCCAACCGCGAGCTGGAGCGCCGCGGTCTGATGAGCCGCAAGGGCTTCCCCGAGTCGTACGACCGGCGGGCGCTGCTGCGCTTCGTCTCGGAGGTGAAGGGCGGGGCCGCGGAGGTGCGCGCGCCGTTCTACTCGCACCTCTCCTACGACATCGTCCCCGACGCCGAGATCGTCGTGCGGCGGCCGGACGTGCTGATCGTCGAGGGCCTGAACGTGCTGCAGCCGCCGGTGCCCGGTCACGGCCTGGCGGTCAGCGACCTGTTCGACTTCACCGTCTACGTCGACGCCCGGACCAGCGACATCGCGCGCTGGTACGAGGAGCGCTTCCTCACCCTGCAGCAGGGCGCGTTCGCGAATCCGAACTCCTACTTCCACCGCTACGCGGCGCTCAGTCCGGACGAGGCCCGTGAGCGCGCGCGGAGCATCTGGGCCGCGATCAACGAGCCGAACCTGCTGCAGAACGTGCGCCCCACCCGCTCCCGCGCGAGCCTGGTCCTCCGCAAGCAGGCCGATCACACGGTCTCCTCGGTCCTCCTCCGCAAGATCTGACCGCGCCCCCGGTCGCTGTTCGCCGCCGCGCGCACCGCGCAGCCACCGACCTCCTCGAACCCCTCCACCGCAGGATCGGTGCAGGCTCGGGACCACCCGCGAGCCGTCGGCGGGAATCGCGTGCCAAGCGATTCACGCGCGGCGGCCGCAACCCGCTCCACCCAGCGCGACCACCTCCACAAGCCGACCGCGAGGGGCCGCGCAGGGAGCGGCCCCGCAACGAACACAGCCGTCCGCGTGAATCGCGTGCCAAGCGATTCCCGCGCGGCGACCGCGACACGCTCCGCCCGCGCAACCCCCTCGCGAAGCCGACCGCGAGGGGCCGCGCAAGTAGCAGCCCACCAACGAACACAGCCGTCAGCGAGAATCGCGTGCCAAGCGATTCACGCGCGGCGACCGCGACCCGCTCAACCCAGCGCGACCACCTCCACAAGCCGACCGCGAGGGGCCGCGCAGGGAGCGGCCCCGCAACGAACACAGCCGTCGTGGGAATCGCGTGCCAAGCGATTCACCCGCGGCGAACGCGCCCCGCTCCACCCATCGCAACCACCTCGCGAATCCGACCGCGAGGGGCCGCGCAGGGAGCGGCCCCCGTAACGAACACCGCCGTCGTGAGAATCGCGTGCCAAGCGATTCACCCGCGGCGAACGCACCCCGCTCCACCCATCGCGACCACCTCCCCAAGCCGACCGCGAGGAGCCGCGCAGGGAGCGGCCCAACCCACGAGCCGTCGTGGGAATCGCGTGCCAAGCGATTCCCGCGCGGCGATCGCACCCCGCTCCACCCATCGCGACCACCTCTCCAGGCCGACCGCGAGGAGCCGCGCAGGGAGCGGCCCAACCCACGAGCCGTCGTGGGAATCGCGTGCCAAGCGATTCCCGCGCGGCGAACGCACCCCGCTCCACCCATCGCGACCACCTCTCCAGGCCGACCGCGAGGAGCCGCGCAGGGAGCGGCTCCTTAAGAACGCAGCCGCTCGAGCACGACCGCGGCGAGCGATTCGGCGAGGCGGTCGGCCGTCTCCTGCGTCTTCGCCTCGACCATGACGCGCACCATCGGCTCCGTGCCGGAGGGGCGCAGGAGCACACGGCCGTCGCTGCCGAGCTCGGCGGTGGCGTCGGCGACGGCGGAGGCGATGACCTCGTCGTCGCGGACGCCCTCGCGGTCGACGCCGCGCACGTTGAGGAGGGTCTGCGGGAAGACGGACATGACGGCGGCCAGGTCGGCGATCGTGCGTCCGGTCCGGGCCATCTCGGCCGCGAGCTGGAGGCCGGTGAGCACGCCGTCGCCGGTGGTGGCGTAGCGGCTCATGATGACGTGGCCGGACTGCTCCCCGCCGAGCGAGTAGCCGCCGTCGTTCATCGCCTCGAGGACGTAGCGGTCGCCGACCGCGGTCTCGATGACGCGGATGCCGGCGGCGCGCATGGCGAGCTTGAGGCCGAGGTTGCTCATGACGGTGGCCACGAGGACGTCGTCGCGGAGGGCGCCGCGGCGGGCCATGGCTGTCGCGAGGATCGCCATGATCTGGTCGCCGTCGACGATGCGGCCCTGGGCGTCCACTGCGAGGCAGCGGTCGGCGTCGCCGTCGTGGGCGATGCCGATGTCGGCGCCGGCCGCGCGGACGGCGTCGGCGACGTTGTCGAGGTGGGTGGAGCCCACTCCGTCGTTGATGTTGAGGCCGTCGGGGTCGTTGCCGATGACGGTGACGGTCGCTCCGGCGTCGGTGAACACTTGGGGCGAGATGCCGGCGGCGGCGCCGTGCGCGCAGTCGATGACCACGTGCAGGCCGTCGAGACGGGTGCCCTCGAGGGATCCGAGCAGGTGAAGGACGTAACGGTCCTCCGCGTCGGAGAAGCGGGTGATGCGGCCGACGTCGGCTCCGGTCGGCGTGAGCGGGGGGACTCCGAGGGCCGCTTCGATGCGGTTCTCGAGCTCGTCCGGGAGCTTGCGTCCGCCGGCGGCGAAGAACTTGATGCCGTTGTCGGCGGCGGGGTTGTGCGAGGCCGAGATCATCACGCCGAAGTCGGCGTTCTCGTCGGCGATGAGGTAGGCGGTGGCGGGCGTCGGGATGACGCCGGCGTCGAGCACGTCGACTCCAGCGCTCGCGAGACCCGCCGCGACCGCGGCTCCGATGAACTGACCGGAGATGCGGGGGTCGCGGGCGAGCACGGCGACGGGCCGACGGCCCTCGGCCCGGGCGGCCGCTCCGAGTACACGGGCGGCCGCCTGGGCGAGGCCGAGAGCCAGGTCGGCCGTGACCTCGCGATTAGCGAGGCCACGGACGCCGTCTGTTCCGAACAGGCGCGGCATGGTGCGCAGTCCCTTCTCGAGCTGCTGGTCGTGCGGCCGTCAGGCCGCGTCGACTAGCGCTTCGAGAACTGGGACGCCTTGCGGGCCTTCTTGAGACCGGCCTTCTTGCGCTCGATGACGCGGGCGTCGCGGGTCAGGAAGCCCGCCTTCTTCAGGATCGCGCGGTTGTTCTCGCGGTCGATCTCGTTGAGGGCACGGGCGATGGCGAGGCGCAGCGCGCCGGCCTGGCCGGAGGGGCCGCCGCCGGTGATCTTGGCGACCACGTCGTAGGAGCCGATCAGGTCGAGCACCTTGAAGGGGTCGGTGATCAGCTGCTGGTGCAGCTTGTTGGGGAAGTACTCCGCGAACTCGCGGGCGTTGACGGTCATGCCGCCGTTGCCGGGGACGAGGCGCACGCGGGCGATGGCCTGCTTGCGTCGGCCCACGGCTGCGCCGGAGACGTTGAGGACGGCGCGGGGCGTCGTGGACGCCTCGGTGGCCGGGCTTTCGGTGGAGTAGCTCTCGGGAGCCACGTCGATCTGGTCTGCGATCTTCGCCACGGTGTAGGTGATCCTTTGTCTTCGAAGTCTGGGATGTCGGGGAGGGCCGGAGCCTACTGGGCGACCTGGGTGAAGGCGTACGCCTGCGGCTGCTGGGCCGCGTGGGGGTGCTCGGATCCCGTGTAGACCTTCAGCTTGCGCAGCTGGGCGCGGCCGAGGGAGTTCTTGGGGAGCATGCCGCGGATGGCCTTCTCGACGGCGCGGACCGGGTTCTTCTCGAGGAGCTCGGCGTACGTGGTGGCCGAGAGGCCGCCCGGGTAGCCGGAGTGGCGGTAGGCCTTCTTCTGGAGGAGCTTCTGGCCGGTGAGGGCGACCTTCTCCGCGTTGACGATGATGACGAAGTCGCCCATGTCCATGTGCGGCGCGAAGGTGGCCTTGTGCTTGCCGCGCAGGAGCGCCGCGGCGTGGGTGGCGAGACGGCCGAGCACGACGTCGGACGCGTCGATGACGATCCAGTCGTGCTGGACGTCAGCCGGCTTCGGAGAAAAAGTGCGAGTCACGTGAGTGCTGCTTTCTGGTCGGAGTGAGGTGTTCGTGGATCCCGCTCCGTGGCCGTTCGACCCGCGAGGGGCCGAACCGATCCGGTGGAGGGCTCAACTTCGGGCGCTCGGCACACGGCCGAAAACACCAAGGGCCGACATTACAGCAAAGCCCCCGTGCGGCCAAGCACGGATCGTGGCGGCAGGGGCTCCGGCGGCGGGAGGTGCGACCCGAGCCGCCACGGGTCGCGGGGCGCGGGCGCGCGCCCTCGCCTCACTCCGAGTCCTCCGGGTCCGGCCCCTCGGTCCGCACGGTGCGCTTCGCGCGGGTGAGCAGGGCCCGCTCGGCGAGCGCGTCGTCCTCGGGGTAGTCGACCTCGCGGAGGATGAGGCCGCGGGCCGGCATCACCGCGAACGCGTTGGTCCGTCTGGCGGCGTCCCGGAGCAGCGGGACCGCCCCCGCCTCGAGCTTCCCGGCGCCGACCGCGACGCACGCCCCCACGAGGGCCCGCACCATGCTGTGGCAGAAGGCGTCCGCGCGCAGGTGGGCGTGCAGGACTCCGTCGGCGTCTCGCTCCCAGGTGAAGTCGAGCAGGCTCCGGATGGTGGTGGCCCCTGCGCGGGCACGGCAGAACGACGCGTAGTCGTGCAGGCCCAGGAGCGAGCGGGCCGCGGCCGACATCGCGTCGAGGTCGAGGGAGTCGGTGATCCAGGTGGTGTACGTGCGGTCGAGCGGGTGGCGCATCGAGGAGGCGTCGGCCAGCCGGTACTCGTACCGCCGCCAGCGCGCCGAGAACCGCGCGTCGAACCCCTCCGGCGCCTCCGTCACCCGGTGCACCGAGACGTCGGTGTACTGCCCGAGGATCCCGCGGAGCCGCCGCTCCAGGATCGACGCGGGCGGGAACGGCTCCTCCCCCGGTCGGCGCCGGCCGGTGCTGATGCGGCCCCACTGCTCGGAGGTGAGGTCGACGTGGGCGACCTGGGCGCTGGCGTGCACGCCGACGTCGGTGCGCCCGGCGACCGTCACGGTCGGGTGCTGCTCGGAGCGCAGCACCAGGGCGAGCGACTCCTCGAGCACCCCCTGCACGGTGCGGAGGCCGGGCTGCTTGGCCCACCCGGAGAAGTGCGAGCCGTCGTAGGCCAGGTCGAGGCGGACGCGGTGGAGCATCAGACGAGTGTAGAGCGCGCCGTGGTCGCGGCTCAGGCGACCGCGAGCGGGACGTCGACGGTCGCCAGGGCCGAGACCGCCCAGCCGACCAGCGTCGACTGCTCGCCGACCGAGGAGACGATCCGCGCCTCCCCGCCGCCTGCGAGCACGGCCAGCTCGGAGGGAGCGGAGGCGATGCCCTGCACCCCGTAGGCGGCCGTGCCCAGCGAGACCGGCACGGCGCCGAGCGCCTCGCCCGCACCGGTGAAGGTCTCGACGAGGGGCCCGCGGTGCAGCGTCAGCACGACGACCGGATCGCCGCCGTCGACGGCGTAGGAGCACGTGTCTTCCGCGGCGGTGATCGACACGGTGCCCGCCGTCGAGCCGGCCTCCTGCTCGACGAGGGAGGCGGGGAGAGCGGTCGCGCAGTCCACGCCCTCGCTCGACGGCACGGAGGGCACGGAGGGCACGGTCGGTGCGGCCGACGGTACCGGAGGCGTGCTCGCGAGGCCCGCCGACTCCGGCACGTCGATCACCTCGCCGGAGGCGCAGCCGCTCACTCCGCCCGCGAGTGCCAGGGCGAGGAGCGCCGCAGCAGCCGAGGAGGGCAGTCGCACAGGAGTCCTCCGAGGATCGTCGGGGCGGACCCCGGGAGCGCCGGTCGTGACGCGGCCGCACCCGACGAGCGCAGCCGTGCCATCGTAAGCGACGATTCGCGCCACTCGGCCCCGTGGAACGACGAGAGCCCCCCGCCCCGGAGGGGACGGAGGGCTCTCGGGAGAGGGGGCGTGACTACTTGGTCGCGCCGGTCTCCTCGACAGGAGCGTCCTGCGCGGCGTCCTCGACGGGAGCGTCCTGCACGGGCGCCTCCTCGACGGGGGTCTCCTCGGCAGTGGTCTCCTCGGCGGGGGCCTCGTCCACCGGAGCGGACACGGGCGCCGTGGCGGTGCGCGACTTCTTCGCCTTGGGCGTGACGGGCTCGAGGACGAGCTCGATCACGGCCATGGGCGCGTTGTCTCCCTTGCGGGGGCCGATCTTGGTGATGCGGGTGTAGCCGCCCTCGCGCTCGGCGACGAGCGGAGCGATCTCGGTGAAGAGCTCGTGGACGACCGACTTGTCGCCGATCGTCGCGAGGACGCGACGGCGGGCGTGCAGATCGCCGCGCTTGGCGAAGGTCACCAGGCGCTCGGCGAGCGGACGAAGGCGCTTGGCCTTGGTCTCGGTCGTCTTGATGCTCTTGTGCGTGAACAGGGCCGCGGCCAGGTTCGCCAGCAGCAGGCGCTCGTGTGCGGGTCCGCCTCCGAGGCGGGGGCCCTTGGTGGGCTTGGGCATGGGTTTACTCCAGTACTAAAGGGGTGTCAGCAGGTCGGACGCGAGGAGCCGGGGCTCCGGAGCGGAGGACCTAGATGCTCTCGTCGTCGTAGCTGTAGAAGTGGGCGCCGTCGAACCCGGGGACCGAGTCCTTGAGCGACAGGCCGAGCTCCGTCAGCTTCTCCTTGACCTCATCCACCGACTTCTGACCGAAGTTGCGGATGTTCATGAGCTGCGTCTCCGAGAGGGCGACGAGCTCATTGACGTTGTTGATGCCCTCGCGCTTGAGGCAGTTGTAGCTGCGCACCGAGAGGTCGAGGTCCTCGATGGGCATGGACAGCTCGGTCGAGAGGACCGCGTCGACCGGCGCGGGGCCGATCTCGATGCCCTCGGCCGCGTTGTTCAGCTCGCGGGCGAGACCGAACAGCTCGGTCAGCGTGCGTCCGGCGGAGGCGATGGCGTCGCGCGGCGAGATCGCCGCCTTCGTCTCCACGTCCACGACCAGGCGGTCGAAGTCGGTGCGCTCGCCGGCACGGGTGGCCTCGACGCGGTAGGTGACCTTCAGCACGGGCGAGTAGATCGAGTCGACCGGGATCTGGCCGGCCTCGGAGAACTCGCTGCGGTTCTGGGTCGCCGAGACGTAGCCGCGGCCGCGCTCGATCGTGAGCTCGAGCTCGAACTTCGCCTTGTCGTTCAGCGTGGCGATGACGAGCTCCGGGTTGTGGATCTCGACACCGGCCGGAGCCGAGATGTCCGCGGCGGTGACCTGGCCGGCTCCCTGCTTGCGCAGGTAGGCGGTGATCGGCTCGTCGTGCTCGGAGGAGACGACGAGTCCCTTGATGTTCAGGATGATCTCGGTGACGTCCTCGCGGACGCCCGGGACGGTCGTGAACTCGTGCAGGACTCCGTCGATCCGGATGCTGGTGACAGCAGCGCCGGGGATGGAGGACAGCAGGGTGCGACGCAGCGAGTTGCCGAGCGTGTAGCCGAAGCCGGGCTCGAGGGGCTCGATGACGAAGCGGGAACGGAACTCCGAGATGTTCTCCTCGGTGAGCGTCGGACGCTGTGCGATAAGCACTGATGATTCCTTTCGATCACGTGTCCGCTATATGACACGTGCGTTTGCGAGGTGTGGAGTTGTGAAAGAAATGCGCGATCCGCCGGTCGGCCGCACTCCCCGCCCGGAGGCGGTTCGTGCGGCCGGCCGACGGCTGCGAGTGCTGCTTAGACGCGACGACGCTTGGGCGGGCGGCAGCCGTTGTGCGCCTGCGGGGTGACGTCGTTGATCGAGCCGACCTCGAGGCCTGCGGCCTGGAGCGAGCGGATCGCGGTCTCACGACCCGAGCCGGGGCCCTTCACGAAGACGTCCACCTTCTTCATGCCGTGCTCCTGAGCCTGGCGCGCGGCCGACTCGGCGGCGAGCTGGGCGGCGAACGGCGTCGACTTGCGCGAGCCCTTGAAGCCGACTCCGCCGGACGAGGCCCAGCTGATGACGGCCCCGGAGGGGTCGGTGATCGAGACGATGGTGTTGTTGAACGTCGACTTGATGTGGGCCTGGCCCACAGCGATGTTCTTCTTCTCCTTGCGGCGCGGCTTGCGCGCGGCCGACTTGGGGGTAGCCAATTCTGTATCTCCTCTAGGTCCGTGTCGCCCGCGTTACTTGCGGCCGGCCTTCTTCTTGCCGGCGACGGTGCGCTTGGGTCCCTTGCGGGTGCGCGCGTTCGTCTTGGTGCGCTGTCCACGGACCGGGAGGCCGCGACGGTGGCGGAGGCCCTCGTACGAGCCGATCTCGACCTTGCGGCGAATGTCGGCGGCGACCTCGCGGCGGAGGTCGCCCTCCACCTTGTAGTTGCCCTCGATGTAGTCGCGGAGCGAGACGAGCTGGTCGTCGCTGAGGTCCTTGACGCGGATGTTGCCGTCGATCCCGGTGTCGCTCAGGGTCTTGAGCGCGCGAGTGCGGCCGACACCGTAGATGTAGGTCAGTGCGACCTCCACGCGCTTCTCGCGCGGGATGTCTACTCCTGCCAGACGTGCCATTGTGGCTTCTCCTGTGAGTGAGTGGAGGTGTGAAGCAGCACCGGTGCCTCGGCCTCCGACCGAAGGTGTCCTCGCCGTCCACCCCGGGGTCGCCGGGGTGCTGCGCGATTTCTGGTGCTGCGGGTGTGTTCAGTTGTGCAGTGGGGGCGGCACGCCGCCCCGGCGCTCCCTCGCGGAAGCAGCGGGACTAGCCCTGGCGCTGCTTGTGGCGGGGGTTGCTGCTGCAGATGACCATCACGTTGCCGTGGCGGCGGATGATCTTGCAGTGGTCGCAGATGCGCTTGACGCTGGGGTTGACCTTCATTGTTCTTGTCCTTGTTTTCGCTGGCGTCGTGCTCCCGGCGGATGCCGGGGCCGTTCCTTACAGGACACGCACGTCGCGAACGTCAGCGGAGCGAACGTCTACTTGTAGCGGTAGACGATCCGGCCGCGGGTCAGGTCGTAGGGGCTCAGCTCCACGATCACCCGGTCCTCGGGGAGGATCCGGATGTAGTGCTGACGCATCTTGCCCGAGATATGGGCGAGAACTTTGTGTCCGTTGGTCAGCTCCACGCGGAACATCGCGTTGGGGAGCGCCTCGACAACCGCACCTTCGATTTCGATGACACCGTCTTTTTTGGCCATAGCCTCACTGTCGTTCGGAAGTAGTGTGTGTACTGGTCGTGCGAATGTTTCCGCGACGAGCCACCACCGGGCGAGAGCCCGGATCGGGGTTCGCGGGCATGCCGGAGCACGCGCAAAACACCAAGGGTCGATGCTACGCGAATCGCGGCCGCTCCGCCACCTCGGGCGTGTCGCCCCCTCCTCCGCCTCCGCGCCCGACGCGCGCCCCCTGCCCGGCCCTGCGTCCGCCGCCGCCTAGGCTGGCTCCGTCGAGCCGGAGGGAGAGCACATGGCGCGCACGACGAGGTCCGCGACCGCGAGGCGGAGCTGGTACTCGCACCCGGTGGTGACGATCCTGGCGGCGATCGCGGTCATCGCCCTGGTGCAGACCTTCTTCGTGAAGGTGTACACGGTGCCGACCGGCTCGATGGAGAACACCCTCCAGGGCGGCGGATTCTTCGGCGACCGCATCCTGGTCGACCGCACCCTCGCCCTCCAGGGCGGGCCGGAGGAGGGCCAGATCGTCGTCTTCTCGCGCGACGCCGACTGGGGCGCGAGCGACGAGGCCGGCAGCCCCCTCTCCGAGATCGTGAAGACGTTCGGCGACGTCACCAGCATCGGCCCCTCCCACGAGGAGTTCCTCGTCAAGAGGCTGATCGCCGAGGGGGGCCACACCGTCTCCTGCTGCGACGCCGAGGGGCATGTGCTGGTCGACGGGAAGCCGCTGGACGAGTCCTACGTGTTCGAGGACTTCCCCTTCACCCCCGGGACCCTCGACTGCACGACGAGCCCCGCGTCCCTCCGATGCTTCGACGAGTACACCGTCCCCGAGGGCTCCCTCTTCGTCCTGGGCGACCACCGGTCGAACTCCAACGACTCGCTCGGCGAGTGCCGCGGCGCCGGCGGGCCGATCGACACGTGCGTGAAGACCGTGCCGATCGACAGGGTCACCGGACGCGTCTTCGCCGTGGCCTGGCCGCTCACCCGCTGGCGGCTGTTCTAGCGCTCCGCCCGAGCCGCCGCAGACGACGACGAGGTCCCCCGCGGGAAGCAGAGGACCTCGTCGTCGTTCACCGCCGTGCGGCCACGGGACTAGCCGCGGACGACCGCCACGACCCGGTCGAAGAGCGGATGCTCGGCCGTGAGGCCGGTGACCTCCGCCACGAACTCCTCCGGGGTGAGCGCGGCCAGCTTCTCGTGGAGCTCCACGCTCTGGGGGTCCTCGGGCACGTCGAAGCGCAGCGCGGCGCCGATCGCGGTGAGAAGGCCCTCCGGCGTGCGCCCGCGCTCGGCGAGCTCGGCCGCCGGTCCGATGAAGCGCTCGTGCCGCGACAGCTTCCGCAGCGGCTGGCGTCCCACCCGGTCGACCGTGTCGGTCAGGTACGGGTTGGCGAAGCGCTTCAGCGTCTTCTCGAGGTAGGCCTGCTGCTCCTCGTCGCTGAAGCCGTGCTTGGCCACGATGAGCGCCTTGGTGTCCTCGAGCGCGGCCTTGACCGCGTCGTGCACCTCGGGCATCGCCAGCGCGTCGGAGAGCTTGTGCGCTCCGGCCGCGAAGCCGGTGTAGGCGGCCGTCGCGTGGCCGGTGTTCACCGTGAAGAGCTTCCGCTCGATGAAGGGCTCGAGGTCGTCGACCCAGGTCGCGCCTGGGATCTCCGGCTCGGTGCCCTCGAACGGAGTGCGGTCGACGACCCACTCGAAGAAGCTCTCCACTGTCACGTCCAGGCCCTGGCCCGGGTCCTGGTTCGGGACGATGCGGTCCACCGCGGTGTCGGCGAAGACGGCGCGGGTGCGCAGGCGCTCCCACTCGTCCGCGCCGAGGTTCGCGGCGACCTCGGTCTGCAGGAGGCGCGTGGCGTTGATCGCGTTCTCGCAGGCCATGACCGCCAGCCGCGGCGCCGACTCGTCGCGGGCCGCGAGGCCCTTCGCGATCACGGGGGCGACGAAGCGCAGGATGTTCGGGCCGACGGCCGTGGTGACGATGTCGGCGGCGGCGATCTCGCGGACGAGCGCCTCCTCGTCGGCGGCCGAGTCGATCGCACGGAAGCGGTCGACGACGTGCGTGGCCGCCTCCTCCCCCACCTCGTGCACCTCGTAGCTGTCGGCGGCGGCGAGGCGGCCGATCAGCTCGGAGTTGACGTCGGCGAAGACGAGCTCGTAGCCGGCGCCGTGCAGGATCAGGCCGACGAAGCCGCGGCCGATGTTGCCGGCGCCGAAGTGGACGGCGGTGGGCATCAGGAGTTGACCTCGCCCAGCAGGCTGTAGAGCGACTGCGCGTCCGGGGCGTCGAGGAGCTTCTGCACCTCGTCCTCCTCCGAGAAGATGATCGCGATCTTGGAGAGGATCTCGAGGTGCTCGTTGTCGACGCCGGCGATGCCGACGACGAAGCGCACCTCGTTGCCGTCCCAGTCGATCGGCTGCGCATAGCGCACGAACGAGAGGGCGGAGGAGCGGATCTCGTCCTTCGCGTCGTTGGTGCCGTGCGGGATGGCGAGCAGGTTGCCCATGTAGGTCGAGACGGTCGCCTCGCGGGCGAGCATGGCCTCGTAGTAGGCGGGGGTGACCGCGCCGACGCCGACCAGCATGTCGGCGGCCTCCTTGATAGCGGCCTCCTTCGTGGTGGCGGTGCCGGAGGCGTCGATCTGTCCGATGGTGAGCACGTCGCTCATGGGGTGCGTCCTTCCGTGGAGGTGCTGACAGCGAGGGAACCCGCAGGGGCGAGCGGAGCGTGTCCGCTCTGTCGCACCCTACGGGTTCCGTCCGAATGGTTGGCGTACTACTTAGCGTGCTGCTCCGCGACCAGCGAGACGACCTCGTCGTACTTCGGGCTGTTCATGAAGTTGTCCACGGAGACGTGGATCGCGCCCGGGGTGCGCTGGCGGGCGCGCTCCGTGAGCTCGGCCTGGGTGATGACCAGGTCCACGTCGTCCTCGAGAGCGGCGATCGCCTTGTTGGTGACCGTGACGTCCTCGAAGCCCGCCTTCTTCATCTTGTTCCGCAGCACCGAGGCGCCCATCGCGGACGAGCCCATGCCGGCGTCGCAGGCGAAGACGATGTTCCGGACCTGGGTCGCGGTGGCCGTGGCTCCCGCGGTCGAGGCGCCGGCCGAGTCCTGCGGAGCGTTGGCGCCGCGGGCGTTGATGAGCGAGCCGACGGCGCTCTCCTTGCCCTTGTTCGCCTCGTTGGCGGCGACGGCGGCGGCGAGCTTGTCGTCGCCCTCCTGCTCCGCGGCCAGGTCGCGCTTGCGGCCGGACCGGATGATGACCGAGGCCACCAGGAACGACACGGCGGTCGCGAGGATCACCGAGAGGATGACGCCGAGGAAGCTGTCGTTCGCGGTCTGCAGGAGCACCGCGATGATCGAGCCGGGCGAGGCGGGGGCGCGGAGGCCGGAGTTGAACGCGACGTTCGTCGCGACACCGGTCGCACCGCCGAGGATGACGGCCGCGAGCAGCGCCGGCTTCATCAGCACGTACGGGAAGTAGATCTCGTGGATGCCGCCGATGAAGTGGATGATCGCCGCGCCGGGAGCCGAGGCGCGGGCCGCGCCGACGCCGAAGAACGCGAAGGCCAGGAGCACGCCCATGCCGGGGCCGGGGTTGGCTTCGAGGAGGAAGAGGTAGGACTTGCCCGCCTCCTCCGCCTGCTGCACGCCCAGCGGCGTGAGGATGCCGTGGTTGATGGCGTTGTTCAGGAAGAGGATCTTCGCCGGCTCGATGAAGAGCGAGGTCAGCGGGAGCAGACCCGCGTTGACCAGGAACTCCACGCCCGCGCCGAGGGCGGTCGAGAGGCCGACCACGAGCGGCGCGACGCCCGCGAAGGCGAGGAGCGCGAGCAGGAGGCCGAGGATTCCGGCGGAGAAGTTGTTGACCAGCATCTCGAAGCCGGGCTTGATCTTGCCGTCCCAGATCGAGTCGACCTTCTTCATGAGCCACGCCGACAGCGGGCCCATGATCATGGCGCCGATGAACATCGGGATGCCGGCGCCGACGATGATGCCCATGGTCGCGATGGTGCCGACCACGCCTCCGCGGGCGCCGTAGACCATGCGGCCGCCGGTGTTCGCGATGAGGAGCGGGAGGAGGTAGGTGATCATCGGGGCGACGAGGCCGGTATTGACGACGTCGGGATCCGTGCTCCAGCCGCCGAACTGCTGGACCCAGGTGGCGTCGATGCCGAGGAGCGGGAGCCATCCGGTCTGGATGAAGAGGGCCGTGATGAAGCCCCAGGCGATGAAGGCCGCGATGTTCGGCATGACCATTCCCGAGAGGAAGGTGCCGAAGCGCTGGACGTGGACGCGCGCTCCACCGCGCGTCGACGTCGCTGACGTCGTTGTCATGTGGTGTGTTCTCCGATTTCTAGGGGCGGGAGCCGGAGGGGTCCCCGATGCCCCGGGCGACGCGGTCGACGGCGATCGCGATGTGGAGGAGGACGCTGTTCACGCCGTAGTCGTTGATGTAGTAGCCGCGGGTCTCGAGCTCGGCCAGCAGCTCGGTCTTGAAGGCGCCGAGGCCGGGGGAGGCGAACTCGCGCTGGACGTCGTCGAGCGTGAAGACGCCCTGCGCGCTCTCGTCGCGGAACATCCGCGAGATCAGGCGGCGGCGGGCCTCCTCGCTGCCCTCGAGGCGCACCGACGGGCCGCGCCGGACCAGCCCGAGGCCGGCCTCGTCGGCGAGGGCCTTCACCCGGCGCAGATCGGCGTCGACGGTCGACTCGCTCACCGACAGCGCGTCAGCGAGGGCGAAGACGTCCAGGCCCTCGTCGGAGTCGACCAGGCGGCGGACGATGCTGTACAGCCGGTCGCGCGGGGTGTCGGGCTCGACGTCGCGGCTGCGCTGCGCCTCCAGGTAGGCCGCGTACGCCTCGCGCGCGAGCCGGTAGCCGTTCGCGGAGGACTCGACCGGCTCCAGCGGGGCGGCCTGCGCCTTCACCGCGGTGACGTAGCTCCGGACGCTGCGGGTGGTGACTCCGAGCCTGTCGGCGAGCTCGTGCGCCGTCACCCAGCCGTCGGCGCGGGAGAGGTACTCCAGCAGTCGTTCGCGGTTGTCAGGCATCAGGCTCCAGGCGTGCGGTCGGGGCGGGCGCCGGGAGCGCCACGACCCTGCCGCGGGCCCGCAGGACGCGGGCGGCGAGTCGTACGTCCCGTCAGTCAATCACCCCGGCGACGCGCCCGGGAGCCCCCGCGCCGCGGGTGGAAGGGGCCGTCTTCCGCCCCCGCGGAAGATTGTCTGCTGGAGGGTGCCGCCCCTCCGAGGGGATGCTTGGATGAATCACGACCCGGACGCGAGGAGGCGAACGAGGTGCGGAAGATCCTGATCGTCTGCGGTGCAGGCGCGTCGAGCACGTTCCTGGCCCACCGGCTGCGAGCGGGCGCGAAGGAGCGCGGCATGGATGCCGTGTTCCGCTCCGAGACCCTCACCGGTCTCGACCACTCCCTCCCCGAGGCCGACGTCCTCCTCGTGGGGCCGCACCTCGAGTCGCAGTTCGACGGACTCCGCCACCGTGCGGAGCTCGTGGGAGCCGCGGCCGCCCTCCTCCCGCCCGATGTCTTCGGAGCGCACGGTGCCGATGCCGTGCTCGAGACCCTGCCCGTCCTCTTCGCCGCTCGCGCGGTCGTCGCAGGCGCGGACGGGGACTCCTCCACCCGCCCGGTCCGTCCGGGCGAGCCCGACTCCGGGCACCACTGATGCAGTCGCGACTGCAGGATCAAGGAGAAACGTTCATGGTCGAGCGCACCGTGCAGGTTGCATCGTCGAAGGGCCTCCACGCCCGCCCCGCCTCGCTCTTCAGCCAGGCCGCGGCGAAGTCGGGTCAGAAGGTCCTCGTCGCCAAGGGCGACGCGACCCCGGTCAACGCCGCGTCGATCCTCGGGATCATCTCGCTCGGCATCGAGCACGGCGACGAGCTCACCGTCAGCGTCGAGGGCGACAACGAGCAGGCCGTGCTCGAGGAGCTCGCGACCTTCCTCACCACCGACCACGACGCGTGACGCGGAGCGTCACGCAAGGCGGCCGGCCCCGGCGCCCACGGCGCCGGTAGCCGCGGCAGCCCCTGGAGCGTGACGGCGACCCTCACCGGGTCGCATCAGGCGCCTGCGAGACCCGGCCCCGCCGGCTCCACGCCGCCGCCCCCGCGATCCACGGCGAGCTCGCGGCCCTGCTGGCGGAGCTGGTGGAGCGGCACTTCGCGACGCGCCTGACCGACGCCGAGCTCGCCCAGCTCGCGATCCTGATGACGACGCGGGTGGCGACGCCCGGGCAGAACGAGCCGGTCGCCGCCGTGGTCGAGAACTACCTCGACCCGGAGGACCTCGCCGTCGTCCGCGAGCTCGTCGCCGACGTCAACCGCGAGTACCTGGTCGACCTCGACGACGAGGGCTTCATCGTCCGCCTCGCCCTGCACGTGCGGAACCTGATCGCCCGGGCCGCCGAGGGCGGCTACTCCCGCAACCCGCTCACCCGCTCGATCAAGACCAGCTACCCGATGACCTACGAGATCGCGGTGTTCCTGGCGAGCGGGCTGCAGCGCCGGCGGGGCGTCGTGGTCAACGAGGACGAGATCGCCTACATCGCCCTCCACGTCGGCTCCTTCCTCGAGCGGGTGTCCCGGCGGGAGGAGCGTCTGTCCTGCGTGATCGTCTGCCCCAACTACTACGACCTCGCGCACATGCTGCGCCTGCGCGTCGAGCGCTCCCTCGGCACGGAGGTGGAGGTGCGCTCGCTGATCACGCGGAGCGACGTCGACTGGGACCGTCTCACCGCCGACCTCGTGATCACCACGATCGACGAGCGCCCCGCGTCCGACGACGTCGTGGTGGTGCAGCCGTTCCTCACCGACCACGACGTCGAGACGGTGCGCCGCGCCATCGCCCGCGTCCGCCGGCACCGCCGCCGCGCGCAGATCAAGGACGAGCTGCTGCAGTTCTTCGACGAGGAGCTGTTCTTCCGCAACGTGCACGCGCGCGACGAGGCGGCGATGATCCGGATGCTGGGCGAGCGGATGATCGCCGGCGGCATCATCGACGAGGACTACGTCGACGGCGCCATCGAGCGCGAGCGGATGAGCTCCACGGCGTTCACCGACAACCTCGCGGTCCCCCACGCGATGGCGATGAGCGCCCGCCGCACCTCGATCGCGATCGTCGTGAACGACACGGCGATGGAGTGGGGCGAGCAGCGGGTGAACGTGATCGCGATGATCGCGTTCGCCTCGGCCGGCCGCAGCACCTTCCAGTCGGTGTTCGACCAGTTCGTCGAGGTGTTCGCCGACCGGGCGGAGGTGCAGCGCCTCATCCGGCGCTCCACGGACTTCGGCGGCTTCATCGAGGAGCTGGTGCGGGTGATCGACAGCTAGCCGACACCCGCACTCCGGATGGAGCCGGAGGGCGCTGTCGTCCTCCCGCTCCCGCGCTTCGTGGGCGCCCGACGGTCCCCCGCCGGGCGCGAGAGGCCACGAGGAGCCTCCTCCGCATCGGATCGGAGGAGCTCCGCGTTGGGGCCTCTAGGCGAAGGGCGTCGGCACGATCCCGTAGGGGGCGAGGCCGACCGCGCCGCCGTCGGCGAGCGTGGTGACCCAGATGCCGTCGTGGTGCACGGCGACGGAGTGCTCCCAGTGGGCGGCCATGCTGCTGTCCTCGGTCGCGACCGTCCACTCGTCCTCGCGGACGAAGGTGTCGGCGCTGCCCGCGGTGACCATCGGCTCGATCGCGACGACGAGTCCCGGCTTCACCTCGGGGCCGCGCTGGCGCACCCGGTAGTTGAAGACCGGCGGAGCCTCGTGCATGGTGCGCCCGATGCCGTGGCCGATGTAGTCGGTGAGGATGCCGTAGACGCGGCCCGAGCGCTCGGCCTCGTCCTCGATGTACTCCTCGATCGCCGCGCCGACCTCGTTGAGGTGTCGGGCGGAGGCGAGGGCGGCGATCCCCCGCCACAGGGATCCCTCGGTCACCCGCGAGAGCTCGGCGCGTGCCGCGACCTCCTCCGGGCGGGAGGGATCGGGCAGGACCACCGTCATCGCGGAGTCGCCGTTCCAGCCGTCGATCTCGGCGCCGCTGTCGATGGAGACCAGGTCGCCCGGCTCGAGCACGCGCCCGCCGGGGATGCCGTGGACCACCTCGTCGTTGACCGAGGCGCAGATCGTGTGCCGGTAGCCCGGGACGAGCTGGAAGTTCGACTGGCCGCCGAGTGCGACGATCGCCGACTCGGCGATCGCGTCGAGCTCGAGCGTGGTGACGCCCGGGCGGATCGCCGCGCGGACCGCATCGAGCGAGGCGGCCGTGGCGAGGCCCGGAGCGAGCATCGACCGCAGCTGCGCGGGCGTCTTGTAGAACGAGGAGCGGAACGCCACGGCTCAGGCGGCCGGGGTGTCGAGGCGGCCCACGCGGTGGCCCTCGAGGGCGACGACGATCCGCTCGGTCACCTCGTCGACCGGCCCGAGGCCGTCGACCACGACCACGAGCCCGCGGGCCGCGTAGACGTCGATGAGCGGAGCGGTCTGCTCCTCGTAGAGCGCGAGTCGGCGCCGGATGACGTCCTCGGTGTCGTCGCTGCGCCCCTGCTCGAGCGAGCGCTTGAGCAGGCGGCCGACGACCTCGTCGGGATCGGCCGTCAGCTGGACGACCGCGTCGAGCCGGTTGTCGTCCGCGGCGAGGATGCGGTCGAGCTCGTCGACCTGCTCCGTGGTGCGCGGGTAGCCGTCGAGCAGGAACCCGGTCGACGCGTCCGCCTCCTGGAGGCGGTCGTGCACGATCGCGTTGGTCAGCTCGTCCGGCACGTAGCGCCCGTTGTCGAGGTAGGCCTTCGCCTGGAGACCGAGGTCGGTCTCGTTGGCGACGTTCGCGCGGAAGATGTCCCCGGTCGAGATGGCGGGCACCCGGAGGATGTCGCTCAGCCGAGCGGCCTGGGTCCCCTTGCCTGCGCCCGGAGGGCCGATCAGCAGGAGACGGAAGCCGATCGGATGCGACGTCATCGGAGGAGTCCTTCGTAGTGGCGCTGCTGCAGCTGGGAGTCGATCTGCTTCACCGTCTCCAGGCCGACTCCGACGATGATCAGGATGGACGTGCCGCCGAAGGGGAAGTTCTGGTTCGCACCGACCAGCGCGAGGGCCACGAGGGGCACGAGCGCGATGAGGCCGAGGTAGACCGACCCGGGCAGCGTCACCCGGGTGAGCACGTAGTTGAGGTACTCGGCGGTCGGGCGGCCGGCGCGGATGCCGGGGATGAAGCCGCCGTAGCGCTTCATGTTGTCGGCGACCTCGTCCGGGTTGAAGGTGATCGCGACGTAGAAGTAGGTGAAGCCCACGATCAGGAGGAAGTACAGCGCCATGTAGAGCGGGTGATCGCCCTTGGTGAGGTAGTTCGTGATCCAGGTGACCCAGACCGGGGCCTCCTGGCCAGCGGCGGGCTGGTTGAACTGCGCGATGAGCGCGGGCAGGTACAGCAGCGACGAGGCGAAGATGACGGGCACGACGCCGGCCATGTTGACCTTGATCGGGATGTAGGTGTTGTTGCCGCCGTAGGTGCGGCGGCCGACCATCCGCTTGGCGTACTGCACGGGGATCCGCCGCTGAGACTGCTCCACGAAGACCACGGCGACCACGAGCACGAGGCCCACGCCGAGGACGAGGAGGAAGGTCTCGAAGCCGCGCGACTGCGCGATCGACCACAGGGAGGTGGGGAACTGGGCGGCGATCGAGGTGAAGATCAGCAGCGACATGCCGTTGCCGATGCCGCGCTCGGTGATGAGCTCGCCCATCCACATGATGATCCCGGTGCCCGCGGTCATGGTGATGACCATGAGGAGGATGGAGTACCACTCGTCGGTGATGATGAGCGCCGAGCACTCCGGGACACCGGAGTTGCCGAAGAGGGCGCCCGAGCGGGCGACGGTGATCAGCGTCGTCGACTGGAGGACGCCGAGCGCGATGGTGAGGTACCGCGTGTACTGGGTGAGCTTGCCCTGACCGGACTGCCCCTCCTTGTACAGGGTCTCGAAGTGAGGGATGACCACGCGCAACAGCTGCACGATGATCGACGCCGTGATGTACGGCATGATCCCGAGCGCGAAGATCGACAGCTGGAGCAGTGCTCCACCGCTGAAGAGGTTCACGAGCTCGTAGAGACCCGAGGTGCCCTGGTTGCCGGCGAGACAGGCCTGCACGGCGCTGAAGTCGACGAACGGAGCAGGGATGAAGGATCCCAGCCGGAAGATCGCCACGATCGCGAGGGTGAAGCCGATCTTGCGGCGGAGGTCGGGGGTGCGGAAGATCCGCGCAACGGCGCCAAACACTACCTAAGGTCTCCTGCTCAATTCTGTGGTGCGGGATACAGGTCGAGCTTGCCACGCGCTCCCGGAGGGAGTCGGCGTGACAAGCTCGACCGACAAGCTGCTGGTGCTACTTGATGGATCCGCCCGCAGCGACGATCTTCTGCTCGGCAGAGCTGGAGACCTTGTCGACCGCGACGTTCAGCTTAACCGCAATGTCGCCGTCCCCGAGGACTTTGACCTTCTCGTTCTTGCGGACAGCACCCTTGGCGACCAGGTCGCCGATGGTGACGTCGCCGCCCTGGGGGTAGAGCTCCGCGAGAGCGGACAGGTTCACGACCTGGTACTCGACCCGGAACGGGTTCTTGAAGCCGCGCAGCTTCGGGGTGCGCATGTGCAGCGGCATCTGCCCACCCTCGAAGCCGACTCGCACCTGGTAGCGGGCCTTGGTGCCCTTGGTGCCGCGACCGGCGGTCTTTCCCTTGGAGCCCTCACCGCGACCCACGCGGGTCTTGGCCTTCTTGGCTCCGGCAGCGGGGCGGAGGTGGTGGACCTTGAGCACGTGCTCCTTGGTCGCCGGCGCCGCCGCGCCCTTCGTGGTGGTCGCCTGCGCGGGAGTCGTGGACTCCGCGGCGGCGGCCTTCTTCGTCTCAGCCATTAGTCAATCTCCTCGACCTTCACCAGGTGGGCGACGGTCTTCACGTATCCGCGGTTCTGGGCGTTGTCCTCGCGGACGACGCTCTGACCGATCTTCCTGAGGCCGAGCGAGCGCAGCGTGTCGCGCTGGTACTGCTTCTCGCTGACCTTCGACTTGATCTGGGTCACCTTGAGCTGGGCCATCAGGCACCTGCCTTCGCGTTGGACGCGGCGGCGAGGGCGTCGGCCTCGGCACGGACGAGACGTGCCGGCGCGACCTGGTCGAAGTCGAGACCACGACGAGCGGCGACGGCGCGCGGCTCCTCGAGCTGCTTCAGAGCCTCGACGGTCGCGTGGACGATGTTGATGGTGTTCGACGAGCCGAGCGACTTGCTCAGGACGTCGTGGATGCCGGCGCACTCGAGGACGGCGCGGACGGGACCGCCGGCGATGACACCGGTACCCGCGGCGGCGGGGCGCAGGAGCACCACACCGGCGGCGGCCTCACCCTGGACGGGGTGCGGGATGGTCGAGGCGACGCGGGGGACGCGGAAGAAGTTCTTCTTCGCCTCCTCGACGCCCTTGGAGATGGCGGTCGGGACCTCGCGGGCCTTGCCGTAGCCGACGCCCACCAGTCCGTTGCCGTCTCCGACGACCACGAGCGCGGTGAAGCTGAAGCGACGGCCGCCCTTGACGACCTTCGACACGCGGTTGATGGTCACGACGCGCTCGAGGAACTGGCTCTTCTCGGCGTCACGGCCACCGCGGTCGCGGCCACCCTGGTTGCGGTCGCGGCCGCCGCGGCGGGGTTCACGAGCCTCCTGCTGCGGCTGCGTGGACGCAGCGGTCTCGACGGGGGCCTCCGACACAGCGGCGACCTCGGGTTCCTTGTTCTCTGCGGCGCTCACAGGTTGAGCCCTGCCTCTCGTGCTCCATCGGCGATCGCGGCGACGCGACCGGCGTACTTGTTGCCTCCGCGGTCGAAGACGACCGCCTCGACACCGGCGTTCTTGGCGCGCTCGGCGACGAGCTCGCCGACCTTGCGGGCCTTGGCGGTCTTGTCGCCGTCGAACACGCGCAGGTCGGCCTCGAGGGTCGACGCCGACGCGAGGGTGCGGCCCTGAGCGTCGTCGACGACCTGCACGAAGACGTGGCGGGCCGAGCGGTTGACGACGAGGCGGGGGCGCTCGGCGGATCCGACGACCTTCTTGCGCAGACGGTCGTGACGACGACCGCGCGCAGCGGACTTGCTCTTTCCTCTGGTTCCGAGTCCCATGATCACTTACCGCTCTTTCCGGCCTTGCGGCGAACGACCTCGCCGGCGTAGCGCACGCCCTTGCCCTTGTAGGGCTCGGGCTTGCGGATCTTACGAATGTTGGCGGCCACCTCACCGACGGCCTGCTTCGAGATGCCGTGCACGGTGAGCTTGTTGTTGCCCTCGACCGTGAACGAGATGCCCGCGGGCGGGGTGACGACGACCGGGTGCGAGAAGCCGAGCGCGAACTCGATGTCCGAGCCCTTCGCCAGCACGCGGTAACCGGTTCCGACGACCTCGAGGCCCTTGGAGTAGCCCTGCGTGACACCGATGATGTCGTTCGCGATGAGCGTGCGGGTGAGGCCGTGGAGCGAGCGCGACTCGCGCTCGTCATCGGGACGCGAGACCAGCACCTGGCCGTTCTCGACGGACACCTGGATGGGGCTGGCGACCGAGACGGTCAGCTCGCCCTTGGGGCCCTTGACGGTCACGGCGGATCCGGCGACGGAGACGTCGACGCCCGCCGGGATCTCGATGGGGAGTCTTCCAATACGCGACATGAGGGGTTACCACACGTAGGCGAGGACTTCCCCACCCACGCCCTTCTTCTCGGCCTGGCGGTCGGTCAGGAGACCGCTCGAGGTGGACAGGATGGCGACGCCGAGGCCGCCGAGCACGGTGGGGATCTCGGCCGACTTCGCGTACACGCGGAGTCCGGGCTTCGAGACCCGCTTGATGCCGGCGATCGAGCGCTCGCGGTTCGGGCCGTACTTGAGGGAGATGGAGAGCGTCGTGCCGACGCGCGCCTCCTCGACCTTCCAGTCGGCGATGTAGCCCTCGGTCTTGAGGATCTCGGCGATGTTCGCCTTGAGCTTCGAGCCCGGGAGGGTGATGGAGTCGTGGTGCGCGGAGTTCGCGTTACGGATTCTGGTCAGCAGATCTGCGACCGGATCAGTCATGGTCATGGCTGATGGTGCCTTTCTCGCCTGGTTTCGGCACCCTTTACAAGAGTGACGACCTGTGGTGTGGGACGGCGCCGACGACGTCGACGCCCATGCGGCCGCGCGAACGCAGGCCAACGAGCCATGCTACATGGCCGAGGTCCTGCGGTCGAGGGCCGATCGTGCACGGGATCCGGGATCCCGCGTGGCGCCCGCCGCCGGCTCCGGACGGACCGGTCCGGCGGCGGACGCACGACGAGGCCGGAGGGCGGTTCTCACCGTCCCCCGGCCTCGAGGCTTGCTGCTTACGCGTTGTCCGACGACTTGAACGGGAAGCCGAGCTGCTTGAGCAGCGCGCGACCCTCGTCATCGGTCTTGGCGGTGGTCACGACGGTCACGTCGAAGCCGCGGACGCGGTCGATGCGGTCCTGGTCGATCTCGTGGAAGATCGACTGCTCCGTGATGCCGAAGGTGTAGTTGCCGTTGCCGTCGAACTGGCGGTCCGACAGCCCGCGGAAGTCGCGGATGCGGGGCAGCGCCACCGAGAGCAGGCGGTCCAGGAACTCCCAGGCGCGGTCGCCCCGGAGGGTGACGTGAGCGCCGATGGCCTGACCCTCGCGCAGCTTGAACTGCGCGATGGACTTGCGGGCCTTGGTGACCTGCGGCTTCTGACCGGTGATGGCGGTGAGGTCCTTGACCGCGCCGTCGATGATCTTGCCGTCGCGGGCGGCCTCACCGACACCGGTGTTGACGACGACCTTGACCAGGCCGGGGACCTGGTGGACGTTGCCGAAGCCGAACTGCTCCTTGAGAGCGGGGATGATGTCGGCCTGGTACTTGGCCTTGAGCCGCGGCTGAACCTTCGCAGCCACTGCGGTGGTGTCAGTCATTACAGTTCCTCACCCGACGCCTTCGCGTAGCGCACGCGAACGGTCTTGGTCACGCCGTCCTTGGTGACGGCCACGTTGCGGTGGCCGACCCGGGTCGGCTTCTTGGTCTTCGGGTCGACGAGCGCGACGTTGGAGATGTGGATCGAGGCCTCGACGGTCTCGATGCCGCCCTCCTTCGAGCCGCGCTGCGTCTGGCCGACGCGGACGTGCTTCTTGACGAAGTTCACGCCCTCGACGACGACGCGGTTGCGCTCGACCAGCACCTCGAGGACCTTGCCCTGCTTGCCGCGGTCTCCACCGCGGGCCTGGGTAGCGCCCGAGATGACCTGGACGAGGTCACCCTTCTTGATCTTGGCCATGACTAGATAACCTCCGGTGCCAGCGAGACGATCTTCATGAACTTCTTGTCGCGGAGCTCGCGACCGACCGGTCCGAAGATGCGGGTGCCACGGGGGTCCCCGTCGTTCTTGAGGATGACGGCGGCGTTCTCGTCGAACTTGATGTACGAGCCGTCGGCGCGACGGGTCTGCTTGATGGTGCGGACGATGACGGCCTTGACCACGTCGCCCTTCTTCACGTTGCCACCGGGGATCGCGTCCTTGACGGTGGCGACGATGATGTCACCGAGGCCCGCGTAGCGGCGGCCGGAGCCTCCGAGGACGCGGATGGTGAGGAGCATCTTGGCGCCGGTGTTGTCGGCGACCTTGACTCGGGATTCTTGCTGAAGCATGTGTCTCTCCTGCTAACTCAAGTAGGCCGCGGCCTACTTGGCCTTCTCGAGGATCTCGACCAGGCGCCAGCGCTTGGTGGCGCTGAGGGGACGGGTCTCGCTGATGACGACGGAGTCGCCGATGCCGGCGGAGTTCAGCTCGTCGTGGACCTTGACCTTGGACGTACGGCGGATGACCTTGCCGTACAGCGGGTGCTTCACCCGGTCCTCGACCTCGACGACGATGGTCTTGTCCATCTTGTCGCTGGTGACGTAGCCGCGACGGGTCTTGCGGTATCCGCGAGCGCCCGCCTCCTTCACGTCGTGGGCGGCCGACTCGTGGCCGGCGCTGTCATTGACGGTTGCCATTACTTGGCCTCCTCGTTCGACTCGGTCGCCTCGACCTCGGCCTTGGCGGCCTTCTTGGTCTTGGGCTTCTTCTCCGCCTTGGCCGGGGCCTCGACGGGTGCGGGGGTGGCGCGGATGCCCAGCTCGCGCTCACGGATGACCGTGTAGATGCGGGCGATGTCGCGCTTGACGGCACGCAGGCGGCCGTTGGTGTCCAGCTGACCGGTGGCCGACTGGAAGCGGAGGTTGAACAGCTCCTCCTTGGCCTTCTTCAGCTCGGTGACGAGACGCTCGTCCTCGTAGGTGTCGAGCTCGGCGGGGGCGAGCTCCTTGGATCCGATCGCCATTACGCGTCTCCCTCCTCGCGCTTGATGATGCGTGCCTTGAGGGGCAGCTTGTGGATGGCACGGGTCATGGCCTCACGAGCGAGCTGCTCGTCGACGCCGGCGACCTCGAAGAGGACGCGACCCGGCTTGACGTTCGCGACCCACCACTCCGGCGAGCCCTTACCGGAACCCATGCGGGTCTCGGCGGGCTTCTTGGTGAGCGGACGGTCGGGGTAGATGTTGATCCACACCTTTCCGCCACGCTTGATGTGACGCGTCATCGCGATACGAGCGGACTCGATCTGACGGTTGGTCACGTAGGCGGGGGTGAGGGCCTGGATGCCGAACTCACCGAACGACACCTTGGTGCCACCGGTGGCCTGGCCGGACCGGCCCGGGTGGTGCTGCTTGCGGTGCTTGACTCGACGCGGAATCAACATGGTTATGCCTCAACTCCTGCTGCGACGGGCGCCTCGCTCTGCTGGCGGGGTGCACGGCGCGGACGGTCGCTGCGCTCGGGGCGCGACGACTTGCTGTTCGCCTGCTCGCGGGCGAGCTCCTTGTTGGTGATGTCGCCCTTGTAGATCCAGACCTTCACGCCGATGCGGCCGAAGGTGGTCTTCGCCTCGTAGAAGCCGTAGTCGATGTTCGCGCGGAGGGTGTGCAGCGGCACGCGTCCCTCGCGGTAGAACTCCGAGCGGCTCATCTCGGCGCCGCCGAGGCGGCCGGAGACCTGGATGCGGACGCCCTTGGCGCCGGCGCGCTGAGCGCCCTGCAGGCCCTTGCGCATCGCGCGGCGGAAGGCCACGCGGGCGGAGAGCTGCTCGGCGATGCCCTGGGCGACCAGCTGAGCCTCGGCCTCGGGGTTCTTGACCTCGAGGATGTTCAGCTGGATCTGCTTGCCCGTGAGCTTCTCGAGGTCGGCGCGGATGCGCTCGGCCTCGGCGCCGCGGCGGCCGATCACGATGCCCGGGCGGGCGGTGTGGATGTCGACGCGGACCCGGTCACGGGTGCGCTCGATCTCGATGCGGGCGACGCCCGCACGGTCGAGCTGCGTGGCGAGGAGTCGGCGGATCTTGACGTCCTCGGCGAGGTAGTCGCTGTACCGCTGGCCCTTCTTGGTGCTGTCGGAGAACCAGCGCGACACGTGGTCGGTGGTGATTCCCAGACGGAAACCGTAGGGGTTTACTTTCTGACCCATTACTTGGTCCCCTCCTCAGGAGTGGCCAGCACGACGGTGATGTGGCTGGTGCGCTTGTTGATGCGGAAGGCACGACCCTGAGCACGGGGCTGGAATCGCTTGAGGGTGGTTCCCTCATCGACGAAGGCGCGGGACACGATCAGGTCCTGGTCGTCGAGGTACTCGTTCGAGGCATCGGCCTTGACGCGAGCGTTGGCCATCGCCGAGGCGACGAGCTTGTAGACGGGCTCGGACGCACCCTGCGGCGCGAACTTCAGGATGGCCAGTGCCTCCTGAGCCTGCTTCCCGCGGATCAGGTTCACGACACGGCGAGCCTTCTGGGGGGTGACGCGGATGTGTCGCACGCGTGCGATCGACTCCACCATTTCTCTCCTCCTTCTCGTCGCCGCGTCAGCGGCGACGGCCCTTCTTGTCGTCCTTCTCGTGACCGCGGAAGGTCCGAGTGGGGGCGAACTCGCCGAGCTTGTGGCCGACCATGGTCTCGGTCACGAACACGGGGATGTGCTTGCGACCGTCGTGGACCGCGATGGTGTGACCCAGCATCGCCGGGATGATCATCGAACGGCGCGACCAGGTCTTGATGACGTTCTTGTTGCCGGCTTCGTTGGCCGTGAACACCTTGCGGAGCAGGTGGTCGTCAACGAAGGGGCCCTTCTTGAGACTGCGAGGCATCTTCTACAACTCCTACTTGCGCTTCTTACCGGCGGTGCGGCGGCGAACGATGAGCTTGTCGCTCTCCTTGTTGGGGCGACGGGTGCGTCCCTCGGACTGACCCCACGGGCTGACCGGGTGGCGTCCACCGGAGGTCTTGCCCTCTCCACCACCGTGCGGGTGGTCGACCGGGTTCATCGCGACACCGCGGACGGTCGGGCGGACGCCCTTCCAGCGCATGCGGCCGGCCTTGCCCCAGTTGATGTTCGACTGCTCGGCGTTGCCGACCTCGCCGATCGTGGCGCGGCAGCGCGCATCGACGTTGCGGATCTCGCCCGACGGCAGGCGGAGCTGCGCGTAGGGGCCGTCCTTGGCGACGAGGCGGACCGAGGTGCCGGCCGAGCGGGCGAGCTTGGCGCCGCCTCCCGGCTTGATCTCGATGGCGTGGATGACCGTACCGGTCGGGATGTTGCGCAGCGGCAGGTTGTTGCCGGGCTTGATGTCGGCGCCGGCGCCCGACTCCACGACGTCGCCCTGCGAGAGCTTGTTCGGGGCCAGGATGTAGCGCTTGGTGCCGTCCACGAAGTGGAGCAGCGCGATGCGCGCCGTGCGGTTGGGGTCGTACTCGATGTGAGCGACCTTGGCGTTGACGCCGTCCTTGTCGTTGCGACGGAAGTCGATCAGACGGTACTGGCGCTTGTGGCCACCACCGATGTGACGCGTCGTGATGCGGCCGGAGTTGTTGCGGCCACCGGTCTTGGACAGCGGGCGCAGGAGCGACTTCTCAGGCGTCGAGCGGGTGATCTCGGCGAAGTCGGCAACGCTGGAGCCGCGGCGACCGGGGGTCGTGGGCTTGTACTTACGAATAGCCATTGTCTGTTTCCTCTACGCTTCTTCGGCTCAGCCGACGCTCGTGAAGATGTCGATGGAGCCGGACTTCAGCGTGACGATCGCGCGCTTGGTGTCCTTGCGCTTGCCGGTGCCGAACTTCGTGCGGCGGGTCTTGCCCTGGCGGTTCAGCGTGTTGATCGACGCGACCTCGACGCCGAAGATCTTCTCGATGGCGAGCTTGATCTCGGTCTTGTTCGAACGCGGGTCGACCACGAAGGTGTACTTGCCCTCGTCGATCAGGCCGTAGGACTTCTCCGAGACCACCGGGGAGATGATGACGTCGCGGGGGTCCTTGTTGAACGCGGCGGACTGGCTCATGCGTTCACCTCTTCCTTGTTGGACTCGACGCCCGACTTGGCCGCGATGAACGCGTCGAGCGCGCCCTTCGAGAACACGATGTCGTCGGAGACGAGCACGTCGTACGCGTTGAGCTGGTCGGCCGGCAGGATGTGCACGAACGGCACGTTGCGGAGCGAGAGCTCGGCGATGTAATCGTCGCGCTCGAGCACCACGAGGACGTTGCGCGACACCGAGAGGGCGTCGAGCAAGACGAGGACGTCCTTGGTCCGGGGGGTGTCACCGAGGGCGAGGGACTCGACCACGTGGATGCGGGCACCGCGGGCGCGGTCCGAGAGAGCACCGAGCAGAGCCGCGGCGATCATCTTCTTGGGGGTGCGCTGCGCGTAGCTGCGGGGGGTCGGTCCGTGGACCACGCCACCACCGGTCATGTGCGGGGCGCGGATCGAGCCCTGACGAGCGCGACCGGTTCCCTTCTGCTTGAACGGCTTGCGACCGGCTCCGGAGACCTCACCGCGGTTCTTCGTCTTGTGGGTTCCCTGGCGCGCCGCGGCGAGCTGGGCCACGACGACCTGGTGGATGAGGGGGATGTTGGTCTGGACGTCGAAGAGCGCGGCGGGGAGCTCGACCGAGCCCGCCTTCTGGCCCTTGACGTCGATGATGTCGACAGAGGTAGCCATGGAACTACGCTCCCTTCACGGCGTTGCGAACGAACACGAGGCGACCGCGGGCACCGGGGACGGCGCCCTTGACGAGCAGCAGGCCCTTCTCGGCGTCGACGGAGTGCACCTTGAGGTTGAGCACGGTGACGCGCTCGCCACCCATGCGACCGGCCATGCGCATGCCCTTGAAGACACGGCTGGGGGTCGAGGAGGCGCCGATGGAGCCGGGCTTGCGGTGGTTGCGGTGCGAACCGTGCGAAGCCGAGACGCCCTTGAAGTTGTGGCGCTTCATGACACCGGCGAAGCCCTTGCCCTTGCTGGTGCCGACGACGTCGACCTTGGTGCCGGCCTCGAAGACGGCGTCCACGGTCAGCTCCTGGCCTGCCGAGTAATCGGCGGCGTCGGAGGTGCGGACCTCGGTGAGGTGGCGGCGGGGGGTGACGCCCGCGGCGTCGAAGTGACCGGCGGCGGGCTTGTTCACCTTGCGCGGGTCGATCGCACCGGCGGCGAGCTGGACGGCGGTGTAGCCGTCCTTCTCCTCCGTGCGGACCTGGGTCACGACGTTGGGGCTGATCTCGATGACGGTGACCGGCACGAGCTTGTTGTTCTCGTCCCAGACCTGGGTCATTCCGAGCTTGGTGCCGAGGAGGCCCTTGCTGGTCTTCAGCGTGGGGGAAACAGTGACAGACATGGTGGCACTCCTCCTTAGAGCTTGATCTCGATGTTGACGTCGGCCGGCAGGTCGAGGCGCATGAGCGAGTCGACGGCCTTGGGCGTCGGGTCGATGATGTCGATGAGGCGCTTGTGGGTGCGCATCTCGAAGTGCTCGCGGCTGTCCTTGTACTTGTGGGGAGAACGGATCACGCAGACCACGTTCTTCTCGGTCGGCAGCGGCACGGGGCCGACCACCGTTGCACCGGCACGGGTGACCGTGTCGACGATCTTGCGCGCCGACGTGTCGATGACCTCGTGGTCGTACGACTTCAGTCGGATGCGGATCTTCTGTCCCGCCATGTGTGATCTCTCACTCTCTTGTTATTGCGTCGTACGCGACTCCCCCGGCCGGAGCCGGACTCGTCTCGCATTGGACGCGCTCGCGAAGGAACTCCGGTGACCCGGAAAAGTGCAACCAGTGTTCTTCTGTCAAAAGCACCGCACCCTCGGAGCGCTCCGATCGGCGTGCAGAACGCACGACGCACGGAGAACCCGTTGAGATGTCGGTTGTTGTCGTTCTGCTACCCGCCGCCTCGACGTCGCACCCGCGCGGCCGCCCTCTCGGGTCGAGCCTCCGCGATGCCGTCTCGGCACTGCCTGGCAGTGTCCCCCTCCGAGCAGCACGCCGCCCGAGAGGAAATTTTGAACTAGAAGAGTCTCCCACAGATGCCCCACCCCTGCAACCCGGGCGTGTCGCGCCGGAGGGCTCCTCCGCGAGCACGTCGTGACGGCCCTGGGGAGCCGGTCGCTCCGAGCAGCAGCGCGGGTCGGAGCGCCTCCCCCGCTACTCGAAGAGCAGCGCCCGGACGGCGGTCTCGGCCGACGCGGGGCGCGACGCGTCGATGGTCTCGCCGGCGCGGAAGTGGTCGAGCAGCCGCGGGTCGACGTAGCTGGCGCGGGCGACCGTCGGCGTGTTCCCGAGCACGTCCGAGGCGTCGCGCATCGCCTGGGCGATCGCGGAGTTCCGAGCGCGCTGCGTGGCCTGCGGGCCCGACTTCGCCAGGCTCAGCGCGGCCGCGACCGTGCCGTGCAGAGTGCGGAAGTCCTTCGCCGTGAAGTCGTCGCCGGCGCGCTCGCGCACGTAGTCGTTGATCTCGGGCGCCGAGATCGGCCGCCACTCCCGCCCGTCCTTCCAGGCGAGCAGGCGGGCGTTCGGCCCGCGACGCTTGAGAGCACGGACGACGCGCGAGAGGTCGTGGTCGAGGATCTCGCTCGTCCACGCCTGATGGCTCTTCCCGGGGAAGGCGAGGGCGACCCGGTCCCCGTGGGTCGTGGCGTGCGCGCACAGGAGCGTCGAGAGGCCGATGCTGCCGTGCTCCTTCGCGTACCTCTCGCTGCCGACGCGGAGCGATCCGGTGTCGAGCATCCGGAAGGCGGTGGCCAGCGCGCGCTCGCGGCTGGGTCCGCCCGAGCGGAGGGCGATGGTCACGGCCCGGCGCGCCCCGGGCAGGGCCTCCGCGAGCCGCAGCGCCCGGTCGAACTTGATCCGGTCCTTCTGCTCGCGCCAGGTCGGATGGTAGATGTACTGGCGGCGGCCGGCGGAGTCGACGCCGGTGGCCTGGATGTGCCCGTTGGGATACGGGGCGATCCAGACGTCCGCCCAGGCCAGCGGGATGCCGAGATGGTCGAACCGCGCGCGCAGCTCCTTGTCGGCGACGGTCGCGCCCTTCGGGTCGCGGTAGCTGAAGCCGGAGCCCGCGCGCACCCGGGTGTAGCCGCGCCCGCTCGAATCGGTCCTGCGGAGTCGTTGCGCGCGAGTGTCAGCCATCGATCCGACGATAGGACGGCGGATCCGAGGCCCGCACCCGCTTGACGGCAGGGAGGAGCAGTCGGACGGCAGCCGCTACTCGTTGCCGATCCGCTTGTCGGCCTGGCGCTTCAGGTCCTCGATGCGGTCGTCGTACTTGCCGTTGGTGAGGCGGCTGGCGATCTCGCCCGCCTTCTCGAGGGTCTGGTCGGAGACCTGCTCGGCCTTCTCGCTCCGCAGCGCGTCCTGGGCCTTCCGGCTGTTGAGCAGTTCGCCGGCCTGGCGTCCGAGCTTCCCGAGATCCACGATGATGCCTCCTTGTAAACGCGCACAGGGCGGCGCGTGCCTCAGTGTGGCGCTCCCGGCTGGGGGAACGGTGCGGGCGCGCCGGTCAGCCGGCCAGTGCGATCACCTGCTCCGCCGCGTCTGCCAGGGCGCGGCCGTAGGAGGGACCGTGACCGGCGGCGTGGACGGCGAGCGGGTGCAGCTGGTGGAGCGGCACCCGCTCCTCGTAGCCGGCCCCCAGCGGATGCTGCTCGCGGTAGCCCTTGAGGACGGCGTCGAGGTGCGAAGCACCGAAGAGGGCCAGCATCGCCAGATCGGTCTCGCGGTGTCCCCCGTGAGCGGCGGGGTCGATCAGGACGGCGCCGTCCGCCGTCCAGAGCACGTTGCCGGTCCAGAGGTCCCCGTGGATCCGGGCGGGCCCCGCACCGTCGTCGACGGCTCCGGCCGCCACCCGGCCCAGAGCCTGCTCGACGAGCCGCGACTCGGCTGCCGTGAGGTTGCCCGCCTCCACGGCGGGGCCGAGGAACGGCCGCACCCGCTGCTCCGCGTAGAAGCGCCCCCACGAGTCGTCCGGGCGGCACGGCATCCCGCGGCGGCCGATGTACGCGGGGCCGGTCCATCCCGGGGGCGGCGCTCCGAACGCCGCGGCTCCGGCGTCGTGCGTCCGGGCGAGCGCGGCGCCGAGAGCCCGAGCCGACTCGGCCGAGGGACGCACGGAGCGGATCTCCTCCAGCTCGATGCGCCCGGGCGACACCCTCTCCACCCCGACACAGCGCGCACCGCCGTCCGCCTCGCGCAGCCAGTCCAGGCCGGCCGCCTCCCACTCGAAGAACTGCGGGAGGGCACGGGGGTCGCTCTTCACGAAGGGCATGCCGCCACGCTAGCCGGGCGTCCCCGGGAACGACGAGAGGGGCCGCCCGCCGAAGCGGACGACCCCTCTCGAGAGATCAGTAGGACGGACCTACTTGATGATCTTGGTGACCGTACCGGCACCCACGGTGCGTCCACCCTCACGGATGGCGAAGCCGAGGCCCTCCTCCATGGCGATCGGCTGGATCAGCGCGACCGTCATGTCGGTGGTGTCGCCGGGCATGACCATCTCGGTGCCCTCGGGCAGCGTGATGACGCCGGTGACGTCGGTGGTGCGGAAGTAGAACTGCGGACGGTAGTTCGCGTAGAACGGGTTGTGACGCCCACCCTCATCCTTGGACAGGATGTACGCGGTGCCCTCGAAGTCCGTGTGCGGCGTGACCGAACCCGGCTTGACGACGACCTGGCCGCGCTCGACGTCCTCGCGCTTGGTGCCGCGGAGGAGCAGACCGCAGTTCTCGCCGGCCCAGGCCTCGTCGAGCTGCTTGTGGAACATCTCGATTCCGGTGACCGTGGTCTTCTGCGTCGGGCGAATGCCGACGATCTCGACCTCGGAGTTCAGAGCGAGGGTTCCACGCTCCGCACGGCCGGTGACGACGGTTCCACGACCGGTGATCGTGAAGACGTCCTCGATCGGCATGAGGAACGGCTTGTCCTTGTCGCGCACCGGGTCCGGGATGGACTCGTCGACCGCGTCCATCAGGTCGAGGATCGACTGGGTCCAGGTGTCGTCGCCCTCGAGGGCCTTGAGGCCGGAGACGCGCACGACGGGGGCGTCGTCGCCGGGGAAGCCCTGCGACGAGAGGAGCTCGCGGACCTCGAGCTCGACGAGCTCCAGGATCTCCTCGTCGTCCACCATGTCGGCCTTGTTCAGCGCGACGAGGAGGTAGGGGACGCCGACCTGCTTGGCGAGGAGGACGTGCTCACGGGTCTGAGCCATCGGGCCGTCGGTGGCGGCGACCACGAGGATCGCGCCGTCCATCTGGGCCGCGCCGGTGATCATGTTCTTGATGTAGTCGGCGTGACCCGGGGCGTCGACGTGCGCGTAGTGGCGCTTCGGCGTCTCGTACTCGACGTGCGAGATGTTGATCGTGATGCCGCGCTGGCGCTCCTCGGGAGCGGAGTCGATCGACGCGAAGTCACGCTGGACGTTGGTCGCGGACGGGAACTTGTCCGCCAGAACCTTCGAGATCGCCGCGGTGAGCGTGGTCTTTCCGTGGTCGACGTGACCGATGGTTCCGATGTTGACGTGCGGCTTGGTCCGCTCGAACTTGGCCTTAGCCACTGTGGGTCCTCCTCAGGACTTAGGTGCAAGCATCCGCATCCGGGCGGCCGCACGGGGCGGCACGAGGACAGGAGGACTTGCGGGGGTTTTGTGTACGTATGTTACCGGCAGTGGTCGTGCGGCCGTCCCGCTGCGACAGGGGGCGCGCTGCACTCGGCAGCAAACCCGCACGACACTACCAGGCCGCCGCCGTTCCGGGGAACGGCGACGGCCCAGGGGCGGAGCTACTCGCCCTTGTTCTTCTGGACGATCTCCTCGGCCACGGCCTTGGGGACCTCGGCGTAGGTCTCGAACGTCATCGAGTAGACGGCGCGGCCCGAGGTCTTCGAGCGCAGGTCTCCGATGTAGCCGAACATCTCGGACAGCGGGACGTTGGCCCGGATGACCTTGATGCCGGTGGCGTCCTCCATCGACTGGATCATCCCGCGACGCGAGTTGATGTCGCCGATGACGTCGCCCATGTACTCCTCGGGAGTACGGACCTCGACGGCCATGAGCGGCTCGAGGAGGACCGGCTGCGCCTTGCGCGAGGCCTCCTTGAACGCGATCGAGCCGGCGATCTTGAACGCCATCTCGGAGGAGTCGACGTCATGCGCCGCTCCGTCGACCAGGGTCGCCTTCACGCCGACCATGGGGTAGCCGGCGAGCACGCCGACCTGCATGGCGTCGCGGATGCCCGCGTCGACGGAGGGGATGTACTCGCGCGGGACGCGGCCACCGGTGACGCCGTTGACGAACTCGTAGGTCTTGTCGGCCTCGACCTCCATCGGCTCGATGGTGATCTGGACCTTCGCGAACTGGCCGGAGCCACCCGTCTGCTTCTTGTGGGTGTAGTCGTACTTCTCGACCGTGCGGCGGATCGTCTCTCGGTACGCGACCTGGGGCTTGCCCACGTTGGCCTCGACGTTGAACTCGCGCTTCATGCGGTCGACCAGGATGTCGAGGTGCAGCTCGCCCATTCCCTTGATGACCGTCTGACCGGTCTCCTGGTTCTGCTCGGTGCGGAAGGTGGGGTCCTCCTCCGCGAGCTTCTGGATCGCGGTGCCGAGCTTCTCCTGGTCCGCCTTCGTCTTGGGCTCGATGGCGACCTCGATGACGGGCTCCGGGAAGGTCATCGACTCGAGCACGACCTGCGCGGCCGGGTCGCTCAGGGTGTCACCGGTGGTGGTGTCCTTGAGGCCGATGACGGCGTAGATGTGGCCGGCGGTGACCGAGTCGACCGGGTTCTCCTTGTTGGAGTGCATCTGGAAGATCTTGCCGATGCGCTCCTTCTTGCCCTTGGTCGAGTTGATGACCTGGGCGCCGGAGTCGAGCTTGCCCGAGTAGACGCGGACGTAGGTCAGGCGGCCGAAGAACGGGTGCACGGCGACCTTGAACGCGAGCGCCGAGAAGGGCTCGGTCGAGTCCGCGTGGCGCATGATGACCTTCTCCTCGTCGCGGACGTCGTGGGCCTCGATGGCGGGGACGTCGAGCGGGGAGGGGAGGTAGTCCACGACAGCGTCGAGCATCGGCTGGACGCCGCGGTTCTTGAACGCCGAGCCGCAGAGCACCGGGTAGATCTCGGAGTTGACGGTCATCTTGCGGATGGCGGCCTTGATCTCCGCGACGGTGAGCTCCTCGCCGCCGAAGTACTTCTCGAGCAGCTCGTCGGAGGTCTCCGCGACGGTCTCGAGGAGCTTCTCGCGGTACTCCGCCGCCTTGTCGGCGAGGTCGGCCGGGATCTCCTCGATCTCGTACTTCGCGCCGAGCGCGACGTCGCCCTTCGAGTCGCCGCGCCACGTGAGCGCGCGCATCTCGACCAGGTCGACGACGCCCTCGAAGGAGGACTCCGCGCCGATGGGCAGCTGGATGACCAGCGGCTTCGCGCCGAGGCGCTTGATGATCGTGTCGACCGTGTAGTAGAAGTCGGCGCCGAGCTTGTCCATCTTGTTGACGAAGCAGATGCGCGGGACGTCGTACTTGTCGGCCTGACGCCAGACGGTCTCGGACTGGGGCTCGACGCCCTCCTTGCCGTCGAAGACGGCGACGGCGCCGTCGAGGACGCGGAGCGAGCGCTCGACCTCGACCGTGAAGTCGACGTGACCGGGGGTGTCGATGATGTTGATCTGGTTCTTGTTCCAGAAGCAGGTCGTCGCGGCGGACGTGATCGTGATGCCGCGCTCCTGCTCCTGCGCCATCCAGTCCATCGTCGCGGCGCCGTCGTGGACCTCGCCGATCTTGTGCGTGATACCCGTGTAGAACAGGATGCGCTCGGTGGTGGTGGTCTTGCCGGCATCGATGTGGGCCATGATGCCGATGTTGCGGACCTTGTTCAGGTCGGTGAGCACATCTTGTGCCACGGAGTTCCTCCGATAGGTGATGGAGCCAGCGCACCGGGTTCATGGCCGAATGGCTGGGATTCTGGTGGTGGCGGTCGCCCGGTCGCGGGGATCGGGCGATCCGCCGCCGGGACCGGGCCCGCAGCGGTGACGCCGCGGGCCCGGTGGTCGCGGTCGCCCGGGGGCGGCCGCGGGGTGCGCTACCAGCGGTAGTGCGCGAAGGCCTTGTTCGACTCGGCCATCTTGTGGGTGTCCTCGCGACGCTTGACAGCGGCGCCCAGACCGTTCGACGCGTCGAGGATCTCGTTCATGAGACGCTCGGTCATCGTCTTCTCGCGACGGGCCTTCGCGTAGCTGGTGAGCCAGCGGAGCGCGAGGGTGTTGGCGCGGTGGGGCTTGACCTCGACCGGGACCTGGTAGGTCGAGCCGCCGACGCGGCGGCTGCGGACCTCGAGGGTCGGGCGGACGTTGTCGAGCGCCTTCTTGAGGGTGACGACCGCGTCCTGGCCGTTCTTGCCGGCGACGCCCTCGAGGGCACCGTAGACGATGCGCTCGGCGAGGCCCTTCTTGCCGTCCAGGAGGATCTTGTTGACGAGCTGGCTGACGATGGGGGCGCCGTAGACGGGGTCTGCGACGACGGGGCGCTTGGGAGCGGGGCCCTTACGAGGCATTACTTCTTCTCCATCTTCGCGCCGTACCGGCTGCGAGCCTGCTTGCGGTTCTTGACGGCCTGGGTGTCCAGGGCGCCGCGAACGATCTTGTAGCGGACACCGGGGAGGTCCTTGACGCGACCGCCGCGCACGAGCACCATCGAGTGCTCCTGCAGGTTGTGGCCCTCGCCGGGGATGTAGGCGGTGACCTCGGTGCCGTTGGAGAGCTTCACGCGGGCCACCTTGCGGAGGGCCGAGTTCGGCTTCTTGGGCGTGGTCGTGTAGACGCGCGTGCAGACGCCGCGCTGCTGGGGGTTGGCCTTCAGGGCGGGCGCCTTGGTCTTGGTGACCTTCGGCGTGCGTCCCTTGCGGACCAACTGCTGAATCGTTGGCACTGGTTTTGCTCCTTGAATGCTGCACGGTGACAGCGGATCGATGGTCGACATTCGGCCCTCCCGTCTCCGGGAACGGCCGAGTTCATCTGGACCCGACGCACCCCGCGGCCCCGCGAGCGGGACCGGGAGGGTGAGGGGTATGCCGTGGGGGCCGCCCGATCGGACGAACCCGCGGATCCTCGCGGACCCGGTAGAGCGAAGTGCGGCGACCGCATCGACCCGGAGGCACGACACAAGCGCACGGCAAAGCGCACACCCGAAGAATATTACGGGGAGTGACGGGGCCGGTCAACCGAGCGGCGTTCGCCCTGGGAGATGCCGCAGCGCCGCGACGAGCCGCGCCGGGACTCCGCCGTCACTCCCGCTCGTCGCCCTCCCAGCCCCAGTGGGGGCTGCGGCCGCCGGCGTCGCGACGGGCCAGGAGCAGGAGGAACAGGAGCTGGACGGCGGCCGCGAGCACGCCGGTCGCGATCGCGAAGACAGTGGGGGCGTGGTCGAGGATCCAGCCGAGGATCTCCCCCGGCTCCTGGCGGCCGAGCCCGTAGAGCGCTCCGCCCGTGACGAGGAAGAGCAGGTAGACGACGACCCCGGTCAGCAGCGACGGGCCGAGGACGCGGTGGACGGCGGGACGGGCGGCGAGGGTCACCATCGCGACCAGCACGGCGACGACGCAGACCGCCACCGACACCGGCCCCAGCAGCGGGCCGGCGTCGCGCTCGGGCACGACGTCCTGGTCCAGCAGGAGGCTGAGGACCCCGAACGCGCAGACGACCAGGGCGAGGTAGAGGAACGCGGCGAAGCCGGCCAGCGCGAGGCCGTAGCCCAGGCCGGCTCCGCGGCCCTGCCCCTGCCCCTCCGGAGTCACGACTGCGCGGCCGCTTCGCGCTCGGCGTTGCGGCGCTTGACGCCCCGGGCGCGGCCGGCGATCGCGGCGCCGCCCCAGACGCTCGCCTCCCGGCCGAGGACGCCGGCGGCGAGGACCGCCGCGAGGACTGCGGGATCGCGGACGTAGTCGAGCGCGAGGGAGCGGTCGATCGGCAGGGCGAGCGGTCCGACGGCGCTCCAGCCGCCGACCAGCGCGGCCGCGGCCGTGAGGAGGGCGACGAGGAAGCCGCCGAGGACGTAGGCCCACCAGCCCGCGCGGTTCACGACCAGCACGATCAGCGCCAGGCCGACCAGGAACGCGGCCACCGGGGCGAGGAAGAGCGCGGTCGGCGCAGCGTCGAGCGCGAGGGCGACCGGGTCGCCGTCGACGCGGTCGACGAGGAGGCGGATCGCCGTCAGGGCGACGAGGTACAGGACGGCGAAGACCGCGGTCGTCAGGAGGGCGAGCGCGAGGCCCGCGAGGCGGTTGCCGGAGCGCCGGACCGGCTCGGGCTCGGCCTCGACCGGCCCGAGGGCGCTGGGGGCTGATGCCGCGACGGCCGGGGCGACGGGCTCGACGGTCGGCTGCCGGCCCGTCACGGGTTCGGGCCAGACGTACTCCCGGGTCGGCTGGGGTCCGGTTCCGCCGGACGTCTCGGTCGCGGAGGGGATCCGCGTGGTCTCGGCGTCGCTGCTCCAGGTCACCCGGACAGCATAGGCACGCCTTCCGCCGCGCCCGGTGCGCCGCGCGGCTCCCCGTCGACGGGGGACAGCGCCGACCGTCTACTCGAGCGGGTGGAGGAGGCGGTGCAGGAACTGCCGGGTGCGAGGCTCCCGCGGCTCCCGGAGGATCTGCGCAGGGGCGCCCCGCTCGACGACCACGCCGTCGGCCATGAAGACGACCTCCGAGGCCACCTGCCGGGCGAACTCGAGCTCGTGCGTCACGACGAGCATGGTCCAGCCCTCCCCCGCCAGCTCCCGCATCAGCGAGAGCACGTCGCCGACCAGCTCCGGGTCCAGCGCCGAGGTGGGCTCGTCGAAGAGGAGCAGATCGGGCCGCAGCGCGAGCGCCCGGACGATGCCCACGCGCTGCTGCTGACCGCCGGAGAGCTCGAAGGGGTAAGCGCTCCCCCGGCCGCCGAGGCCGACGCGCTCGAGCAGGCGCTCCGCCTCCGGGACCACCTCGGACGCGGGACGGCGCTGCACTCGCAGCGGCCCCTCCGTCACGTTCTGGAGGACGGTCAGGTGCGGGAAGAGGTTGAAGTGCTGGAAGACCATCGCGGAGTGGTCGCGCAGCCCGGTCAGCGCCTTCCGTCCGACGCCGCGGTCGAAGTCGAGGACACTGCCGTCGGCGAGCTCGACCACCCCGCCGTCCGGCACCTCGAGGCTGTTCAGCGAGCGCAGGACGGTGGTCTTGCCCGAGCCGGACGGCCCGATCAGGGCGACGACCTCGCCGCGGTGGACCTCCAGGTCGATGCCGCGCAGCACCTCCACCCCGCCGAACGACTTGCGGAGGCCGCGGGCCCTGAGCACGGGCCGGGCGTCGGTCGGAGTGTCAGCGGGCGACATAGCGGTCCAATCGCTTCTCGAGCAGGCCCTGGCCGCTGGAGAGCACCAGGCAGATGAGCCAGTAGATCAGAGCGGCCTCGAGGTAGAGGAGCATGAACTCGCTCGACGCGGTGGCGATCTTCTGCGCCTGCCGGAAGAGCTCGGTCACCAGGATGAGGGAGGCCAGCGAGGTGTCCTTCACCAGCGAGATGAAGGTGTTCGACAGCGGCGGGACGGAGACGCGCGCGGCCTGCGGGAGGATGATGCGCCGCAGCGAGAGCGAGCGGCTCATGCCGATCGTGTGCGCCGCCTCCCACTGCCCCTTCGGGACGCTGAGGATCGCCGCGCGGATCACCTCCGCCGCGTAGCCGCCCACGTTGAGGGCGAACGCGATGGTGGCGCTGGGCCAGGGGTCGATCTTCAGTCCGAGGCTCGGCAGCCCGTAGAAGATCACGAACAGCTGCACCAGGAGCGGCGTGCCCCGGATGACGGAGATGTAGGCGCGCGCGATCCAGGAGAGGATCCGCACCCGCGAGAGCCGCATCAGGGCGACCGCCAGCGCGAGCACGAGCCCGATGGCGAAGCTCGCCAGCGCGAGCGGGATCGTCCCGACGATGCCCCCGGAGAGGATCGGCCAGAACGACCGGAGGACGAGGTCCATTGTGTTCTCCCGCCTTCGCGGGAGGATCCGCGGTCGGCTCGATCGGGTGGTGGCGTCGGGGGCGGATCGTCTCCGCCTCCTCGGGAATGCTGGCACGCTTCGCGCCGGGGCGGGCGCCCTTGCAGGCGGACCCGCGGCCTGAGCCGCTCCGCCGCTCCCCCGCGTCGGGACCGCTCACGCACGAGACGGCCCCTCCCGGAAGGGGAGGAGCCGTCTCGGGGTGGGGCTACTGGGAGACGTCGGCTCCGAAGTAGCGCTCGGAGATGGAGGCGAGGGTGCCGTCCTCGCGCAGCTCGTCGAGGGCGGAGTCGACGGCCTCGACGAGGTCGTCCGAGCCCTTCGGGAAGGTGAAGGCGCTCTCGGAGGTGTCGTCGGTGGTGACGGCGACCTTGAGGCCCGCGGCCTGGTCGGGGTAGGTCGTGGACCAGTCGAGCCAGGTGAGGCGGTCGTTCACGGTCGCGTCGACGCGGCCCTGCTCGACGAGGGCGATGGCCTGCGCCCAGCCCTCGACGCCCTCGACCTCGGCGCCGTTCTCCTGCGCGACGGTGTACCAGTTGCTCGAGAGCGACTGCGCGGTGGTCTTGCCGGAGAGGCCGGCGAGGTCGGTGATCGAGGTGTCGCTCGAGGGGACGATCACGACGCCGGGGCTGACCGAGTACGGCTCCGAGAAGTCGTACTTCGCCTCGCGCTCGTCGTTGATCGAGACCTGGTTCGCGATCACGTCGAAGCGCGCTCCGTCCAGGCCCGCGAACATCGCGTCCCACTGCGTCTCCTGGAAGTCGGGCTCGACGCCCAGCTTCTCGGCCACGGCGGTGATCACGTCGACGTCGTAGCCGGTGAGGGCTCCCGTCCCGCCGTCGGCGTGGAAGGAGAAGGGCGGGTAGGTGCCCTCGGTGCCGATGGTGAGCTTCCCCGAGTCCTCGACCTCGGCCAGGGTCAGGCCGGAGCTCGCGGAGGCGGTGCCCTCGCCGCTCGAGCCGGAGACCACGTCGTCGGTCGAGGCGGGCGAGCAGCCGGCGAGGACCAGGGCGGCGGCGGCGGCGGTCGTGCCGAGCAGGACGCGCAGGGAGGTGCGGGCGGAGAGGGTCACGGTGTTGTCCTTCGGTGCATCACGGAGTCGTGGCGGTCCCGCTGCGCCGGATGCGGCGCGGGGATCGACGAGGGGACGGGTCGTCCCGGGGCGGACCGCTGCTCGGCGGAACCGCCCGGAGTGACGATAACCAGTGGAGGGGGCGGCCCTATTCCCGGATGTCGCCGAGTGACGCCGGGAGTCCGGCCAGGAAGTGCTCGGCACCGGCGACCTCGTCGCTCGTGAGGCCCGCCGCCGACTCCGGACGCACCAGGTGGAAGGGGGTGCTCTGCTCGCGGGCCCAGTCGTAGGCGTCCTCGTGGAGGTTGTCGTCGATCCACACCACGGCGTCGATCGCGCCGCGCTCGGCGGCCGCCTCCAGCCACACCGCGACGGGCTGGAGCTTGCCCGTCCGGCCCGGGAACCGCGGGTCGCGCGGGAGGCCGCCGTCGAAGACGATCGCCTCCGTACCCGCCGGCAGCCCGAGGTCCTGGGCGAGGACCCGCGTCAAGCGCGGCGGCCAGGTCGTGGCCCACACGATCGTGCCGACCGCGGCCAGGCGGGCGACGAGCGCCGCCCGCTCCGGCTCGAGCTCCAGGCGGTGCGAGCCCGAGGCGCGATCGCTGCGGACGGAGGGGTTCAGGACGCCGTCGACGTCGAGCAGGATCAGGGCGGCCATGCCTGTCACCGTAGCGGCGGCGGGGCGGATCGCGCGAGGAGCGCTAGCGTGACGGGATGCCTCCGTCCCTCCTGCTGCCGGGAGGCCGCACAGCCGTGCTGGGGCCGGATCCCGTGCGGCCGGAGGCGCTGCTGCTCACGGTCGACGGCGCGGAGCAGTCGCTGATCGATCCGGGCGATCCCCGGGCTCTGCACCTCGAGTACCTCGCGCGCCTCGGCGCGGTGGTCGACGCCGCCGCCCCGCCCGGCGAGCCGCTGCGCGTGCTGCACCTCGGAGCCGGAGCCCTGGCCCTGGCCCGGTACGTCGCCGCGACCCGGCCGGGCTCCGAGCAGCTCGCGGTGGAGAGCGCGGCGGGACTCGTGGAGTTCGTGCTCGAGCACGCGCCGCTCCCCCGCGGCGCGCGCGTCCGGTTCCTCACGGCCGACGCCGCAGGGCCCCTGCCGCCCTGGAGCGCCGACCTCGTCGTGCTCGACGTCTACGACGGGGACGAGATCCCGGAGGCGTTCTACCGCGCGTCCGTCCTCGCTCCGCTCGCCGCCCGCGTCGGCGCCGACGGGCTCCTCGCGGTCAACGTCGCCGACGACGCCGACCACCGGAGGCTGGACCGCCTGCGCGGGGTCGTCCGGGAGCTGCTCCCGGTCACCGCAGCGGTCGGATCGACGGCCTTCGTCGAGGGGCGCACCGGCGGGAACGCGATCCTGCTCGCCTCAGGCTCGGCGCTCGCCGACGACGTCGCCGGCCGCCTGCTGCGCGCCGGCCCGCACCCGGTCTCCGCCGCGGCGGATGGCGACGTCGTGGTCGCCGAGGTGGCGGTAGAAGTCGACCCGTGAGTCGAGAGTGACGCCGGTCTCGAGGTACTTGGCGCGGATCCGCTTGATGTAGGTGCGGACAGTGTGCTCGGCGACGCTGAGGTCGACCGCGACGGTGCGGACCGCGGCACCCGCTCCGTAGGCGCGCATCACCCGGCTCTCCTGGGGGCTCAGCACCGGGCGGCGCTCCTCGCGCCCGTGCACGAGCCGGTGGCGGGCGGTGTCCGAGATCCAGGTGCGGCCGGAGGCGACGGAGACGACCGCCGCGGCGAGCTCGCTGGGGTCGTCGCCCTTCCAGACGTAGGCCGCTCTCTCCCGTCGCAGCACGGCCCGCACCGGCTCCAGGGAGTCGGAGGAGGAGAGCACGACGAGGCCGACGGTCCGGGTAGCCGCACGCTCGAGGGTGTCGGCCACCTCCTCGCCGGGCACGCCGTCCAGGTCGAGGACCGCGATGCGGTCGACGCCCTCCTCGTCGTGCGAGAACTGCGGCAGCAGCTGCGCGAGCAGCGCCTGTAGCGCGGCGCGCTCGATCGCTGGTCCGTCGACGACGGCCAGCGTGAACCGATCGAATCCGGTCACGGGGGTCCCCTAGCAGGGGCAGGTTCGGGTCCGCCCCGGCTGCACCGTAGCGGTCCGCGACGTCATCGTGCAGGTGATGGGACATTCCGTCTCAGTGGGAGGACGCCCCCAGAGCGCTCCGGATCGGCTCCCGGAGCGCGTGGAGGACCACCCGCGGCACCGTCTCCGGCTAGTGTCCCTCTCCATGGACGACAGCGCAGAGGGCTCCCGGCGGGCCCGGAGGATCCCCGCGGAGCAGGTGCGCAGCCGCATGATCGCCACGGCGCGCGACGTCGTCTCCGACCACGGCCTCACGGTGAGCTTCGCGCACCTGCCCATGGAGGAGTACATCCGCCTGGCCGGCGTGCCGCGCAGCTCCGTCTACCGGATCTGGAGCACGCGCGAGGAGTTCGTGGCCGACCTGGTCGGCGAGGTCTTCGTGCGGGACCGGTACGCGGAGGGCGCCGATCCCGAGGCCCAGCAGGAGATGCGCGAGGTCTACGAGCGCTCCACCGATCTGCTCTCCACGGCCGCCGGCCGCCGCCGGGTCGCCTGGGAGACCATCCGCATCGGCGCGCGGGCCAATGCCGAGTCGCTCCGCCGCTCCGCCGACTGGTCCTCGTACAACGCGCTGCTCGCCTGCACTTTCTCGATGGAGGAGGGGCCTGCACGCGACGCCGTGCGCGCCACGGCGAAGCGGATCGAGGGCATGCTCACTCGCCGGATGCGCGACTTCTACGAGGAGACCCTGCAGGTCTTCGGCGGGACGATGCGCCCGGGATTCACGACGCTCCAGCTCGCCCACCTCACCGCGATCGTGATCGACGGGCTCGCGCACCGCGGCCGGCTCCTCGACGACGACCTCGACGCTGCGGTGACCGCCCCCGGCCTCGACGGCGAGCCGGTCGAGTGGACCCTGGCGGCCTGGACGATCCGCTCGATCGTCGACGGGATGCTGGAGCCGGTCGCGGAGGACTGAGCGGACCCCGCGACCCGGATCACTCGTCCGGTTCGGTGAACCCGTCGATCAGCAGCAGCACCGACACCACCGCCAGTGACGGCCCCTCGGGATCGGCCGGGTCGAGCGGGCCGGTCACCAGCTCCGGTGCCGCGATCCGCGCGATGCACAGCCCCTCGATCAGTGCCGAGACGGCGGAGGCGAGAGCGGCGGAGCCGCGGTCCGGGCGCAGCCGGAGCCCCGCCTCGGCGAGGGTGTGCTCGTAGTACTTCGCCATGTTGTCGATGAAGTGCAGCTGGCGGGACCGCAGAGCGGATCCGATGGCGGTCCGCGCCGGCTCCTCGTGCGAGCCCACCGCGCCGGCGAGAGCGATGAAGTTGCGCCAGTGCTGCGACGAGAAGACGTTGTCGACGTTCGCATCGACGGCGACCCGGACGGAGGCGATCAGGGCCTCGCGGCGCTGCGCCGGGGTCGGCTCGGGGTCGAGGCTGCGGTGGAGGTGGGAGTTCCCGGCCCGCAGGGACGGCTGGTCGAGGCGGGTGGCGAGGACCCTCTCCGGGATCGCGGCGATCAGCTCGTCGTAGAACGACTGGCGGGTGGGCCAGATCCGGTACACGGTGCTGCGCGGAACACCCGCCGAGCGGATGACGTCCTCGAGGGGCAGGTGGGCGACTCCGACGCGCAGGCCCTCGGCGCGGACGACTGCGAGAGCGGCGTCCAGCAGGCGGGTGCGGACCTGCTCGCGGGTCAGGCGGGGAGGACGCGCCGACTCCTCCGCATCGAGGGGGTCGTCGCTCATCAGGCCTCCGGCGCCGGGATGCACGGAGGAGCCTCCGACATCTGCTGTCCAGCCGAGCGTACCCGGAGGGAGCGCGGAACGTGAGAGGAGATCGGAGACGGGCGCGGCCCGCGCATGCGGCTCGGGTGCCGCGCGGGCCGCGCTGCCTGTCCCCCAGGCGGCCTCCCCATGGGCCGGTCCGACCGTATGCTTCCCGACAGACGTCCGTCAACTGACGCGACATGGTGTCTCCTCGGCGGTGTCCGCCGACCGGTCACGAGGACCGCCTCCGGGACTCCTCCGCCGCCGGGAGCGCCCTCGCCGCGGTCTGCGCTCGAGAGGCGTGCGGAGCGGACAGCTCGCCCGCGACGACGTCCGACACGACGCCGGTGGCGTGCTCGACGAGGTCGACGTTCCGGGTCAGCCGCGCGTGGTGGCACGGGCTCGCGTCGACGTCGACCACGAGCTTCGCGAAGCGCAGAGCATCGCCGAGCCGCGCGAACGGCGAGAGCTCGGCGACGAGGGACGGCACGTCCGCCGCGGCGAGGTAGGTGTAGCGGCAGGTCGAGACCACGTAGTCGTCGACTCCGGCCGTCGCCGATCCGGTCGCGACCATGATGTCGCCGAGGTCGACCGGCGCGGTGGCGAGGCCGAGCGCCACGGCGGCGGTCACCTGGATGTCACCCACCAGCGCCGTCACGTGCACGCCGGCGGGCCAGGGCGGCAGGGAGCCGAGCTCGGTCGATCCCGTCCGCAGGCCCTTGCCCGCCGCCGAGGCGAGGGCGTCGATCATCGGCACTCCCGTGCACTCCCCCGCGTGCTCGGCGTCCTCGGAGACGGCGTCCCCGCAGGAGGCGAGCATCGCCGAGACGCTCAGCCGGCTCTGCGGGTCCAGTCCTGCGATCACCGCGGGGCTGACCTGACCGGAGTCGTCGACCATCCGTCCGAGGCGCTCCGCGACGTCGGATCCCGTGTTCGGGGTGCCGAAGGTGAGGACGGACGAGACCATCGAGGCGACGGCGGTCCCGTCGACCGAGCCGCTCAGCGCCTGGCGGGCGGCGAGCCCTCCCATCGAGTGCGCGACGACGACGGCGCGGTGCCCGGTCGCGGAGACGAGGCAGGCGATCGAGGAGGCGAGCGCGTCGCTGATCCCCGGGTCGGTGACCCAGCGCGCGGCGAGCCGGCGGTAGTCGAAGGTGTAGACCGCGGCGCCGTCGATCTGCTGCAGCCGGCCGAGGAGGGACGGCTCGGGAGCGTCGAGCGGAGCGGTCGCCGACTCCGACGACACCATGTCGACGAGATGGGAGAAGGCCCCTGTGCGGTCGGCGTCGTGCGTCGCCGTGCCCAGCCAGCCGTGCAGCATCACGATGGGGACCAGGGCGGCGGCGGAGCGCGGCCGGACGTCGTCGCCCGTGAGCACGGGAGCCAGCTCGGCGACGCCGCAGGACGAGGGTGCGACCGCCTCGCCCGCCTCCGCCCGCCCCGCGGGCACCACGACGACGCCGACCACCACGAGCAGTGCGGCCAGCACGACGATCACGAGTCTCATCCGCGCGTTTCCTCACGTGCCGCGACCAGGACGGGGAACGGGTACAGGCTCGACCCGACGAGCACCCATCGAGTCAATCACCCCGCTCCTGCGGGGGAGGACGCTCGTCGCGAACGGGCGGCCCCCCGTGCGGGTGACCGCGGGTCGGGGACGACGAAGGCCCCGCCGGTGTCCCGACGGGGCCTTCGATCGTTCAGCTCACCTGGATCAGCTGTAGTTGCCCGGCTCGTAGCCGTCGCTCGAGAACGAGTCGAAGTCGACGAACGAGAGGTCGGCGTCGCTGAACGCGGCGTCGTCCGCGAAGATGCGGTTGGGGTACCGCTCGGCCTTCGCCTCCTCGGTCGCCTCGACCGACACGTTCCGGTACTTGGGCAGACCGGTTCCCGCCGGGATCAGCTTTCCGATGATCACGTTCTCCTTCAGGCCCATCAGCGGGTCGCGCTTGCCCTCCATGGCCGCCTGCGTCAGGACGCGGGTGGTCTCCTGGAAGGACGCGGCCGACAGCCACGACTCGGTCGCGAGCGAGGCCTTGGTGATGCCCATGACCTCCTGGCGGGCGGACGCGGTCCGCTTGCCCTCGGTCAGAGCCGCACGGTTGACCTCGCTGTAGCGCGAGCGGTCGACGAGCTCGCCCGGCAGCAGCTCCGTGTCGCCGTGGTCGACCACGGTGACCTTGCGGAGCATCTGACGCACGATGACCTCGATGTGCTTGTCGTGGATCGGCACACCCTGCGAGCGGTAGACGCCCTGGACGCCGCCCACCAGGTGCTTCTGGACCTCGCGGACGCCCAGCACGCGCAGGACCTCCTTGGGGTCGACCGTTCCGACGTGCAGCTGCTGCCCGAGCTCGACGTGCTGGCCGTCCTCGATGAGGAGCTGCGAGCGCTTGAGCACCGGGTAGATGACCGCCTCGTCGCCGTTGTCCGGCTGGAGGATGACGCGGCGGGCACGGTCGGTGTCCTCGATGGTGATCCGGCCGGCGGCCTCCGCGATCGGCGACGCGCCCTTGGGGGTGCGGGCCTCGAAGAGCTCCTGCACGCGGGGAAGACCCTGCGTGATGTCGTCGGCCGAGGCCGATCCACCGGTGTGGAAGGTGCGCATCGTGAGCTGCGTGCCGGGCTCGCCGATCGACTGGGCCGCGATGATGCCGACGGCCTCTCCGATGTCGACGAGCTTGCCGGTGGCGAGCGAGCGGCCGTAGCAGGCCGCGCAGACGCCGACGGCGGACTCGCAGGTCAGGACGGAGCGCACCTTGATGTGGCGCACGCCCGCTCCGACCAGCTTCTCGATGAGCACGTCGCCCACGTCCTCGCCGGCCTCGGCGACGAGCTCGCCGGCGTCGTTCGACGCCGGGGTGGCGAGCGAACGGGCGTAGACGGAGTTCTCGACGTTGGAGTCCTTGATCCAGGCGCCGGTGGCGTCCTGGAGCATGATCGGCAGGTCGAGGCCCTTCGAGGTGCCGCAGTCCTCCTCGCGGATGATGACGTCCTGCGAGACGTCGACGAGTCGACGCGTCAGGTAGCCCGAGTCCGCGGTGCGGAGCGCGGTGTCGGCCAGGCCCTTGCGGGCACCGTGCGTGGCGATGAAGTACTCGGCGACCGACAGGCCCTCGCGGTACGAGGAGATGATCGGTCGGGCGATGATCTCGCCCTTCGGGTTGTTCACCAGGCCTCGCATGCCGGCGATGTTGCGCACCTGCAGCCAGTTGCCGCGGGCACCGGAGGTGACCATGCGGTTGATGGTGTTGTCCGTCGGGAAGTTCGCGCGCATGGCCTTGGCGACCTCGTCGGTCGCCTCGGTCCAGATCTTCACGAGCTCCTGGCGGCGCTCGGCCTGAGTGGTCAGACCCTTGTCGTACTCGGACTCGACCTTCGCGGCCTTCTTCTCGTAGCCCGCGATGATCTCGGGCTTCGACGGAGGCGTGAGGATGTCGGACAGCGCCACGGTGACACCCGAGCGGGTGGCCCAGTAGAAGCCGGCGTCCTTGATCCGGTCGAGGGAGGCGGCGACCTCCACCTTCGGGTAGCGCTCCGCGAGGTCGTTGACGATCCCGGAGATGGTCGTCTTGTCGGCGACCTGCTCGAAGTAGGGGTAGTCGACCGGCAGCGCCTCGTTGAAGAGGGCGCGGCCGAGCGTGGTCTCAAGGAGGACCGGCGCGATGACCTTGCCGTTCTCGTCGATCTCGACGCCCTCGGGTGCCTGACCCTGCGCGAAGTACACGTCCGACATGCGGATCCTGACCTTCGAGTTCAGGTGCAGCGAGCCCTGGTCCTTCGCGAGGATCGCCTCCGAGACGGAGGAGAACGCGCGGCCCTCGCCGGCGGCGCCCTCGCGGATCGTCGTCAGGTGGTGGAGGCCGATGATCATGTCCTGCGTGGGCAGGGTGACCGGACGGCCGTCCGAGGGCTTGAGGATGTTGTTCGACGCGAGCATCAGGATGCGCGCCTCGGCCTGGGCCTCGACGGACAGCGGCAGGTGGACGGCCATCTGGTCGCCGTCGAAGTCCGCGTTGAACGCGGCGCAGACGAGCGGGTGCAGCTGGATCGCCTTGCCCTCGACCAGCTGGGGCTCGAAGGCCTGGATGCCGAGACGGTGCAGCGTGGGCGCGCGGTTCAGCAGGACGGGGCGCTCGCGGATGATCTCCTCGAGCACGTCCCACACCTGCGGGCGCGAGCGCTCCACCATGCGCTTGGCGGCCTTGATGTTCTGCGCGTGCGACAGGTCGATCAGGCGCTTGATCACGAACGGCTTGAACAGCTCCAGCGCCATCTGCTTGGGCAGACCGCACTGGTGCAGCTTGAGCTGCGGGCCGACGATGATGACCGAGCGGCCCGAGTAGTCGACGCGCTTGCCCAGCAGGTTCTGGCGGAAGCGACCCTGCTTTCCCTTGAGCATGTCGCTCAGGGACTTGAGGGCGCGGTTGCCGGTTCCGGTGACGGGGCGGCCGCGGCGGCCGTTGTCGAAGAGGGCGTCGACCGCCTCCTGGAGCATGCGCTTCTCGTTGTTCACGATGATCTCGGGCGCACCGAGGTCGAGCAGGCGGCGGAGTCGGTTGTTGCGGTTGATCACGCGACGGTAGAGGTCGTTCAGGTCGCTGGTCGCGAACCGGCCTCCGTCGAGCTGCACCATCGGGCGCAGCTCCGGCGGGATGACCGGGACGACGTCGAGGACCATCGCGGCCGGCGAGTTGCCGGTGGCGAGGAACGAGTTGACGACGCGCAGGCGCTTGATGGCGCGGATCTTCTTCTGACCCTTGCCCTCGGCGATCTGCAGGTGCAGCGTCTCGGCCTCGGCCTGGAGGTCGAACTGCTCGAGGCGCTTCTTGATCGCCTCGGCGCCCATGTAGGCCTCGAAGTAGACGCCGTACCGGTCGACGAGCTCGTTGAAGACCGCGTCCTCGGGCTTGAGGTCACCGACCTTGAGGGTGCGGAACTGCTCCCACACGCTCTCGAGCCGCGCGATGTCCTCGTCGAAGGACTTGCGGATCTGGCCCATCTCCTTCTCGGCGCCGTCCTTGGTGCGGCGCTTCTGGTCGCTCTTGGCGCCCTCCGCCTCCAGGGCGGCGAGGTCGGTCTCCAGGCGCGCCAGGCGGTCCGCGATGCGGGAGTCGCGCTGGTCCGAGAGGGTCTTGATCTCGAGCCGGAGCTCGTTCTCGAGCCCGGGCATGTCGGCGTGACGGCCGTCGTCGTCCACGTCGATGATCATGTACGCCGCGAAGTAGATGACCTTCTCGAGGTCCTTCGGCGCCATGTCCAGCAGGTATCCGAGGCGCGAGGGGACGCCCTTGAAGTACCAGATGTGGGTGACGGGGGCAGCGAGCTCGATGTGGCCCATCCGCTCGCGGCGGACCGAGGACTTGGTGACCTCGACGCCGCAGCGCTCGCAGACGATGCCCTTGAAGCGGACTCGCTTGTACTTGCCGCAGGAGCACTCCCAGTCGCGAGAGGGTCCGAAGATCTGCTCGCCGAACAGGCCGTCCTTCTCGGGCTTCAGGGTGCGGTAGTTGATGGTCTCGGGCTTCTTCACTTCACCGTGCGACCAGCGACGGATGTCATCGGCCGTTGCGAGGCCGATGCGCAGCTCATCGAAAGTGGTTACGTCGAGCAATGTTTTCTCCTTGTCGGAAAACAGGGTGTCTCGTCAGAGACGGGAGGTCGTCAGATGCTGGCGCGGATCAGATGTCGTCGACGGAGGACGACTCGAACCGAGAGGAGATGTTGATGCCGAGCTCTTCCGCGGCGCGGTAGACCTCGTCATCGGTGTCGCGCAGGCTGACCGCGGTGCCGTCGGCCGAGAGGACCTCGACGTTCAGGCACAGGGACTGCATCTCCTTGATGAGGACCTTGAAGGACTCCGGGATGCCGGGCTCCTGGATGTTCTCGCCCTTGACGATGGCCTCGTACACCTTCACGCGGCCGAGGATGTCGTCCGACTTGATGGTGAGGAGCTCCTGGAGGGCGTAGGCGGCGCCGTAGGCCTCGAGGGCCCACACCTCCATCTCGCCGAAGCGCTGTCCGCCGAACTGCGCCTTACCACCGAGCGGCTGCTGGGTGATCATCGAGTACGGGCCCGTCGAGCGCGCGTGGATCTTGTCGTCGACGAGGTGGTGCAGCTTCAGGATGTACATGTAGCCGACCGAGACCGGGTCCGGGAAGGGCTCCCCGGAGCGGCCGTCGAACAGCTGCGTCTTGCCGGACGAGCCGATCAGGCGCTCTCCGTCGCGCGTCGGGGTGGTGGAGTCGAGGAGCCCTGCGAGCTCCTCCTCCGCCGCACCGTCGAAGACGGGGGTCGCGACCTTGGTGCCGGGCGCCGCCTCGCGGGCGTGCTCGGGCAGGCGCGCGGCCCACTCCGGCTGACCCTCGACCTTCCAGCCCTGCTTCGCGATCCACCCGAGGTGGATCTCGAGGACCTGGCCGAAGTTCATGCGGCCGGGGACGCCGAGCGGGTTGAGGACGATGTCGACCGGGGTGCCGTCGGCGAGGAACGGCATGTCCTCGACCGGCAGGATCTTCGAGATGACGCCCTTGTTGCCGTGGCGGCCGGCGAGCTTGTCGCCCTCGGTGATCTTGCGCTTCTGGGCGATGTAGACGACCACGCGCTGGTTGACGCCCGAGCCGAGCTCGTCGTCGCCGTCCTGCGCGTCGAACACCTTGACGCCGATGATCGTGCCCTGCTCGCCGTGGGGCACCTTCAGCGACGTGTCGCGGACCTCGCGGCTCTTCTCGTTGAAGATCGCGCGGAGCAGGCGCTCCTCGGCCGAGAGCTCGGTCTCGCCCTTGGGCGTGACCTTGCCGACGAGGATGTCGCCGGGGCGGACCTCGGCGCCGATGCGGATGATGCCGCGCTCGTCCAGGTCGGCCAGGAGCTCCGGGCTGACGTTGGGGAGGTCGCGGGTGATCTCCTCCTTGCCGAGCTTGGTGTCGCGGGCGTCGACCTCGTACTCCTCGATGTGGATCGAGGAGAGGACGTCGTCCTTCACCAGGTTCTGGCTGAGGATGATCGCGTCCTCGAAGTTGTGGCCCTCCCACGGCATGAACGCGACGAGCAGGTTCTTGCCCAGCGCGAGCTCGCCGTTCTCGGTGGCGGGGCCGTCGGCGACGACCTCGCCGACCTCGATGCGCTCGCCGGCCGAGACGACCACGCGGTTGTTGTACGAGGTGCCCTGGTTGGAGCGGTCGAACTTGCGGAGGAAGTAGGTCTGCGTGCCGCCCTCGTCCAGCTGGACGGTGACGGAGTCGGCGGAGACCTCCTGGACGACACCGGCCTTGTCGGCGGTGATGACGTCGCCGGCGTCGATGGCCGCGAAGCCCTCCATGCCGGTTCCGACGACGGGCGACTCGCTGCGCAGCAGCGGGACGGCCTGACGCTGCATGTTCGCTCCCATGAGCGCGCGGTTCGCGTCGTCGTGCTCGAGGAACGGGATCAGCGAGGTCGCGACCGAGACCATCTGGCGCGGCGAGACGTCCATGTAGTGGACGCGCTCGGCGTCGACGAGCTCGACCTCTCCGCCCTTGGGGCGGACCAGGACCTTGCCCTCCGCGAAGCGGAAGTCCTTCGTGAGGGGGGCGTTCGCCTGGGCGACCAGGTACTCGTCCTCCTCGGACGCGGTGAGGTAGTCGATCTGCGAGGTGACGGTGCCGTCGACGACCTTGCGGTACGGGGTCTCGATGAAGCCGAACGAGTTGATGCGCGCGAAGGACGCGAGCGATCCGATCAGGCCGATGTTCGGGCCTTCCGGGGTCTCGATCGGGCACATGCGGCCGTAGTGCGAGGGGTGGACGTCGCGGACCTCGACGCCGGCGCGCTCACGGGAGAGTCCGCCGGGGCCGAGCGCCGACAGGCGGCGCTTGTGGGTCAGACCCGCGAGCGGGTTGTTCTGGTCCATGAACTGCGACAGCTGGCTGGTCCCGAAGAACTCCTTGATCGCGGCGACGACGGGGCGCACGTTGATCAGGGTCTGCGGGGTGATCGCCTCGATGTCCTGCGTGGTCATGCGCTCGCGGACGACGCGCTCCATGCGGGACAGTCCGGTGCGGACCTGGTTCTGGATCAGCTCGCCGACCGCGCGGATGCGGCGGTTGCCGAAGTGGTCGATGTCGTCGACGTCGAGACGCAGCTCGACCGGCTCGCCGTCGCGCACGCCGGGGAGGGCGGTGCGGCCGTCGTGCAGGGCGACCAGGTACTTGATGGTCGCGATGATGTCCTCGACCGTGAGCACCGAGTCGGACAGCGCCTTGTCGATGCCGAGCTTGCGGTTGATCTTGTAGCGGCCGACCTTCGCGAGGTCGTAGCGCTTGGAGTTGAAGTAGAAGTTGTCCAGCAGCGCGCGGGCGGCCTCGGCGGCGACCTGCTCGCCCGGACGGAGCTTGCGGTAGATGTCGCGGAGGGCGTCCTCCTTGGTGAGGATGTTGTCCTTCTCGAGGGTCAGCTCGATCGACTCGTAGCCGGCGAACTGCTCGAGGATCTCCTCGCTCGTGAGGCCGAGGGCCTTGAGGAACACGGTGACCGACTGCTTGCGCTTGCGGTCGATGCGCACGCCGACCTGGTCGCGCTTGTCGATCTCGAACTCGAGCCAGGCGCCGCGGCTCGGGATGACGCGGGCGGAGTAGATGTCCTTGTCGGACGTCTTCTCCTGCTGGCGCTCGAAGTAGACGCCGGGGCTGCGCACGAGCTGGGACACGACGACACGCTCGGTGCCGTTGATGATGAACGTGCCCTTCTCGGTCATCAGCGGGAAGTCGCCCATGAAGACCGTCTGGGTCTTGATCTCACCCGTGAGGTGGTTCATGAACTCGGCCTCGACGTACAGCGGAGCGGCGTAGGTCTTGCCGCGCTCCTTGCACTCCTCGATCGTGTACTTCTCGGGCTCGAGGTACGGGTTCGTGAAGCTCAGCTGCATCGTCTCGCTGAGGTCCTCGATCGGGGAGATCTCCTCGAAGATCTCGTCGAGGCCGGAGTTGGCGGGGAGGTCCTCCCGGCCGGCGGCCTTCGCCTCGGCGACGCGGGTCTTCCACGCCTCCGAGCCGACGAGCCAGTCGAAGCTCTCGGTCTGCAGCGCGAGCAGATCCGGAACGGTCAGGGTGTCGCTGATCTTGGCGAACGAGAGACGCGAAGCTCCGCGTCCGTTCTTGGGTGAGGTGGTGGTCGCGGTGGACGCAGCAGCCAAGGAAGGAACCTCCGTAGACCCTCGCGGGTCTCAATCTGTGGGATGTGTGGAGTGGGCTCCCGCCGGACGGGCCGCCACCCCTGCCCGCACGCCGTGCGGACCGAGGCGACTCGGTCTTGGGGGCGGGGCTAGAGTGTGGCAACGGCATCCACCATCTGATGCCGGGTTCCGGTGACCTGCCGACCGCGATATGAGGGCATGGGTACTCGGGAGCGCAAAGTACGAATATAGCCGCATCGCGCCACGCCGCGCAAGTGCGGATGCTTGCGCCGCCCCGCGGGGTCCGGTATACGAGGCCACGGCCTGCCGGATCGATCCGACCGGGCCGGGCGCGGAGCCCCGCCGTCCCGCCGCCGCGGCAGACTGGTCGGATGCAGGAACGCACCGGCCGCCGACGCGGAGACGACTCCGAGCACCCCCGCGCCGTGCTCGCCAGCGGGTACACCGCGCGGATCGAGCCCGACCGCCACTCGCCCGACGCGGCGACCCTGGTCGTCGACGGCACTCCGCAGTCGCACGTCGACCTCGCGGATCCGACGCACCTCTCCTTCGAGTACGTCCGCCGGATCGGCCACGCGATCGACCTCGTCGCCCCCGAGGGCGACAGCGTCACGGCGCTCCATCTGGGCGCCGGAGCGCTGACCCTCCCCCGCTACGTCGCCGCGACCCGGCCGGGCTCGCGCCAGCAGGTCGTCGAGATCGAGGGCGCTCTGGTCGAGTTGGTGCGCGAGGCGCTCCCGCTCCCCCGCGGCGCGCAGATCCGCATCCGCCAGGGCGACGCCCGCGAGGTGCTCGGCAAGCTGCCGCCCGGGCTGCGCGGCACGGTCGACGTGGTCGTCGTCGACATCTTCTCGGGCGCGCGCACTCCCGCGCACGTGACCAGCGCCGAGTTCTACGGGGCGATCGCGCCGCTGCTCGCCCCCGGCGGCCTGGTCGCGGTGAACGTGGCCGACGGCGGCGCGCTCGCCTTCGCCCGCGCCCAGGCCGCGACGCTCGCCTCCGTCTTCGCGCACACCGCGATCATGACCGACACCCAGATGCTCAAGGCCAAGCGCTTCGGGAACGTGGTGATGCTCGCCTCGGCCGATCCGCTGCCGCTCGACGGCCTGCCGCGGCGCCTCGCCTCCGACCCCGCGCCCTCCAAGCTGGTGCAGGGGCGGGAGCTCGAGAACTTCATCGCCGGCGCCCTCGTCGTCACGGACGAGACCGCCACCCCGTCGCCGCTGCCGGCGCGGAGCATCTTCCAGGTGCGACGGGGCTGACCCGGGCCGCGCGTCGGGGCGCCGTCCGGGGACCCGCCGGTACACTCGACGCCGGGGTCAGCGACCCCGACCGTCTTCTCGTCCGCCGCGCGCGACGATCCGGATCCGCACTCCACGAGGAAGCATCGCCCTGAGCATCATCATCCGCCACGACCCCGCGACCCTCCACGAGGAGATCGACGTCGACGCCGCCCAGGAGCGCCTGGAGGAGGTCGGCGCGCTGCGCAGCCTCGCCGCGCTCACCGAGAAGGCGGAGCTGCTGCGCCTGCTCGGGCGCGTCGACGAGGCGTGGGACCTCGCGAACGAGGCCGTGCGCCGCACCCGCTTCTCCGGCGACCGCGCCGAGCTGCTCACCGCCCGCGTCCGCCGCGCCCGCCTCATGCAGCTGCGGGGCCGCACCGACGAGGCCCTCTCGGAGCTCGCGCTCTGCGTCGAGGAGGCCCGCACGCACGAGTGGCACCTCGAGCACTCCTTCGCGCTCAAGCACCGCGGCCTCACCTTCTTCGAGCTGGGCGAGTACGGCCGGGCGATGCGCGACTTCGACGCCGCGACCGCCCTCGGCGAGCGCGTCGGGGTCCCCGAGGAGGAGCTCGAGGTCGCGCGCCTGGGCTACGCCGCCGCCTCCGAGTTCCAGGACGGGACCGACCGCGAGGCCCGCACCGACGGCACCGCCCGCGGCCGCCGCCGCGCCGACGGCGACGAGTCCTAGGCAGCGCCACCGGTGGCCGACCTCGAGGACGTGGCCCGCTGGGCCGACGCGCTGATCGAGGAGCACCTCGACCACTCCTGGTCCTTCGCGCTCGACCACGCGCGCACCCGCGGCGGCGCCTGCCACTGGACGCGCCGCCGGATCACGGTCTCGCGCCACCTCGCAGCCCGCTGGAGCGACGAGGAGGTCCGGCAGACACTCCTGCACGAGGTCGCTCACGCGCTCGCGGGGCCCGACGCCGGGCACGGACCGCAGTGGCGGCGGATCGCGGCGCGGCTCGGCTACACGGGATCGCGCACCCACAGCAACCCGACCGCGGACGAGCTCGCGCCGTGGGTCGGCACCTGCCCGGGCGGACACCTCTTCTACCGCCATCGCCGGCCCACCCGGCCCCTGGCCTGCGGCCGTTGCGCGCGCCGGTTCGAGCCCGCGAACGCGATCCAGTGGCGGCGCCGACCGGTCCCGGCGCCGTGACCGCGGACGAGGCCCCGCACGGCGGGCGCACGCCGGTCACCGGGCAGTGGCTCCCCGAGGCCGACGGCCGGCGCTGGTGGTTCGACTCCGGAAGCCTCGCACTCGACTTCGCCACGACGGGAGCACTGCCTCCGGGAGCGGCCGAGCACCTCGACTCCGACGCCGCCCTGGCCGCCTGGCTCGCCGAGCGCTTCGAGGCGGTCGGCCCCGAGAGCCGGGACGCGCGCCTGGATGACGCGCTGATGCTCCGGGGCGCGATCGCCCGGCTGGCCGTCGCGGCCGAGGCCGGCACCGCGCTCGACCCGCGCGACGTCGACGTGGTCAACCTGGTCGCGGCGATGCCCGACATCCCGCCGGTGCTGGGCGGCGGATCGCGGCAGGCCGGACGGCTCCACGCGGCGGGCAGGCAGGCGCTCGCGTCCATCGCCCGGGAGGCCGTGGGGCTGCTGGGTCCGGCCGCGACCGGACGGCTGCGGCGCTGCGCGGATCCGGAGTGCCGGATGCTCTACCTCGACACGTCCCGAGCCGGGTCGCGCCGCTGGTGCTCGATGCAGCGCTGCGGGAACCGGTCGAAGGTCCGGGCCTACCGGGCGCGCGCCGCCGCCCCGCGCGGCTGACGCACCGCGCGGCTGACGCACCGCGCGGCTGACGCACCGCCGCGGCACCGGGAGCGGCACCGCGGCGGGACGGGTCAGTCGGAGACGCGGACCGAGCGGTCGAAGGCGACGTAGCCCGAGAAGTCCTTGCCGACGCGGTCGAACGCCGTCGGGTAGGGGTGCGGGTACGACCAGGCCTTGTCCTTCTGCAGGCCGTCGCCGGTCTGCACCGAGAAGTACTGGCACTCGCCCTTCCACGGGCAGGTGTAGGGCGTGGGGCTCTCGACGAGCACGCCCTCGGCGATGCTCGACGGCGGGAAGTACCAGTTGCCCTCGATCGAGATCAGGTCGGAGTCGGGGGCGTCGGCGAGGACGACGTCGTTGAGGACGGCTTTCATGCGGGCCAGCTTTCGGTCGGGGCGGGGGGCGGAGGGACCGCCTCCGCCGAACGCTACGCCGGGGGCGGGCGAGTGGTCGAGGCGGCGGCTCGGATCCGCAGGGGCTTGTGCGCTCCGCGGACGCCCTGCACCTCTCGGAGGCCGCGCCCGCCGGAGCGGCGGGTCAGCGGAGGACCGCCACCTCGTCGACGGTGTCGACCCGGGCGGCGGCGCGGACCTCGTCCGCCCGCCCCTCGGCGGCGAGCAGGCGGCCGGACTCGGACGCGGTGAGCAGATGCGCGCACGCCCGGCGCAGGCCCTCGTAGGACGCGCAGGCCACCGCGGCCTCGGGCGAGACGTGGTCGATGCCCAGCCCGATGAGCGCGTCGACGACGGCGCCGGCCGCCAGCTGGTCCTCCATCGCGAACCGCGCCGCTCCGCTGTCGTCGACGTCGCCGAGTGCGATCACGTTGACGCTGGTGCGCCCGCCGTTCTCGTGCTGGCGCTCCAGGATCCAGCGGGCGACGGCCGAGCGGTCGGCCAGGCCCGCGCGGACGACGCGGCCCTCCACTCCCCCGAGGTCGGGGCTCTCGCCTCCGGGCAGAGCGTCGACGAGCACCGTGACGTGGGCGGGGGCGAGCACGCGGAGGGCGCGGGCCCCCCACTCGAAGCGGATCTGGTAGGTCGACTGGTCGACGGAGGCGGCGGGAGCGGTCACCCTGACACGGTAGCGAGCACCGGAGGCGCATACACGTCCGGGGCTCCGCGCGCACCCGGTTCCTGCGCAGGGGCGGGCGGAGGAGGATGTCCCTCGTGAAGGTGATGCTCAAGCACGTGCTCGACACCGACGCCGACTCCGCCTGGCGCGCCCTGCAGAGTCCGGCCGTGTTCCGGGAGGTGATGTCCCCGCTCCTGACCGCCGCGTCGCTGGACGAGGGCGGCTTCCGCCCGACCTGGGGGCTCGGCTCCCACGAGGTCGCGATGGACGCCCTCGGGATCGTGCCGATGGGCGCGCAGGAGATCGACCTCTCCTACCGCCGCGTCCCCTCGATGCCCGACGTGCGGATCCTGCGCGACAGCGGCGGGCCCCTCACCGGCTCCCTCCGACTGATCACCGCGTGGGACCACCGCATGGCCGTCGCCCCGCTCCCCGACGGGCGCACGCTCTTCCGCGACCGCCTCGAGTTCTCGGCGGGCCTCGCCTCGGCCGCGCTCTGGCCGTCGATGTGGGCGTTCTGGCAGTGGCGCGGCATCCGCATCCGCTCCCTCGCCCCGTCCTGGCGCCACGATGTCGGTGCCGACACCCGCCCGCGCGGGGAGTCCGCCGCATGAGCCCCGACGGTGTCGCCGAGGAGGAGACCGAGCTGTCGCGCTCGGAGCTCCTGCGCCTCCAGTGGCCCTCCGCCGACGAGGAGGAGCAGGACGACGACGGCGTCTCGCCCCGCCGCCGCCTCACGACGGCGGTCGAGGTGTCGGACTGGCGCCGCCACGTCCAGGCCCTCTACGCGGAGGTGCGCCGACTCTCGAACGTGGACCTGCTCGCCGCGCACGCGTCCTGGATCCGCGGGCGCAACGCGCTCTTCGCGCAGCACCCCTCCACCCCCCTCCTCCCGGCCGACCGCGCGCACTTCCGCTCGCTGCCGATCGCGCCCTACGACGCGGCCTGGCGCTTCGAGCTCGAGGTGGCCCCGGCCGAGGAGGCGCGGCGGATGGACGTGGAGACCGGCACCGACGGCACCGTCCCCTTCGAGCTGATCGGCACGGTCGAGGTGCCGGACACCGGCAGCCTCGACGTCTGGCGCCTGGCGTCCTACGGCGGAGGCCTGTTCCTGCCGGTCAAGGACGCCCTCGCGGGGACACCCGGCGGCACCTACGGCGGTGGCCGCTACCTCCTGGACACCGTGAAGGGCGCCGACCTCGGTCCGGGCTCCGCCCCGGGGACGCTGGTGCTCGACTTCAACTTCGCCTACAACCCCTCCTGCGCCTACGACCCGGCCTGGGCCTGCCCGCTCGCCCAGGCGGGCAACCGGCTGCCGGTCGAGGTGCCGGTCGGCGAGCGCTACCGGGGCTGACACCGACCCTGGACGTTCTCGGAGGGGCGGCCGATAGCTTCCGGGCGGCGCCGTCGTGCGCCGGAAAGCAGGAAAGCCGCATGCCCCGTCCCGTCCTCCTCGTCACCGGAACCTCCACCGGCATCGGCCGCGCCACCGCGATCGAGGCCGCGCGCGCGGGCTGGCGGGTGGTCGCCACAGTGCGGGATCCGGAGCGGGCGGAGGGCCTGCGCGCCGCCGCCGCCGAGGCCCGCGTCGAGCTCGACCTGCGGGCGCTCGACGTGACCGACGCGGACTCCGTCGCCGGCTGCCTCCGCGCCGTGGAGGAGGAGCTCGGCGGTCTCGACGCCCTCGTGAACAACGCCGGAGCCGGCCACCTCGGCACCCTCGAGCTGGAGGATCCGGAGGAGCTGCGCCGCGTGATGGAGGTCAACTTCTTCGGCACCGTCGCGGTCACCCGCGCCGCGATGCCGATGCTGCGCTCGTCCCGCGGCCGCATCGTCACCGTCTCGAGCGTCGGCGGCGCGATCGGGCAGCCGTTCAACGAGGACTACTGCGCGGCGAAGTTCGCGGTCGAGGGGTTCTTCGAGGCGCTCGCCCCGGTCGCCGCCTCCGTCGGCGTCCACGTGTCGCTGATCGAGCCGGGAGCGGTCCGCAGCAGCTTCGTCGAGAACGTCGGCATCGACGCGGCGGCGATGCTCGCGCAGGCCGGCCCCTACTCGCCGGCGCTCGGCGCCTACCTCGACCGCGCCGCGTCGTCCTTCTCCTCGACCCACGCGCAGGACCCGTCCGACGTCGCCGCCGTCATCCTGAAGACCCTGCGCGACCCGGAGCCGGCCTTCCGCGTGCAGACCTCGGACTGGGCGGGCGACTTCGTCGGGACCAAGCTGAGCGACCGCGACGGCTCCCGCGTGCAGGCCGCGATGCGCGGATGGATCGGCATCCACTAGAGTGGGATGGTGCGAGCGCAGCGACTGCGCTCCCCCGCGTCGTAGAACGCCCCTTGTCCCCTAGGACTCTGACCGTCGAGGATCCGTCCCGACCATCTGGCGCACGTGCATGAGGCCCCCGGCCGCGCGCACCGAATCGTACGGCGAACGGATGTGACCACCGTCACCTTCGCCCGAACGCCGATCACCCGCGCCCCGGCCACCGCCCGCGCGTCCTCGATCGGCATGATGCCCCCGAAAGGCACCACTCCATGTCGAACACCCCCCTCTCCTTTAGCGCCCTCGGCGTGCCGGCCCCCCTCGTGGCCGCGCTCACCGCGAGCGGCATCACCGAGCCCTTCCCGATCCAGGTCGACACGCTGCCCGACACCCTCGGCGGACGCGACGTCCTCGGCCGCGGCAAGACCGGCTCCGGCAAGACCCTCGCCTTCTCCATCCCGATGATCGCCCGACTCGGCGGCTCGCTCGCCGGCGGACGCCGCCGCCCCGGCCGCCCGCTCGGACTCGTCCTCGCGCCGACCCGCGAGCTCGCCACGCAGATCACCGCCGCGATGCAGCCCCTCGCCGACGCGTACGGCATCGTCACCACCACGATCTTCGGAGGCGTCTCGCAGCAGCGCCAGGTCGCCGCGCTCAAGCAGGGCGTCGACATCGTCGTGGCCTGCCCGGGCCGCCTCGAGGACCTGATGAAGCAGGGCTTCGTGAACCTCGACGCCGTCGAGATCACCGTCCTCGACGAGGCCGACCACATGGCCGACCTCGGCTTCCTGCCGGTCGTCACGCGCATCCTCGACAAGACCCCCCGCGGCGGGCAGCGCCTGCTGTTCTCCGCGACGCTCGACAACGGCGTGGACAAGCTGGTCAAGAAGTACCTCCAGAACGAGGTGCTCCACTCGGTCGACGAGGCCAACTCGCCGGTCGCGCTGATGACCCACCACGTGTTCGAGGTCGACGGCCTCGACGCCAAGAACGCTCTCGTGAAGACGCTCGCGTCCGGCACCGGCCGCCGCATCCTCTTCATGCGCACCAAGCACCACGCGAAGAAGCTCGCCAAGCAGCTCACCGGCCAGGGCATCCCCGCGGTCGACCTGCACGGCAACCTCTCGCAGGTCGCCCGCGACCGGAACCTCGCCGCGTTCGGCGCCGGCACCGTCAAGGTCCTCGTCGCCACCGACGTCGCCGCCCGCGGCGTGCACGTCGACGACGTCGAGCTCGTCATCCACGTCGACCCGCCGATGGAGCACAAGGCGTACCTGCACCGCTCGGGCCGCACCGCCCGCGCCGGCAGCGAGGGAGACGTCGTCACCGTCGTCCTGCCCACGCAGCGCAGCGACGTGAAGACCCTCCTCCGCAAGGCCGCGATCCAGGTCGCGCCCCAGCAGGTGACGGCTGACTCGGCCGCCGTCGCGAAGCTCGTCGGCGACGTCGCTCCGTACGTCACCCCCAGCGCCGTCGTCGAGCCCGTCCGCGGCCAGTCGCAGGGCGGACGCTCGCAGGGCGCCAACGCGCAGCGCAAGCGCGCGGCCCGCACCGAGGGCACCGCCGCACCCCGCGGCGGACGCTCGACGGGTGCCGCGACCGGCGGAGGCGACCGCCCCCGCCGCGACCGCACCGCCGCCGAGGGATCCGCCCGCGGCGGCGCCCGCGGAGGCCGCAGCCGCTCGGCCGCCGGCGCCCCCTCGACCTCGGGCGGATCGCGCTCGTTCTACAGCACCGCGACCGGCGGAGCGGCCTCGGCCGCTCCCGCCCGCGAGTCCGCCGGCGGCGGCGCCCGCCGCGGCGGCCGCCGCGCGCAGGGCTGAGTCCGATTGTGCGCCGCGGAGCGGCGCACCGCGGTCGGCTTCAAGCACGGTTGCGATACGCAGAGCATGTCGCGACCGGGGGCTGAGCGTTCGGTGATCGCACCTCAGCGCTCGTCCTGATCAGGGCGCCGACATCACGAAGGGCCGGGGCCCGCGACTACTGGTCGCGGGCCCCGGCCCTTCGTCGTTCACGCTTCACCTCTTCGAGCGGAGTCCCGCGCAGGGAGCTCCGGAAGTCCTCACCGCGTCCTGATCAGGCGATTCCCTGCTGCGCCGTCGTCGGGCAGGGGCGCCGCCTCTCCTCGCCCGGTCACAGAGGTCCCGTGGACGCCGGATCCACGAGCCGAACGGCCGAGTCGCGTGCCGGCGGATCGGTCCAGGCGGACGCCCGACACTCCAGCCGGCCCGCCATCCTTGCGAGCCGACCGCGGCGCGCCGCTATCGGTGCGCAGAAGGGAGCACCGCGGCCGATCCGCGCCGCTAGGACAGGCGGCCGACGGAAGCGAGCGCGGCGCGGATCAGCGCGCCCCGCCCGCCCTCCATCTCGGCGGAGATCGCGTCGGAGCAGGCCTCGTCGGGGGTCATCCAGGTGAGCTCGAGGGCGTCCTGGCGGGGGTCGCAGGTGCCGGTGACGGGTACGACGTAGGCGAGGGAGACCGCGTGCTGGCGGTCGTCGGTGAACGGTCCCATGCCGGGCATCGGGAAGTACTCGGCGACGTGGAAGGGGAGCGGGCTCGCGGGGAGGAGGGGGAAGGCCATGGGACCGAGATCCTTCTCGAGGTGGCGGAACAGCGCGTCGCGCAGCGTCTCGCCGTACATCACGCGGCCCGAGACTATCGTGCGGGTGATCTGGCCGGAGGGGGTCGCGCGCAGGAGCACGCCGACCTCGGTGACCTGCCCGAGCCCGTCGACCCGGACGGGCACGGCCTCCACGTACAGCAGCGGGAGCCGCCGACGGATCTCGGCGAGTTCGTCGTCGGACAGCCACCCGGAGTTCGGGTCAGGGGTGCGCACGCTCATGCAGCCATTCTCACCCTTCGCGGCTGGTGTTCCGACCGGCGGCGGCGATCCCGCACTCAGGGGGATGATGGTGCGATGGGAATCGACGCGAACGCGGTGCTGTGGTCCTCCTCCGAGCGCGACCGCGTCGGCAGGCCACTCCTGGTGCTGCTGCACGGCTACGGCTCGCACGAGGGGGACCTGTTCTCGCTCGGCGCCTACCTGCCGCTGGAGCCGGTCCTCGCGTCCCTCCGGGCGCCTCTCGCCCTGGGCGGCGGGGCGAACGCGTGGTGGCCCCTCCGGGTGCCGCTGGTGCCTGACGAGCCGCGGGCCGATCCCGAGGCCGTCGAGGCGGCGGCGGCGGGTGTGATCGAGTGGCTCGACGCTTTGGAGCACCCGGGTCCGGTGGGGCTGCTGGGCTTCTCCCAGGGCGCCGCGCTGGCGGTGCAGCTGCTTCGGCGCGCGCCGGGCCGCTTCGCCTTCGCGGTCGCCCTGTCCGGGTTCGTGGTCCCGCTCGCCGAGGGCGACGACGCGGACGAGCGGCTCGCCCGCGAGCGTCCTCCGGTGTTCTGGGGCCGCGGGACGCTCGACACGGTGATCCCGGAGGAGCTCGTGCGGGACGCGGCGGCCTGGTTCCCGGAGCACACGGCGCTCGACGCCCGGGTCTACGAGGGCGTCGCCCACGGAGTCGGGCAGGCCGAGCTCGCCGACATCGGCACGTTCGTGCGTCTCGGCTTCGCCTGACGGGCGGACTCCCCCGCGTCAAGGGCTCGCCCCCGGGCCGCGGCCCCGGCAATGTCGGAGGTGGCAGGGAGGATGGATGCATGCCGGACGTCCTCGAGCGCTTCTCCCCCGCCACGCGCGCGTGGTTCGAGGGCGCGTTCCCGGCGCCGACCGCCGCCCAGGAGGGCGCCTGGTCGGCCATCTCGAGTGGAGCGCACGCCCTCGTGGTCGCTCCCACCGGCTCCGGCAAGACGCTCTCGGCCTTCCTCTGGGCGATCGACCGGCTCGTGCAGGGCCCGCCGCCGGAGGATCCGCAGCACCGCACGCGCGTGCTCTACGTCTCGCCGCTGAAGGCTCTCGGCGTCGACGTCGAGCGCAACCTCCGCTCGCCGCTCGTCGGCGTCACCCAGACGGCGCTGCGGCTGAGCGCCGAGGGCATCGGCAGCGCGCCGGCCACGGTCACCGTCGGGGTGCGGTCGGGAGACACGCCCGCCGCCGAGCGGCGCGTGCTGCAGAAGACGCCGCCGGACATCCTGATCACGACCCCCGAGTCGCTCTACCTCATGCTCACCTCGGCGGCGCGCGAGTCGCTCCGCGGCGTCGAGACGGTCATCGTCGACGAGGTCCACGCGGTCGCGTCGACCAAGCGCGGGGCGCACCTCGCCGTCTCCCTCGAGCGGCTCGACGCCCTGCTCCCGAAGCCGGTGCAGCGCATCGGCCTCTCGGCGACGGTGCGCCCGCGCGAGGAGGTGGCCCGGTTCCTCGCCGGCCGCTCCCCGGTCGCGATCGTGGCTCCGGCGTCCGAGAAGCAGTGGGACCTCAGCGTCGTCGTCCCGGTCGAGGACATGTCCGAGCTGGGGACGGCGGCTCCGCAGGACGGATCGACGATGGGGGCCACCGGTCCGCAGAGCGGGTCGATCTGGCCGCACGTCGAGGAGTCGATCGTCGACCGGGTCCTCGCGCACACCTCCTCCATCGTCTTCGCGAACTCCCGCCGCCTCGCCGAGCGGCTGACCGCCCGGCTCAACGAGATCTACGCCGAGCGCCGCGAGCTCGCTGCGGAGCGGGCGCGCGAGGCGGGCGAGCCCGTCGCGGTCGGGGCCCTGCTCGCCGAGGCGGGCTCCTCCTCCGTCCGCCGCTCCCCGGCCGAGGCGATGGGAGCGGCCGGGGGCACGAGCGGCAGCGGGCAGTCCGCGCCCGACGAGGAGCCACTGCTCGCCCGCGCTCACCACGGCTCGGTGAGCAAGGAGCAGCGCGCGATCATCGAGGACGACCTGAAATCCGGCCGTCTGCGCTGCGTGGTCGCGACCTCGAGCCTCGAGCTCGGGATCGACATGGGCGCGGTCGACCTCGTCGTCCAGGTCGAGACGCCGCCCTCGGTCGCGAGCGCCCTGCAGCGCGTGGGCCGAGCCGGCCACCAGGTCGGCGAGGTCTCGCGCGGGTCCTTCTACCCCAAGCACCGGGCCGACCTGCTCCACTCCGCCGTGACGACGGAGCGGATGCGCTCGGGACTGATCGAGGCGATCGCCGTCCCCGCGAACCCGCTCGACATCCTCGCGCAGCAGACCGTCGCCGCGACGGCCCTCGAGAGCCTCGACGTGGACGACTGGTTCGACACCGTCCGCCGCAGCGCCCCCTTCGTGTCCCTGCCCCGCTCCGCCTACGAGGCGACCCTCGACCTGCTCTCGGGCCGCTACCCCTCCGACCAGTTCGCGGAGCTGCGGCCGCGCCTCGTCTGGGACCGCGACGCGAACACGCTCACCGGCCGGCCCGGCGCCCAGCGCCTCGCCGTCACCAGCGGCGGCACCATCCCCGACCGCGGGCTCTTCGGCGTGTTCATGGTCGGCGAGCCGGGCTCGACCGGCAACCGCGTCGGCGAGCTCGACGAGGAGATGGTCTACGAGTCCCGCGTCGGCGACGTCTTCGCGCTCGGAGCCACCAGCTGGCGCATCCAGGAGATCACCTACGACCGCGTGATCGTGACGCCGGCGTTCGGCGAGCCCGGGCGCCTCCCGTTCTGGAAGGGCGACTCGCAGGGGCGCCCCGCCGAGCTCGGCGAGGCGATCGGGGCGTTCACCCGCGAGGTGGGCGCCGCAGCCCCCGAGACGGCGCGCGAGCGCTGCACGGCGGCCGGGCTCGACGAGTACGCGACCAGCAACCTCCTCTCCTTCCTCGACGAGCAGCGCCGGGCCACCGGGCAGATCCCGGACGACCGCACCCTCGTGCTCGAGCGCTTCCGCGACGAGCTGGGCGACTGGCGGCTGGTGCTGCACTCCCCGTACGGGATGCAGGTGCACTCGCCGTGGGCGCTCGCCATCGGCGCTCGCGTCCGCGAGCGGCACGGGGTCGACGGAGCGGCGATGGCCGGGGACGACGGCATCGTCGTGCGGATCCCCGACACGGAGTCGGAGCCGCCGGGCTCCGAGCTGTTCCTGTTCGAGCGCGAGGAGCTGGAGCAGCTGGTCACGAGCGAGGTCGGCGGCTCCGCCCTCTTCGCCGCCCGGTTCCGCGAGTGCGCGGCGCGGGCGCTCCTGCTCCCGAGGTACAACCCGGGCAAGCGCTCCCCGCTCTGGCAGCAGCGGCAGCGGGCGGCGCAGCTGCTCGACGTCGCCCGCACCTACCCGACCTTCCCGATCATCCTCGAGACCGTCCGCGAGTGCCTCCAGGACGTCTACGACCTGCCCGCGCTGCTCCGGCTCGCCGCGCGGCTGGACGGGCGCGAGCTGCGGATCCTCGAGGTCGAGACGCCGACCGCCAGTCCGTTCGCGCGGTCCATGCTCTTCGGCTACGTCGCGGCCTTCATGTACGAGGGCGACAGCCCGCTCGCCGAGCGCCGTGCCGCGGCGCTCTCGGTCGACGCGACGCTCCTCGGCGAGCTGCTCGGCCGGGCGGAGCTGCGCGAGCTGCTCGACCCGGCCGTCCTCGCGCAGATCGAGCGCGAGCTGCAGCGCGTCGAGCCCGAGCGCCGCCTCCGCGGGCTCGAGGGCGCCGCCGACCTGCTCCGGCTGCTCGGCCCGCTGACGCTCGACGAGCTCGGGGAGCGCCTGGTCGACGAGTCGGTCGCCTTGGCGGACGTCGCGAAGGCGCCCGCGATCGAGCGCGCGGTGCTCGAGGCCGACGTCGCCGCGCTCGTGAAGGCCAAGCGTGTCCTGCCCGTCGGGCTCGGCGGCGAGCAGCGGTACGCCGCGATGGAGGACGCCTCCCGGCTCCGCGACGCTCTCGGCGTGCCCCTGCCGATCGGCGTCCCCGTCGCCTTCATCGACCCGGTCCGCGATCCGCTCGGCGACCTCGTCGCCCGCTACGCGCGCACCCACGGCCCCTTCACCGCCGCCGCCGTCGCCACCCGCCTGGGCCTCGGCGTCGCGGTCGTCACCGACACCCTGCGCCGCCTCGCGGGCGAGCGCCGCGTCTCGGAGGGCGAGTTCCGCCCCACCGGCACCGGGACCGAGTGGTGCGACGCCGAGGTGCTGCGCCGCCTGCGCAGCCGCTCTCTCGCAGCGCTCCGCAAAGAGGTGGAGCCGGTCGACGCGGCAGCGTACGCCCGCTTCCTCCCCGCCTGGCAGCACGTCGGCGGCTCGCTCCGCGGCATCGACGGCGTGGCCTCCGTGATCGACCAGCTGGCCGGCGCGCCCATCCCCGCGTCCGCCTGGGAGTCGCTGATCCTGCCCGCCCGGGTGCGCGACTACTCCCCCGCGATGCTCGACGAGCTCACCGCGACCGGCGAGGTCCTCTGGGCCGGCGCGGGCACCCTGCCCGGCAACGACGGCTGGGTGAGCCTCCATCTCGCCGACACGGCAGTGCTGACCCTCCCCGTCCCCGCCGCCGAGTCCGTGACCCTGACCGAGCTCCAGCAGGAGATCGTCGGCGTGCTCGGCTCGGGCGGCGGCTACTTCTTCCGCCAGCTCTCCGACGCGGTCGGCTCCACCGACGACGCGGGCCTCGTCGAGGCCCTGTGGGAGCTGGTCTGGGCCGGGCTCGTCACGAACGACACCCTGGCGCCGCTGCGCACCCTCGTCGGCTCGACCGGCGGCGCCAGGGTGTCGTTCGTGACGAGCCCGGCCCAGACCAGCTCCCACAGGGCCTCGTCGAGGCCCGCGTCGTCGGTGGAGC
>NZ_PSTM01000016.1:0-75757 GCF_002930875.1 Rathayibacter sp. AY1A5 | reverse complement strand
CTCAAGGGCGCAGAAGGGCATGGTCTCGTCTCCAGGGGGTGGCGGGCGATCGCCCGCCACCCCCTGGAGACGAGACCATGCCCTTCTGCGCCCTTGAGAGCCTCCGCTGATGGAGCTGGGCATCGCCGCGATCGTCGGCGTCTCGGTCCTCGTCGCGGTCGCCGTCTTCTCGCGGCGCCTCGGCGTCGCCGCCCCGATCGTCCTCGTGCTCGCCGGCGTCGGCCTCTCGTACATCCCCGGGGTGCCGGAGGTGGTCGTCCCGCACGAGTGGGTGCTCGACGGCGTGCTGCCGCCACTGCTGTACGCGGCGGCGCTCAGCGTCCCGTTCATCGACTTCCGCCGGAATCTGACCACCATCACCGGCCTGTCGGTCGTGCTGGTGCTGATCTCGGCGGCCGGCGTCGGCGCGCTCCTCTTCCTCCTCCTCCCCGAGCTCGGGCTGGGCCTGGCGATAGCCGTGGGCGCGATCATCAGCCCGCCCGACGCCGTCGCCGCGACCTCGGTCGGCCGGCGGCTCGGCCTCCCGCCGCGGCTGCTCACCCTGCTCGAGGGCGAGGGGCTGATCAACGACGCGACCGCGCTGGTCCTCCTCCGCTCGGCCCTCGCCGCCGCCGCGGGGACGCTCGCGACGCCGTGGGCCGCGATCGGCGACTTCCTCTACGCGGTCGTCGTGGCCGTCGTGGTCGGGTTCGTGGCCAGCGTCGTCACCGTCTTCGTCCGCTCGCGGCTCGAGGACCCGGTGCTCAACACCGTCCTCTCCTTCATCGTCCCCTTCGTCGCGTTCATCCCCGCTGAGGGCCTGGGCGCCTCGGGCGTGCTCGCCGTGGTCGTCGCGGGCCTGCACACCGGGCACGCCTCCTCCCGCGCCTTCACCGCCCAGTCGCGGGTGAACGACCGGGTCAACTGGCGTACCGTGCAGTTCCTGCTCGAGAACGGCGTGTTCCTGCTGATCGGTCTCGAGATCCGCTCGCTGATCCACGACGCCGACAGCGCGCGCCTCTCGGTGCCCGGAGCGGTCGGGATCGGGCTGATCGCGGTGGTCGGGCTGATCGTCGTGCGCTTCCTCTGGGTCGGGCCGGTCCTCCTCGGCGAGCGCTGGCAGACCCGCCGGGCCGAGCGCCGGGCCCGCGAGCAGAAGGAGCTGCTCGAGTCGCCCGAGGCGCAGGAGCTGCCGAAGGAGGAGCGCGGCCGGGCGAAGCGGCGCTACCTGCTGCGGCGCAGCGACTACCGGCACTTCAGCCGCAACGGCATCGGCTGGCGCGGCGGTCTGGTGCTCGGCTGGTCCGGGATGCGCGGAGTGGTGACCCTCGCGGCCGCGCAGTCGCTGCCCGAGGACATCCCCTACCGCCCGCAGCTCGTGCTGATCGCCTTCACCGTGGCCGTCGCGACCCTGTTGATCCAGGGCAGCACGCTGCCGCTGCTGATCCGGGCGCTGGGCATCCGCGGGATCGACGTGCCCGAGGACCAGCGCGCGCTCGCGGGCCTGCTCGACGAGATCACCGAGAAGGGCCTCTCGGTGCTGGAGCGCCCGGGCGACGCCGTCGAGGGCGCCGACGGCGTCGCTCCGGACGTCCTGGAGCGGGTGCGGCAGACGTCGTTCCTCCGCTCCGAGGCCGCCTGGGAGCGCTCGCGCGGCACGGAGAGGTCGGTCGCGGACACTCCGCACCGCCTCTACCGTGCGCTGCGCCTCGCCGTGGTCGCGGCCGAGCGGGAGGCGCTGCTGGACGCGCGCTCGCGCCGCGCCTACCCGCAGCGCATCCTCCGCGACGCCCAGTCGCTGCTCGACCTCGAGGAGACGCGGCTGCGGGTCCGGCGGGGCTCCGAGTCCTGAGGGCTCGGGATCGTGACGATCGCTCCCGGGGATGCCCGCGCTGATCCGCGCCCTGTGGAGGAGCGCCGAGCTCCTCGAGTGCGCCATCCGGATCGACCCCTCGGACCACGGCCGTCCGGCCTCCCCGGCATAGCCCGCCGATGCGTCACCCCCCGTTAAGCCCGCGCTCCCCGCTTCCTCTGGCACTGCCGTCACCCCGCCCGTAACCTGCGGATCGCCTGAGAACCGGAAGCTCGATTCGCCCGCACTCGAAGAGGGGTGGCGGGCCGGGGCGGATCCCCTCGGGGGATATCACGAGGGCCGATCCGCGCGCCAGCCCTCGCAGAGAGGGCAGACGGGTCGCTGAGAGGAACGCTATCCCGTGCGGCGCCGGAGCGCACGCCTCACTTCGTTCGAGTGCTCTCAGGTCCAGTCGAGAGCGGAGCGCTCGGCCCAGTAGCGGGCCGGATCCACGGCGAGCGCCGGGAGGTCCGGGAGCTCCCGGGGCTGCGCGCGCAGGTTGGCCCGCAGCTGCTCCGGAGTCGCCGCGCCGCTCAGCACGACGTCGGCCCAGGGCTGCGCGAGGACGGCCCCCAGGGCGACGGCGTCCGGCGCGGCGCCGGCGTGCTCGATCGGGTGCGCCACGAGCCTCCCGTTGGCGAGGGCCTCCTTGACCACCACCAGCCAGCCGTCGTCGTGCGCGGCGGCGAGCGCCCGGCCCGCGGACTGCTCGAGCGGGTTCCAGGTGCTCTGGACCGCGCTGAACGGCGACTCCGGGATCGCGCGGGCGAGCTCGATCACGCGCGCCTGCTCGGGTCCGCTGGTGGAGAGGCCGACGCGCACTCCGGAGCCGGCGAGGCCGCGCAGTCGGTCCAGCAGCGGGCGGTCGGTGAGGGCCGGGCTCTCGGGAGTGATCGAGTGGACGAGGTAGGAGTCGGGCGCCGAGCCGAGCGCGTCGAGCGTGAGCGGCCACTGGCGGTCGAGCATCGCGACCGAGTGCTCCTTGCGCTCGTGCACCGGCGCGTCCATCGCCCACCCGCCGACGTACTCGTAGCCCCACTTCGACTCGATCGTGAGCGCCGCCCGCCGCTCCGGATGCCGGGCGAGCCAGCCGCCGAGGAACTCCTCCGCGCGCCCGTAGGAGCGCGCGGCGTCGAGGAAGCGGACGCCGGCGTCCCACGCCGCGTCGAGCAGCAGGTGCGTGCGCTCGCGCAGCGCGTCGACGCTCCGCTCGGCCGCGGGGCCGAGGTCGTCGTCGCGCCCTGCCGTGATGTACGCCGGCCGGCCCACGGCCGCCAGCCCGATCCCGAAGCGCTGCATCCCGCCCACGGTACGCCGGTCCCGGAGCTCCGGCAGCCGCTAGCGTCGAGCGGTGACCTCCGCCCTCGACCGCAGCATCCTCCGGCTCGCCGTCCCGGCGCTGGGCTCGCTGGTCGCCGAGCCGCTGTTCCTGCTCACCGACTCCGCCCTGGTCGGCCATCTCGGCGCCGTCCCGCTCGCCGGGCTCGCGCTGGGCGGCACGGTGCTGCAGACGATCGTCGGCCTCATGGTCTTCCTCGCATACAGCACGACTCCGCGGGTCGGCCGGGCCCTCGGCGAGGGCGACGAGCGAAGGGCCGTGGCGGCCGGGATCGACGGCGGCTGGCTGGCCCTGCTCCTCGGCGCCGGCATCGCCGTGGTGGGCGCGCTGACCGCTCCGGCCGTCGTGGCGCTCTTCGGCGCGGAGCCGGCTGTGGCCGAGGCGGGCGTGCGGTACCTGGCGGTGAGCATGGCCGGGATCCCCGCCATGCTCGGCGTCTTCGCGCTCACCGGGCTCCTCCGCGGCTTCCAGGACACCCGCACTCCGCTGATGATCGCCGCCGGCGGATTCGCCCTCAACGCCGCTCTCAACGCCGTGCTGATCTACCCGGCCGGCCTGGGGATAACCGGCTCCGCGCTGGGGACGGTGATCGCGCAGTGGGCCATGCTCGCGGCCTACGCGGGAGTCGCGCTGCGGCTCGCCCGGAGGGTCGGCGCGCCGCTGCGGCCGCACCTCGCGGGCCTGGCCTCCTCCGCGGGATCCGGCGGCTGGATGCTGCTGCGCACAGCGAGCCTCCGCGCGGCGATCCTGCTCGCGGTCGCGACCGCCACCTCGCTCGGGGCGGAGGAGCTGGGCGCCTTCCAGGTGGCGATGACGCTGTTCTCGACGGTCGCCTTCGCCCTCGACGCGGTGGCGATCGCCGCGCAGGCGCTGCTGGGCCGCCTCCTCGGCGCGGGCGACGCCGAGCAGGCCCGAGCCGTCACGAAACGCTGTGTGACCTGGGGAATCGGTGCAGGAGTAGTGCTCGGAGCGCTGGTCACCGGTCTGAGCGGTGTCCTGCCGTACGTCTTCTCGAGCGACCCGGAGGTGCTGCGGCTGCTGCCCGCGGCGATCGCCGTCGTGGGCCTCACCGCTCCGCTCGGCGGCTACGTCTTCGTGCTCGACGGCGTGCTGATCGGCGCCGGCGACGGCCGCTACCTGGCGCTCAGCGGCCTCGCGAACCTCGCCGTCTTCGTCCCGCTCGCCCTGCTCGCCCCCGCCGCGCCCGCCGAATGGCGCCTCCTCGCGCTCTGGCTCGCCTTCGCCGTCGGCTTCCTCGGCGCCCGCGCGGTCACCCTCGGGCTCCGGGTCCGCAGCGACGTCTGGCTCCGCTGATCGCGCTCCTCCCCTGTGGAGAAGCCTGTGGACAACTCCGGTCAGCGCGGCGGAGCGCTGGTGTTCCCGCGGTGGAAGACGGCGTGGAAGCAGACCGCCTCCGCCTCCTCGTCGGCCAGGAGCGCGACCGCGGCCCGTCCCGCCGCACGGCCCTTCTCGACCGCGGGCTGGGCCATCGTCGTGAGGTCGTACTCGGCCGCGAGACCGGGCACCTGCACGCCGTCGAAGCCGACCACCGAGAGGTCCTCGGGCACGCGCAGCCCGCGCTCCTCCGCCGCGAGGATCACGCCCGCGGCCAGCAGATCGCTCTGCGCGACGACCGCGGTCGGCGGCTCCGCCCCCTCGAGCAGCGTGCGGCCCGCGGCGACGCCCTCGTCGACGGAGCTCGCCGCGGCGGCGACGACCGACGCCTCCGGGAAGACGTCCTGCACGCCGAGGAGGCGGTCGACCGGAGTGATGCTGGGGCTCGAGCGCCAGCCGGCCGGGATCGCGCCGCGGCGGCGGTCCTTCGCGAACGGGAGCGCGACCACCGCGACCCGCTCGTGGCCGAGCTCGCGCAGGTGCTCCGCGAGGGTCCGGCTGGCCTCGCGGTTGTCGAGCGAGATCACGGCGCCGCCCAGCTCCGAGAGGCCCTCGACCACGACGACCGGCACCCCCCGGCGGCACAGCACGGCGACGGAGTCGTCGACCGACGGGCTGCAGCCGACCAGGATCATCGCGTCGACCGGGGCCGTCGCCAGCAGGCCCGCGCCGTCGCCGGTCTCGGTGAGCAGCAGGATCCCGGCGTCGACCCCGCCGAGCACGTCGGCGATCCCGTCGAGCATGGCGATCTTGATCGGGTCGCGGAACGCGTGCAGCATCCGCTCGTCCACGACGACCCCCACGATCCCCGAGCGGCCGCGGCGGAGCGAGCGCGCCCGCGGGTCGGGGCCGGCGTAGTCGAGCTCGGACGCCGCGCGCAGCACCCGCTCCTTCGTGGCCTCCGAGACGGGGCCGGAGCCGCTGAAGACCAGCGAGGCGGTGGAGGGGGACACTCCGGCCCGGCTCGCGACGCGGGCGAGCGTCGGCCGGGGGCTCTTGCGGGGTTCCACGTTCCTCCTCGTGGGGGCGGCGCGCTCGTCGTCGGTTGACCGTCCCCGGGGTTCCGGATAGCTTAGACCGGCTCGCTTCGAATCGATTCGACCGTGCCTCTCGATCCGGTGTCCGGATCCCGCCCGCACCAGGAGAACCGCCATGACCTCGACGTCCGCGCTCACGCGCCCGCAGCTGGTCGCCTGGCGCAACGCCGTCTTCACGATCTTCGTCCTCAGCGGGATCTCCATCGCCACCTGGGTCTCGCGCACCCCCGCCATCCGCGACGAGCTCCAGCTCTCGACCGCCGGAGTGGGCCTGCTGATCCTCTCGATGTCGATCGGCGCGATCGTCGGACTCGCGTTCTCGACGCCGGTCATGGGCGCGATCGGCGCCCGGCGCGGCATGGCGCTCGGCCTCACCGTCTCGGCGGCGGGCCTCGCGGTGCTGGGCGTCTCGGCCGACGTCATCGGCGTCCTCCCCGCGGCCTTCGCCGGCATGGCGATGCTCGGCTTCGGCAACGGAGCGGTCGACGTGATGATGAACGTCGAGGGAGCGGCCAACGAGAAGGCCTTCGGCAAGACGCTCCTGCCGCTGTTCCACGCCTTCTTCAGCCTCGGCACCGTGGCCGGCGCGCTGATCGGCGCGGGCGCCTCCGCTCTGGCCGTGCCCGTCGCCGTCCACCTCGGCGCGATCGCCGTGGTGATCGCCGTGACCGCGGTGATCGCGATCCGCTTCGTCCCGGTCCGCGAGGAGCTCGACACCTCCGGCGCGGCGACCACGGTGAAGCCGCCGGTCCGCGAGCGCGTCGCCGCCTCCCTCGGCGTCTGGCGCGACGGCCGCCTCGTCCTCATCGGCCTGATCATGCTGGGCATGGCCTTCGCCGAGGGCTCCGCGAACGACTGGCTGACCCTGGCGATGGTCGACGGCCACGGCACCGACAAGACGACCGCCGCCGTCGTGTTCGGCGTGTTCGTCGCCGCCATGACCGTCGGACGCGTGATCGGTGGGCCCGTGCTCGACCGCTTCGGCCGCGTCCCGGTGCTGCGCGCCTCCGCCGGGCTCGCGATCGTCGGCATCCTGCTGTTCATCCTCGCCCCGGTCGACGCGCTCGTCGTCGTCGGCGCGGTCGCCTGGGGTCTGGGCTGCTCGCTCGGCTTCCCGGTGGGCATGTCGGCCGCGGCGGAGGGGCCGCACTCGGCCGCCCGCGTCAGCGCGGTGGCGATGCTCGGCTACGTCGCGTTCCTGGTCGGACCGCCGGCGATCGGCTTCCTCGGCGAGCACTACGGACTGCTGAACGCCCTCTTCCTGGTGCTGGCCCTGGTGGTCGTGGCCGGGCTCGCCTCCCCCGCCGCCCGCAGCCGGCGGAGCTGACCGCCCCGCTCCACGCGCCTCCGCAAGCCCCCGTGGGGCCCGGGCGCCCCGGCGCGCCTCCCCCTAGGCTTCCCAGGACGGCGGTGGAGGGGGAGCGGATGCGGTACCGAGCGCGCGACGGCGCCCTGCTCCACGTCGACGAGCACGGAGCCGGTCAGGGGCGGCCCCTGGTCGTCGTCCCCGGTGAGCCGGAGCGCCACCCCTCCTACCTCGGCTCGTTCGCCTCGATCGCCTGCACGCGCCGCGTCCTCGTGCTGCACCCGCGCGGAGTGGGCGGCTCCGCGGAGCTGCCTCCCGCTCCCCCGGCCACGACGGCCGCCGACGTGGAGGACCTGCGCCGCCACCTCGGCGTCGACGAGCTCGATCTCGCCGCGCACGACTCCGGCTGCCGCGCCGTCCTGCTCGCCGCCGTGGACGCGCCCGAGCGCGTCGCCCACCTGCTCCTGATCGCCCCCGGCACCGCCTGGCTCGGGATCGACGACCGGGCTGCCGGTCACACGACTCCCGCCGGCTCCGACGACACCGCGGCGATCCGCGACGCTCTGCAGCGCCTCGACTGCCCCGCGGTCGTCCTCGGCGGCGAGGACGATCCGGTGACGGGCGTCGCCGCTCTGGAGGCGCTCACCGCGCTGCTGCCGCAGGCGAGCCTGGCCGTCATCGAGTCGAGCGGCCACCACCCGTGGGCGGAGGCGCCGGCCGAGTTCGCGGTCGCGCTGCGCGCCTCGCTCTCGGTGCCGCCGCCCGCTCCTCCGCTCGGCCGCCGGCCTCCCGTCGCCGCGCGCTGAGCCGGGAGCCCGCCGGAGCCGCGCCGTCTATCCTCGACGGGTGCGTCTCGTCATCGCGCGCTGCTCCGTCGACTACACCGGCCGTCTCAGCGCCCACCTCCCGCTCGCCACCCGCCTCCTGCTCGTCAAGGCCGACGGGAGCGTCCTCATCCACTCCGACGGCGGCTCCTACAAGCCGCTGAACTGGATGAGCCCGCCCTGCACGCTGATCACGGGCGAGCCCGACGGGGAGGCGCGCGCCGCGGGAGTGACGCAGCAGTGGACCGTCGCGCACCGCAAGACCGGCGACGCTCTCGTCGTCTCGATCCACGAGGTGCTGCACGATTCGGCGCACGAGCTCGGCGTCGATCCGGGACTCGTCAAGGACGGAGTAGAGTCGCATCTCCAGCGCCTTCTCGCCGAGCAGATCGGCCTCCTCGGAGAGGGGCACACTCTCGTCCGGCGCGAGTACATGACCGCGATCGGCCCGGTCGACATCCTCGCCCGCGATTCCTCGGGAGCCGCCGTCGCCGTCGAGATCAAGCGCCGCGGCGAGATCGACGGAGTCGAGCAGCTCACCCGCTATCTCGAGCTGATGAATCGCGATCCGCACCTCTTCCCGGTGACGGGAGTCTTCGCCGCTCAGGAGATCAAGCCGCAGGCGCGGACTCTCGCCGAGGACCGCGGAATCCGCTGTGTGGTGCTCGACTACGAGGCCATGCGCGGCACCGACGACTCCCACACGCGCCTGTTCTGACAGGCACGGCGAAGGCCCCCGCGATCGGATCACGGGGGCCTTCCGCTCACCGGGCGCGAGGCCCGGGAATGCGGCGTCTCACCGGGCCGAGAGCCCGGCGGCCGCTACTTGTGGGCGGCCTGGTAGGCGGCCTGGACCTCGGAGGGGATGCGTCCGCGGTCGGAGACGGGGTGGCCGTTGGCGTTCGCCCACTCGCGGATGGCCTTGAGCTGCTTGGGGTCGCTCTTGGAGGCGGTCGCGACGCTCGTGGCGGCCGCGGGGCGCGAGCCGACGCGGCGGGCGCTCGAGACGAACTTCTCGAGCGCCGAGTGGAGCTCGGCGATGTTGTCGGGGCCGAGATCGATCTCGTAGTTGGCGCCCTCGATGCTGAAGCGGACGGTACCGCCGTCACCGGAATCGATAAGGGTTCCGTCGATATCGTCGACAAGCGTGATCTTCTGGGCCACTTTTCCTCCTGGAGTTCGCGGGACCGGACTGTCTCGACCCGGACCGGGAGAGACATTACCCCCTTTCACAATCGAGTGCGCCATGAATGGCGCCATTCGTCCCTTTCTCGCGCCATGTCGAGGGGAATGTTCAGGATAAGCGGAGGCAATCACGGCTGAATCGAGCTGTTCGCCACCAGCCGTCGAATGGAGGACACGGTGTCCGCAGACGGCCGTAACGATTCCGGACACCGATCGCGCGCATTCCCGGGAACCGGTCCCGGCGATTCCGATCACGCCCCGGTCTTCGTTAGCGTGGAGCCATGGCACGACGAGGCGGACCCCCTGCACGCCCGGCGCGACCCGGTCCGTACCGCAATGCGGAGGCTCGGGAAGCGCTGGAGGCGCTCGTCGCCGCTCCCACCGCCGAGGCCGTCGACCGGCTGCTCGAGGCCTGCCTCGACGGCTCCCTCGTGGTCGACGTCACGGGCTCCCAGCCCGGAGGCGTGCCGCACGTCCGCACCGTCGCGACGACCACCGGGGAGCAGGTCCTGCCGCTGTTCACCTCCACGGACGAGGTGCGCACCGCGGTCCCCCGGCAGCAGCATCCGCGGGTGCAGATGCTGGTCCTCCCCGGACGCGAGGCCTTCGCGCTGATCCGCACCGCCGACTTCGTCGCCGTGCAGCTCGACCCCGGCTCGATCGCCCAGGTCGTCACCCGTTCGTTCGTCGAACGGGCTCTGGACGCCGAACGGCCGTAGAGTGTGGCCCCCGGCGGGGCAGCGCCGGCGTCACCCCGTCCTCCGAGGTCAGGAGCCCGCCATGTCCGACACGACCCTCGCCGCCACCGGCCTCGACGCGCGAGCCGGCACCTGGTCCTGCATCCTGTTCGACCTCGACGGCACGATCACCGACTCGGCCCCCGGCATCACCGGCACCCTCGTCGAGACCTTCGTCGAGCTGGGCCGCCCCGTGCCCGCTCCGGCCGAGCTGCTGGCCTACGTCGGCCCTCCGCTGCTCGAGGCGTTCCGCGAGCTCGGCGGGATGACCGTCGAGGAGGCGCAGGCGGCGCTCGTGGTCTACCGCCGCCGCTACAACGCGGGCGGACTGTTCGACTCCTCGGTCTACCCGGGGCTGCCCGAGGTGCTCGCGCGCATCGCCGAGGCCGGCGTGCCGCTCTCGCTCGCGACCTCCAAGCCGGAGTCGGCGGCCACGCGCATCCTCGAGCACTACGGACTGGCGCAGTACTTCACGGTGATCTGCGGCGCCTCCGAGGACGAGGTCCGCAGCGCCAAGGCCGACGTCGTGGAGGAGGCGCTGCGCCGGCTCCGCGAGCTCGGCGTCGACCTCTCGGCGCCGGTGATGGTGGGCGACCGCGAGCACGACGTGCAGGGCGCCGCCGCCCACGGCGTGCCGACGATCATGGTCGAGTGGGGCTACGGATCGCCGCTCGAGGCGGTCGGGACGATCGCGCTGGTGTCCGGCGCCGAGGAGCTCGCGGACCTTCTGCTCCCGTGACCTGCGTACGATGAGGGTATGACTGGTCTGGGCGTCGTCCTCTCGTTCGTGCTGTTCCTCGGCGGGATCCTCGTTCTCGGCAACTCGTTCCTGCTGCCCGACATCGCCGGATTCCTCTTCGTCGGCGGCATCCTGATGATCTCGGGATCGCTCGCCGTCGCGTTCCACGTCCTGCCGAAGTCCCAGTAGCCGGGTCGCTCCGGGCGGCCGCCTCCGCGGCTCGCCGCTCCGCTCAGCCCAGCGTGCTCGCGTCGAGGTTGATGACTGCATTGATGTAGACCGCCTCGCCGGCTCCGGCGATCGTCGGGTTCATCCGGAGCAGCTGCTGCACCGGGATCCCGAAGCGCTGCGCGATGTCGAAGAACGTGTCGCCCTGCACCACGGTGTAGCTCACGATGTCCCCCTCCCCGTCGCGGGTCGGCTCGCCGTTCGCCCCGGGAACCGCGCCGTTGTCGACCGCGAAGGCGGTCTCGGGGATGTCCGGTGTCGCGTTCGGCGTGAAGGTGACCGTCGCCTCGGGGACCGGCGCGAAGACCGTGGCCGTCGCCTGCGGGAGCGCCGCCGTGACGGTCGGGTCCGGCACCGGAGTCGGCGTCGCCGTGGCGAACACGGTGACCGTGACCGTCGGAGCCGGAGCGGGCGCCGAGCACCCCGCGAGCGCGAGCACCCCGGCCAGTGCCGTCGCTCCGATGACCGTCCTGCGCATGTCCCCTGCCCTCCGCGCGCCCCGCGGCGCCCGCTCCACCCTAGGAGACGGGGCGGCCGGGGGCACGTGCGCTGTCGCAGGAGGCCGGCGCTGCGGATCCACCGTCGTGCAGGGAGCTCCGCGGTCGCCGGGGCCGGGTCGGCCTCACCGGGACCGGGTCACGACGGGGGCTCAGTGAGCAGGCGCAGCCCGCCGCCGCTGTTCGCCGCGTCCATCAGGAGCTCGACCCAGGTCGGGTTGATCGTCGGCTGCCGGCTCCCCGCGAAGTGGAACTGCAGGGCGATGTTCGGGTTCATCCAGAAGGAGTGGCGGCCGCGCGCGCCCTCGGGCATCGAATCGAGGGTGAGGCTGAAGCGCTCGTCGCGGCGGAACTTCGCGTAGATCACGATCTGGAGGTGGGCCAGGGTCCGGTCCTCGATCTCGATGACGGCAGGAGGAGTGCCGTAGAGGAATTGACCCATGCCGCCAGACTATAGGCCCCTCGGCTTATTACTAGTCCGTCTAGCTATTTGGCTGCGGAGGGTTCCGCGCCGTCCACTTCGTCCGTATCGTGCCCGTCGCCGTGCTCCGCGTCGATCTCGTCGACGGCCGCGCTCATCCGGCGGAGGAAGTTGACGACGACCTCGGCCTCGGGGGCGTCCAGGTCCTCGGCGATCTCGAGCATCCGGCGGTGCATCTCCTGGAGCGTGGCGCGCACCTCGTCGTCGCTGTCGACGGTCGCCTCCACGACGATCCCGCGCCGGTCGGTCGGGTTGGGCTTGCGCACGAGGTGGCCGCTGCGGACCAGGCGGTCGATGAGGACCGTGGTCGACGCGGACGAGATGGAGAGGTGCGAGGCCAGGTCCTTGCCGGTCACCAGCTCGCCCTTGCGCTGCTGGCGGAGCAGGTACTGGATGGCGATCAGGTCCGTCTCGCCCATCGCCATCCGCTCGCGCGTGCGGCGGCGCATCGAGACCTCGGAGACGCGGTACGTGCGCATGGCGCTCAGCACCTCGACCGCACGGCGGGTGGACGACTCGTCCGGGTACCAGTACCCGGCGCCGCTCCGCAGGCTCGTGTCGCTCATCCGCACATCCTAGACCGGCTGATCACCAGGCCGTCTAGCGAGTCGCCCGCGCCTACGCTGGACCGGTGACCGCCACCCTCGTCGCCAAGGGCCTCTCCGGAGGCTATGCGCACCGCACCCTGTTCGACGGACTCGACCTGACGGTCGCCCCTGGGGACGTGGTGGGCGTCGTCGGGGCGAACGGAGCCGGCAAGTCGACGCTCCTGCGCATCCTCGCGGGCGAGACGGCTCCGCTCGAGGGCTCCGTCGTGCTCTCGCCGGGCGACGCCTTCGTCGGCTGGCTGCCGCAGGAGCACGAGCGCCGCGAGGGCGAGACCGTCGCCGGCTACATCGCGCGCCGCACCGGCTGCGCCGAGGCCTCCGCCGAGCTCGACGCCGCCGCCTCCGCCCTGGCCGACCCCGATCCCGACGGCTCGATCGCGGACCGGTACGCCCTCGCTCTCGACCGCTGGCTCGCGAGCGGCGCGGCCGACCTCGACGAGCGCACCCCGGTCGTCCTGGCCGACCTGGGCCTGTCGCTCGGCGCCGCGGCCGCCTCCTCGACGATGACCTCCCTCTCCGGCGGGCAGGCGGCGCGGGTCGGCCTCGCGGCGCTGCTGCTCTCGCGCTTCGACGTGGTGCTGCTCGACGAGCCGACCAACGACCTCGACCTCGACGGCCTGGAGCGCCTGGAGGCCTTCGTCCGCGGGCTCCGCGGCGGCGCGGTCCTCGTGAGCCACGATCGCGAGTTCCTCGCCCGCAGCGTCACCCGCGTGCTGGAGCTCGATCTCGCGCAGGGCACCAACCGGGTCTACGGAGGCGGCTACGACGCGTTCCTGGAGGAGCGCGAGACCGCGCGCCGCCAGCGCCGCGAGAAGTACGAGGACTTCGCCGAGCAGAAGGCCGACCTGGTCTCCCGCGCCCGCACCCAGCGGGAGTGGTCGAGCCAGGGCGTGCGCAACGCGATGAAGAAGGCCCCCGACAACGACAAGATCCGTCGCAAGGCCTCGGCGGAGTCGAGCGAGAAGCAGGCGCAGAAGGTGCGCCAGATGGAGAGCCGGATCGCGCGGCTCGAGGAGGTCGAGGAGCCGCGCAAGGAGTGGCAGCTCGCCTTCACGATCGGCAGCGCCCCGCGCTCGAGCTCGGTCGTCTCGACGCTGAACGGCGCGGTCGCCCGCCGCGGCGCCTTCACGCTCGGGCCGGTGTCGCTCCAGGTCGACGCGGGCGACCGGATCGGCATCACCGGGCCCAACGGCGCCGGCAAGTCGACGCTGCTGTCGCTCCTCCTCGGCCGCGCCGAGCCGGAGGAGGGCGGCGCCTCTCTCGGAGCGAGCGTGGCGATCGGCGAGATCGATCAGGCCCGCGGGATGCTCGCCGCCGACGTGCCGCTCGCGGGCGCGTTCGAGGCGCTGGTGCCCGAGTGGCCGACCGCCGAGGTCCGCACGCTGCTGGCGAAGTTCGGGCTGAAGGCCGACCACGTCGGCCGCCGCGTCGGCGAGCTCTCGCCGGGCGAGCGGACCCGGGCCGCCCTGGCGCTCCTCCAGGCCCGCGGCACGAATCTCCTGGTGCTCGACGAGCCGACCAACCACCTCGACCTCGTCGCCATCGAGCAGCTGGAGGAGGCGCTCGAGGCGTACGAGGGCACCCTGCTGCTGGTCACCCACGACCGGCGGATGCTCGAGACGGTGCAGCTGACGCGGCACTGGCACGTCGAGGCGGGCGTCGTCACGGAGGCGTGACGCCCGCCGCCGCGTCAGTCCCCGGAGGCGCGGGCCGCCTCGTCCTCGCGCCAGCCGGCCTCCTTCTGCACGTACTCGTTGTCGGCGAACTCCGCGAAGTCGCTCTCGTCGGTGATCCGGCGCACTTCGAGGCGGTTGCCGGGCACCAGCGGGCAGCGCAGCGCCCACTCGCGGGCCTGCTCCTTGGAGTCGACCCCGATGATCCAGAAGCCGTTGAAGAGCGACTCGGTCGGGCCGTAGGCGCCGTCGACGACGGTCGGCGGCTCGGAGGAGAAGTCGACCACGAAGCCGGAGGAGGCGACGTCGTCGGCCAGGCCGTCGCCCGAGAGCAGCACGCCCGCCTCGATCATCGCCTCGTTGTACTGCCCCATCCGGGTGATGATCTCGTCGAACGGGATCGAGGCGTAGGCCTCCTTCGCCGCATCGGTCGCGCGCATGATCAGCATGTACTTCATCGGGTCTCCCTGGGGTCGGTGCGCGGGGGCGCAGGGCCTACTCTGGCCCATCCGGGGTGCCGGCGGAACGGTGGGTCCCGAGCGTCTGCGCCACAGGGGCGAGCGCGGAGCGACGGACCTTGCCCGCGTCGCTCCGAACGGGCTCGTGCACGATCCGGAGGGCCCGGAGGCGCCGCTCAGCGCCCAGCTCGGCGTTCGCCCGAGCGAGCAGACCGGCCGGGTCCACGCCCGCGTCGCCCACGTCGACGACCGCCTCCACCGCCTGCCCCAGCTCCGTGTCCGGCACGCCGAAGGCGACCGCCCCGCGGACTCCGGGCAGGGCCTCCAGCACCCGCTCGACCTCGGCCGGCCAGACGCTCACTCCGCCCCGGAGGATCAGATCGTCGGCGCGGTCGACCACCCAGAGCCACCCGTCCCCGTCGACGCGGCCGACGTCGCCGAGGGTGTCCCAGCCCTCCTCCGTCCGCCGCGAGCCCGCGCCGAGGTAGCGGTAGGCGGCGGCCTCGCCGCGGTGCAGCCAGATGCGGCCGAGCTCGCCGGTCGGAGCCTCCGTGCCGTCCTCCCGCAGGATGCGCAGGGTCGTCCCGCTGATCGGCCGTCCGACACTGCCCGGGTGCTCCAGCCACTCCCGGCCCGTGATCATCGTCAGTCCGTTCGACTCGCTGCCCGCATAGACCTCGACCACCCGCTCCGGGCCGAGCCAGCCGATCAGCGCCCGCTTGTCGGCGGGCGCGCAGGGCGCTCCGAGGTGCAGCACCGTCGCGAGCGAGGACACGTCCGCCCCCGACCGCTCGGGCGCAACCAGCAGGCGGCGGATCGTGGTCGGGACGAGCAGGGTCCAGGTGACGCGGTGCTCCTCGATCGCCGCGAGGACCCGGGCGGCGTCGAACCGCGGCAGCAGCACCAGGCGCTGCCCGGTCATCAGCCCGCGGAAGGCGTAGGTGAAGGTCGCCGAGTGCATCAGCGGGCCGCTCACCAGCTGCACGCCCTCGCGCGGCAGGAACGGCGCGACCGGCGCGTCCGGATCCAGCAGCGCCGGGCCCGCGGCCAGCACCACCTTCGGCCGCCCCGTGCTGCCGGAGGAGGTGGGCGCCTTCCAGGACGAGGCCCACCGGTCCTCGAGCGAGCCGGCCGGCACCTCCGGCCCGGGCCGCCAGTCGCCCGCGCGCCACGGGACAGCGGAGGAGGAGGGCGCGCCGATGACGAGCGCCGGCCGCGCGATCCGCTCCACCTCGGCGCGCTCCGCCGCCGACAGCCCGGTCGAGACCGGCTGCGGCACGGCGCCCGCCTTCCAGACCGCCGCGCAGACGATGAGCGCGTCCAGCGAGTTCGAGAGCGAGACGGTGACGAGGTCGTCGGTCCGGACGCCGAGATCGCGGTAGGCGCGGGCGAGGCGGGTGCTCTCGCGGTCGAGCTCCCCCGCCGTCAGCGCGCCCTCGTCGGCCACGGCGACGATCCGGTCGGGATCGGCGTCGGCGAGACCGGTGACGATGCGCGAGATCGACCGGCGGGTCACCGGCGGCGCCCGATCGTGTCCAGGCGGCAGGACGGAGTCATCCGGGCACGCCTGCTCGCGCGGATCCCGGCCCGTCCGGAGGAGTTCCTCCTGAGCTCTGAACCGAGCCGTCGAGCACCCGCTCGTAGAACCGCAGATGCGCGGCCGCGACGTCGTCCCAGGAGTGCGAGGCGGCCAGGGCCCGGCCGTCCGGCGAGGGCAGCGTCAGGGCCTCCTCCAGCGCGTCGGCGAAGGAGGCGGGGTCCCGCCCGTAGCGGACCGCGTCCCCGAACACCTCGTGGATCACCGGCAGCTCCCGCGCCACGACCGGCACCCCCGCGGCGAGCGCCTCCATCGCCGCCAGCCCGAACCCCTCCTTCACCGAGACGAAGCCCAGCGCGGAGGCGCCGGCGACGAGCGGAGCGAGCCTCTCCTCCGGAACGGTGCCGAGGATCACCGGAGCGATCCCGAGCTCGGCCGCCCTCCGGTCGAAGGCGGCCCGGTACTCGCGGTAGTCGAACAGGGTCTCGCCGCCGCCGAACACCAGCGCGACGTCGTGGCCGCGCTCGCGCAGCAGAGCCCACGCCTCGAGCAGCTCGATGCTGCCCTTCCGCGGCTCGATGCCGCCGAGGGCGAGGAGGTACGGGCCGAGCTCGGCCCGCCACCCCCCGGTCAGCGGATCGTCGACGGCGGCCGCGAACCGCGCCGCGTCGACACCGTTCGGGATCACGTCGGGCAGCAGCCCCCAGCCGGCGCGCACCTCCTCGGCGACCGCAGCGGACACGCACAGCCGGGTCAGGGGGAGCCGGACGGCGCGGTCGTGGCAGGCGCGCAGCTCCGGGGTGGTGAAGTCGTCCAGGTGGTGGATCGTGCGGATCGGCGCGAGTCCGGCGGCGAGCGCCGCGTTGGCCGAGATGCAGTCCTGCGCGTGGACGACCGGGGCGTCCTCGCCCCGCAGGGCCTCGGCCATCGCGGCGATGGACCGGACGATGCGGGCGCCGACCGGCTCGCCCTCGCGGTGCGGAAAGGGCACCACCCGCACGGTCACGCACGGATCGACGGGGCGGAAGAAGGAGTCGTCGCCGCCCCGGGCGAGCGTGCGCACCGTGACGTCGTGTCCGGCGCGCGCGAGCGCCTCGGCGAGGGCGAGGGTGTGCACCACCCCGCCGCGCGGCCGGGTGGAGTAGGTCAGCAGGCAGATCCGCATCTCAGCTCCGGTAGGCGTGCTCCGCGCGGTCGCGGAGGTGGTGCATCGTGCGGCGGGCGCGGGCGACGGAGCCGGCGACGTCAGCGGAGGCGAGCGCGAGCCCGCCCTTCGCCCAGGTCTTCGCGATGATCTCTCCCGCCGGATCCACGACCTTCGCCTGCCCGAGGAACCGCAGGCCGCCGAGCACGCCGGTCTGGTTCGAGGAGACGAGGTAGACCTGGTTCTCGGCGGCGCGGGCGCAGTCGTAGAGATCGAACAGGTGGGCCTGGCGGTCGTTGCGGATCCGATCGGAGCGGTCGGTCACGCTCGCGGGCCACGCGCTGAGGCAGGCCAGCACCTCCGCGCCGTCGAGGGCCAGCGAGCGCGAGGACTCCGGGAAGGTCTTGTCGAAGTCGATCAGCATCCCCATCCTCCCGATCGGCGAGTCGAAGGCGGCGAAGCCGCGACCCGGCAGGTACGCCTCGGACTCGCCCAGCGGCAGGTGGACCTTGCGGTGCGTGCCGATCACGCGCCCGCCGTGCACGCAGACCGCGGTGTCGTAGCGGACCTCGCGACCGCCCTCGAGCGCGCGCTCCGCGATCCCGAAGCACACGGTGAGATCGCCCGCCAGCTCGGCCACGCGGGCGACCTCCGGCCCATCGAGCTCGAGGCTCGGCGGCAGGTCCGGCCCGGGGTGCTGGAGGTCGAGCAGGTAGCCGCCGAGGGTCGCGTCCGGGAGCACGAGCAGGTCGACCGAGCGCTCGCGGGCGTGAGCGATGATGCCGGCGAGCTTGGCGAGGGTGCGGTCGATGTCGCGACCGAAGTGCGCTGCAACCGCACCCATCACCGTCTCCGTCATGCGAGGAGGCTATCCGGCGAGATCCGGCTCGCGCTCCCGAGCGAAGCGCCCCGCCTCGCGCACTCGCCGGACCTCCTCCGCCAGGTGCCCCGCATCGCGGGCGATCGCCTCGAAGCGGCCGGACCCCCAGGTGTGCAGCCACGGCAGCCCGAGGAACGACAGGCCCGGCACGCTCGTCACTCCGCGCTGGTGGGTGGGATGGCCGGCGCCGTCGAACACGCCGATCTCGACCCAGCGATAGTCGGAGCGGAACCCGACCGCCCAGACGACGCTGCCGATGCGCGCGAGGTCGAGCCCGGTCGCCTCGGACTCCGGCCGCCAGACCGGACGGCAGCGGTCCTCCTCGGGAGCGTCGATGCCGTGCGCCGCGATGTAGCGGTCGATGTCGTCCTTGATCGACTCCGCGACCGAGTCCGCGTAGTCGAGCGACGCCTCCGCCGTGGGGGCGAAGCGCAGCCGGGACCCCTCCACCCCGGCCAGTCGGCCGTAGAGGTGCATCCCGTCGCGGGCGAAGGCGCGCAGGTCGATGTCCCGCCCGCCCCCGCGCCCCGTCACGTAGTGGTTGGTCGACTCCCGCTTGGTGAGCCCGCCGACCTGCGCGTGGACGGGCACGTCGTACACGCCCATGTCCTGGAGCCAGGCGACGCAGTCGCGGCCCCGGTAGAAGCGCGCCACCCGCGGCGCGCTGCCGAGGGCGAGGTGGACCTCGCGCCCGGCGAGGAAGAGGTCCTCGGCGATCTGCGCGCCCGACTGCCCGGAGCCGACGACGAGCACGCCGCCGGGCGGGAGCGCCTCCGGCGAGCGGTAGTCGGCGGAGTGGAGCTGCAGCACGTCCGACGGCAGCCGCGCGGCGACGGCGGGGAGGACCGGGCGGTGGTAGCCGCCGGTCGCCACGACGACCTGGTCGGCCGTGATCGCGCCCGCGCTCGTGATCAGCTCGAAACCTCCCCCGGCGCGCTCGCGGAGCCGGCTCACCTCCACGCCCTCGACCACGGGGGCGTCGAAGCTCTGCGCGTAGCGGCGCACCCACGCGTGCACCTCGTCGCGCGTCATGAATCCGTCCGGGTCCGGCCCGTCGTAGGGGTACCCGGGGAGGCGGCACTGCCAGTTCGGCGTGACGAGGGTGAAGGCGTCCCAGCGGCGGTCGATCCAGTCGTGGCCGATGGTCGCGCGCTCGAGCACGACGTGCTCGATGCCGTCGTCGACCAGGTGCCGGCTGATCGAGAGCCCGGCCTGCCCGCCTCCGACCACCGCGACCTCGACGTGGCGCCCGGGCTCGATAGCGGCGCTCACGGCCGCACCCGCTGCCCGGCCGGAGCGGGCGGCTCCATCGCGAGCACCCTGACCGTGCCGCCCTCGAAGCGCTGCGCCGTGCGGAGGATGTCGGACTCCTGCTGCATCGCGGAGGTGCAGGCGAACCCGAACCGCTCCCGCACCCGGTCCGACGCGATGCGCAGCGCCTCACTCGAACGGGCGACGAAGTCCTCGAGCGAGTAGGCGGTCCCGGTCCCGAGGAACTCGTGCACGACCAGGCTCGGCGAGTAGCAGCGCTCCTCCGAGCCGTCCGGCCAGCGGACGTGGAAGGTCATCTCAGGCATGGACGAGTCCTCCGTTCCAGACCCGGTCGATGTCGTAGGCGTCGGGCCGCCGGTCGCGCAGGTGGAACATCCCGCCGCGCATCGCCTCGAAGGCGCCGCGCACGTCGATGTCGGCGACGGCCATGCCTGCTCCGAGCAGCGTCGTCGCGAGCACGTTGCCGCCGGGATCGACGACCTTCGCGTTCCCGACGTAGCGGAGCGAGCCGAAGGTCCCCGACTGGTTCGAGGCGAGCCAGAACACCTGGTTGTCGAGGGCGCGGGCGATGTCGAACTGATTGAACCGGTACGTCCAGCGGTCCTCCTGCAGGTTCTCGGCCGTCGCCGTCCGAGCGGCCGGCCACGCCGAGAGCGAGGCGATGATCTCGGCGCCGTCCAGCGCCATCGACCGCGCCGCCTCGGGGAACGCCTTGTCGTAGCAGATCTGCAGGCCCACCCGGCCGACCGGCGTCTCGAAGGTGCCGTAGCCCGGGCCCGGCGAGTACGAGAGGTGCTCGCCCAGCGGCTGGTGCACCTTCCGGTAGCTGCCGTAGACCTGCCCGCCGTCCAGGAGCGCGGCCGCGTTGTAGCGGGTCTCGCCGTCGTCGTCGAGCTCGCAGAAGCCGATCGCCACCACCAGGTCGCCGACGATCTCCTGCACCCGCCGCAGCTCCGGCCCGTCCAGGCGCACCGCCGGCGGGAGGGAGCGGCGGGTGGTGGCGACCGTGTCGCCGTGGTTGCCGAGCGAGGAGAGGTAGCCGCCGATCGCGGCCTCGGGGAGCACCAGGAAGCGCACTCCCCTCTCGCGGGCCTCCTCGGCCAGGGAGGCGATGAGCGCGTAGTTCTGATCCAGGTCGCGGGTGAAGTTCGCCGCGACCGATCCGACGAGGGTCATCGCGATCGCCTACAGGTTGTAGGTGGAGTTGATGATCGCGCCCTTGCGGGCGTAGTGGATGAGCGCGTCCTGCACGTCGAGCGGGTGGCAGGGGATGCAGCCCTCGATCAGGTCCTCCTCGCGGAGGCCGTGGAGCGCCATGCCGAACCGGCAGACGAAGACGCGGTTCCCCTCCTGGATGAAGGTCTCGATGGCGTTGTTGAGGTTCTGCTCGCCGGGGAATCCGGAGTCGCCGACCGTCGGGAAGCCGCGGGTGGCCATCGCGTTGATGGTGCCGGGCCCGTAGAAGTAGAGCGCGGACTCGTAGCCCTTCCGCGCCGCGCGGGTGGCCTGGAGCACTGCGACGAAGCTGACCGAGGACTCGTGGGCGATGCCGTGCACGAGGGTCAGGTACGACTCCCCGGGCTCGGCCTGGTAGTCGGGGAAGACCTTGGTGGAGCCGTAGAGGTTGCTGCCCTTCGGGAGCGCCGGGTGGGCGATCTCGGAGCGCGACATCTCGATGTTGGCGCTGACCTGGTCTTCGATCTCCTGGGAGACGGACATGGTTCCTCCTGGTGTCGGTCCGCCGAAGCGGCGTGCGAGTGCATGGCTCCGGCGGGATGCGCTGAGACGACGCGGGACGACGTCCGCCGGGGTGGAGCAGTGGTGCGGAGTGGAACGCGTCCAGTCAACGGCCGGGATGTTTCGGAGTGGTTTCCACCGGAAGAAGCTCCCGTGACGGCGGATCCGTAACGAGACCGCGTTCCTCCCGTCACGAGGGCGAAACACGAGGCGCCTTGACTGGGGGGTGAGACGACCGCACCGACATCCCGGCCGCCGCTGTGCGCGGCCCGTCCGGCCCGCTCCGCGGTGCCACGAAGGAGTCCTCGTGACCGATCTCCGCAGTCCCTCCCCCGCGTCCTCGCCGCCGGCAACCGGTGCGGCGCACCCGGCCGCCGGCCCGCACCCGGTCGGCGGGGCGCACTCCCCGGGCGGGGCGCACTCGACCGGGATCCGCCGCACCGGCCCCTCCGCCCTCCGCACCCGCGTCGACATCGCCCTGCAGGGCATCCGCGTCGAGGCACCGGTGCACCGCGAGGCCGGCGCCGGCCCGAGCGACGACGGGCACGTGATGCTCGGCGGCCTGGGCGCCGCGATCCCGGTGAACCCCGACAGCCCCTACGTGGTGAGCGGGAACCGCCTCCTGCTCGAGGGCGCCGACATCGGCCTGGACGTGACTCCCGTCCGCCGCCCGCGCTTCTACGATCTCGACACCGCCGACGGCGTCTCCTACGAGAAGATCGCCCGGCTGCACGGCCGTGACATCCTCGCGACCACCGTCGTCCAGACCTGCATGCGCTACGACGAGGCGGAGCGCTGCCGCTTCTGCGCGATCGAGGCCTCGCTCGAAGCCGGTGCGACCATCGCGGTCAAGACCCCGGCCCAGCTCGCCGAGGTCGCGGAGGCGGCGGTCCGCCTCGACGGCGTGCGCCAGATGGTGATGACCACCGGCACCTCCAAGGGCCGCGACCGCGGAGCGGCCCACCTCGCGCGCTGCGTCCGCGCGGTGCTCGCGGCGGTCCCCGGGCTGCCGATCCAGGTCCAGTGCGAGCCCCCCTCCGACGTCTCGGCGCTGCAGGCGCTGAAGGACGCGGGCGCCGTCTCGATCGGCATCCACGTGGAGTCGATGGACGACGCGGTGCGGCAGCGCTGGACCCCGGGCAAGGCGCGGGTCAGCCTGGACGAGTACCGCTGGGCGTGGCGCGAGGCGGTGCGGATCTTCGGCCGCAACCAGGTCTCGACCTACCTCCTGGTGGGCCTCGGCGAGGACCCGGACGAGCTGGTCACGAGCGCCCGCGAGCTGATCGGGATGGGGGTCTACCCCTTCGTGGTGCCCTTCCGTCCGCTGCGCGGGACCCTGGCGACCGAGGTCGACCACGTGCTCCCGCCGGCCGGGTCACTGCTGGAGCGGGTCAGCGCCGAGGTCGCCGCGCTCCTGATCGAGGCCGGGATGCTGAGCAGCGGCCAGAGTGCGGGCTGCGCGGCGTGCGGGGCCTGCGGCGTCCTGAAGACGGCCGGCGCCTGATGGTGGAGCTCTCGATCCTCGAGGGTGTTCGGGTCGCGCCTGCGTTCACGGTGGTGCGGGCGGAGGAGCGCGAGCTCGCCGCGCACCGGGCCCTGCGGCGCGAGGTCTTCGTCGCCGAGCAGGGGCTGTTCGCGGGCGACGACCACGACGACGCCGACGACGATCCGCGCTCGGTGGTGCTCGTCGCGGTGGCTCCGGACGGCGCGGTGCTCGGCGGGGTCCGGATCGCGCCTGTCGGCGGCGGACGCGATCTGGGCTGGTGGACCGGCAGCCGCCTGGTGGTGGCGCGCGAGGCGCGGGGCGGCTCCGGGATCGGTGCCGCCCTCGTGCGCGCGGCCTGCGCGGAGGCGGAGGCGCGCGGGGTGCTCCGCTTCGAGGCCTCGGTGCAGCTGCGCAACGAGGTGCTGTTCCGGCGGCTCGGCTGGCGGAGGATCGGCACGAGCACCGTCGCCGGAGTCGAGCACGCCCGGATGCGCTGGCCGGTCGACCGGCTCGACCGGGCGGCCACCGCGGCCAAGGCGGCCCTCGGCGCCCTTCTGGCTCCGCTGGCGGCCGAGGGGGGCCTCGGTGGGGCCGGCTTCGTCGGCGACGACGGAGCACCGGTCCCGGGCAGCGACCTGATCGCCGTCTGCGACGCGATCGTCCCGTCCATGGTGGAGCGCCACCCGGAGTGGGCGGGGTGGTGCTCGGTGCTGGTCAACGTCAACGACCTCACCGCGATGGGCGCGACCGGCATCGGGCTGATGGACGCGATCGGCGCTCGCGACGCGGCCGCCGCCGCGCGCATCGTGAGCGGTCTGCGGGCCGCCTCCGCCGCCTGGGGCGTCCCCGTGCTCGGCGGGCACACCCAGCTCGGAGTGCCGGCGGCCCTGAGCGTCACCGGTCTCGGCCGTACCGCGGCGCCGGTGCCGGGCGCCGCCGCTCCGGGCGACGAGCTCTCGCTGACGGCCGACCTCGGCGGCGGCTGGCGGCCCGGCTTCGCGGGCGCCCAGTGGGACTCGACGTCGTCCCGGCGCGCGGAGGAGCTCCGGGCGATGGCCGCCTCCGTCGGACTCGCGCGGCCGAGGGCGGCGAAGGACGTGAGCATGGCCGGGCTGGTGGGGACGGTCGGCATGCTCGCCGAGGCCAGCGGAGGAGGAGCGGTGATCGACCTCGCGGCGGTCCCCGTCCCCGAGGCGGCCGGCACCGCCGACTGGCTCGGCTGCTTCCCCGGCTTCGCGATGATCACCGCCGACCGGCGGGGGGAGTCGAGGATGGGCACACCCTGGACCGCGACGGCCGCGGTGGGGAGCGTCGTCACGGAGCCGGGCGTGCGGCTGCGCTGGCCGGACGGCGAGGAGACGACGGCGATCGCCGGTGCGGTGACGGGGCTCGGCGCAGCGGGCTGACGGGCCGGGCCGGAGGTGCATCGTCCTCGGCGCGGCCGTGAGACGCAACCCCGCGCAGATCCTCGCCGAGCGGCGGAGACTGGCGGCGGCCCGTTGCTCGACGGGCGCTCATCGACGGAAGGAACGACCCCATGGTGGATCTCGGAGGACTCGCGGACAAGGCGAAGAACGCCGTGAACAGCGACAAGGGCGAGGAGCTGACCGACAAGGGACTCGACAAGGCGGGCGACGCCGCCGACTCCGCGACCGGCGGGAAGTTCGCCGGCCAGGTCGACAAGGCCCAGGAGGCCGGCGACCAGCACGTCGGCAACGACTGACCGCCGGGCGGCCCTTCCGCGCTGTCGCGGAGGGCCGCCCGTCCATCAGTCCCGGTCGCCGAGCCCGCGCAGCAGCGCCTGCACCACGGCGACGGAGCGATCGGCCGCGTCGTCGACGTGCGCCTCGAACTCGCCGGGGGCGCAGAGGTCCGAGATCCCGCGGACCGAGACGAACGGCAGCCCGTGCACGTGCGCCGTCTGCGCGAGGGCGACGGACTCCATGTCGGTGGCGAGCGCGCCGGGGAAGTCGTTCCGCACGCGGTCCACGTGGGCGCTCGAGACGAAGACGTCGCTCGAGACGATCAGGCCGCGGCGCACCGGCGGCCCCTCCAGCAGCTCGAGCTCCGCGGCGAGCGCCGCGTCGTCCCCGGAGTAGCGGGCGGGCATCCCCGGGACCTGCCCGAGCGCGTAGCCGAACGCCCGCGCATCGGCGTCGGTCTGCACGTACTCGGCGCCGATCACGACCTCGCCCACGCGGACGTCGGCGCCCAGGCCGCCGGCGGTCCCCGCGCTCACCACGAGCGGCCGGGAGCCGCCCTCCCGCAGGATCGCTGCGGTGAGACCGCCGGCCGCGTTGACGAGGCCGATGCCGGTGCGGACGAGCAGCACCGCGCGGGAGTCGAGCTCGAGCTCCCACTGCAGCGCGTTGCCGACGGCGCGCGGCTCGGAGGCGCTGGACGCGGCGGCGAGGAACGGCGCGGCCTCCTCGTCCATCGCGACCAGGACGATCGCCGTGCTCACGCGGTGACCGTCTCCCACTCCGAGCGGTGCGCGAGGAACGTGCGCGCCGCCTCCTGCGCCCCCTCGAGGGAGTGGTTGGCGCCCCAGCCGCACTGGGTCTCGTTGGCGGCCGGGACCTCGTCGGCCTCGGTGATGTCCTGGAGCGTCGCCTCGACCAGGCCGAGCACCTCGGAGAGCTCGGGCTCGCCCGAGAGGAGCAGGTAGAAGCCGGTCTGGCAGCCCATCGGCGAGAAGTCGATCACGCGGTCGGAGTGGTTGCGGGACTTCTCGGCGAACAGGTGCTCGAGCGAGTGCACGGTGGGCATCTCGAGGTGCCCGCGGTTGGGCTGGGTGAAGCGCACGTCGTACTTGACGAGGTGGTCGCCTCCGGGCAGCGTCTTCGCGTCGGCGAGGCGCACGTACGGCGCTGCGACGGTGCGGTGGTCGAGGTTGAACGACTCGACGTTCATGCGCGGCTGATCCACGGTGGTCTCCTTCGCTGGGGGTCCCTCCATTGTCCTCCGCTCCGCGGAGCGGAGGCGGACCCCGGCGGATCCGGCTGCTTCTTCTCCGGGGCTGCGCCCGGATGCGAAGAGCTCCTCGCCGGCCACGACGAGGTACGCCGTGTCGAGCGCGATGATCACCAGGACCGCCCTGAACAGGCGCGCGGAGACCGTGCGGTCGTCCAGCGGGACCCCGCCGCCCAGACCCGCACGGAGGCGTGGAGCACCCCGGACAGCACCAGCGCGACGAGCGCCGTCACGCCGAGCACACTGTCCGGAACGACCACCGCCACCACCTCCTCCGTCGACGGGTCGAGCATGCCGTCGCGCCCGGCGCGGCGGGGACCCGGGCCCCTGAGCAGTGGAGAACGGGCCGCTCCGATCCCTGGGGAGGAGCCTCGGCCGCTCCTCAGAACAGGTCCGCGAAACCCATCGCGACGAGGTTGTCGTGCGAGATCCGCAGGCAGTCGAGCGCGCTCCGCCCGTAGCGCTCGTCCTGCTCGACGAGGAGGTGGTCGACGCCGAGCGCGAGGCTCGTCCCGATGATCCCCGGGAAGTCGAGGTTGCCCTCCCCCACCTCGGCGAACTGCACGTTCGAGGTGAAGGCGTGCACGGACCACCCGCCGGACGCATCGGCGGGCGGCCCGACCCGGTAGTCCTTCAGGTGCACCAGGGCGACGCGCTCCCCGTACCGGCGCAGCGTCGTCACGGGATCGAGCCCGCCCCGCTGCACCCAGTGCACGTCGAGCTCGAGCCCCAGCAGCGGAGCCCGCTCGGCGACGACGTCGAGCAGGAGGCGGCCGTCGTGCCGCGCGAACTCGTGGTGGTGGTTGTGGAGCAGCAGCCGCAGCCCGTCGTCGCGGAGCCTCGCCGCGGCGGTCTGGCAGCGGTCGGCGAAGTCGAGCAGAGCGGCCGGCGAGACCGCCGCGGAGGCGGGCAGCATGCCGATCCGGACCGTGCGCGTGCCGAGCGCGCGGGCGTCGGCGACGATCCCGGCGAGCCCGCCCTCGAGCGCGGCGCCCGGGGAGTCCCCCGGTGCCAGGCCCGCCGAGATCGCCGCGATCTCGACGCCGAGCTCGTCCCGCGCCCGCTGCAGCTCGGCCACGGTGGCCGCCGTCAGCGGGATCTGCGAGATCTCCACCGACCGGTAGCCGATCGCTCGGACCTCCCGGAGCGTCGCGAAGGCGCCCGCCGAGGCGAACGCGTCCTTCAGCATCATCGCCTGCACGCCGATCCTGGTCACGGCAGTCCTCCCGGTCGCGGTGGGGGCCGGCGTCTCCGCGGCCCGGAACGCCCCCGACGGTAGAGGCGCGCCTCCGATCTTGTCAATCGGTTGCCAATACGCGTATGGTCGTGGCACGGCGGCGCTCCTGCCCGCCGGTTCCCGACGACGAGAACGAGGCACGCACCGTGACCACCGCACCCGCGACCCCCGCACCCGCGAACCCCGCACCCTGGACCCTCTCCGGCTTCGGCGACGAGATCGACCCCGACCCGGTCGTCCAGGTCGCCGTCCTCCGAGCGCTCGGCGCGCACAGCATCGAGGTGCGCAGCGCCTGGGGCCGGAACGTCGTCGACCTCGACGACGAGCGCCTCGCCCGCCTGGCCGCCGTGCTCGAGCGCGGCGGCCAGTCCGTCTCGGCCGTCGCCTCGCCCATCGGCAAGGTCGACGTCGCCCTCGACCCCGAGCTCGAGGTGGCGCGCCTCGACCGCGTCATCCGCGCCGCGCACGCCCTCGGCACACCGAGCATCCGCGTCTTCTCGTTCTACCGGGGCGAGGGAGTGCCGGTCGAGAGCATCCGCGACGACGTCCTGCTGCGCATGCGCATGCTCGCCGACCGCGCCGAGCGCGAGGGCGTGGTGCTGCTGCACGAGAACGAGAAGGACATCTACGGCGACGTTCCCGAGCGGATCCTCGACCTGGTCGAGTCCGTCGGCTCGCCCGCCCTGCGCCTCGCCTGGGACAACGCGAACTTCGTGCAGTGCGGGGTGCGGCCCTTCGACGACGGCTGGACGGCGCTGCGGCCCTACGTCGACTACCTGCAGGTGAAGGACGCGGTGGCCGCGACCGGCACCGTGGTGCCCGCCGGCGCGGGCGACGGCCAGCTGCGCGAGACGCTCACCGCCCTGCGCGACGACGGCTGGACGGGCGTCGCCTCGCTGGAGCCGCACCTCGCGATCACGGACGCCCTCGGCGGATTCTCCGGCCCCGAGTCGTTCGGAGTGGCCGCTCGGGCCTTCCGGGGGCTCGCCTCCTCGCTCGGGATCGACCTGCGATGACCGTCCGCGCGGCGGTGATCGGCTGCGGCGACATCTCCTCCGTCCACCTCGCGGCGATCGGCACCGCACCCGGCGCGGAGCTGGTGGCGGTCTGCGACACCGACCCGGGCCGGCTCGCCGCGGCCGCCGAGAGGCACGCGGTGCCGGGCTTCCCCGAGGCGGTCCGGATGCTCGACTCCGTCCGCCCCGACGTCGTGCACGTCTGCACTCCGCACAGCACGCACGCCGCGCTGGCGGTCGCGGCCCTGGACCGCGGCGTCGCGGTGCTCCTCGAGAAGCCGCTCGCCTCCTCCGTCGCCGAGGGCGAGCAGGTGATCGCCGCGGCCGAGCGGGGCGGGGCGCGCATCGGCGTCTGCTTCCAGAACCGCTACAACCCGCCCGTGCAGCGCCTCCGCGAGCTGCTGGTGTCCGGCTCCCTGGGCGCCGTGACGGGTGCGGCCGCGACCGTGCTCTGGCACCGCACTCCCGGCTACTACCTCGACCGCCCCTGGCGCGGGATGCGGGCCGAGGGCGGCGGCGGGATGCTGATGAACCAGGCGATCCACACCGTCGACCTCCTGCAGTGGCTCCTCGGCGAGGTGGTCGCGGTGAGCGGCTCCGCCTCCACGCGCCTGCTTCCGATCGAGGTCGAGGACACCGCCGACCTGGTGCTCACCCACGCCTCCGGCGCGCGCAGCGTCCTCTACGCGACCGTGGCGAACGCGTGGGACGAGCCGGTCGAGCTCCGCCTGCGCACCGAGCGCGCCACCGTCTCGTTGCGCGGTGCCCTCACCGTGCGGCGCGACGACGGATCCGTCGAGGCCGTCCCGGACACGGAGCGCCGATCCGGCGGGCGCTCGTACTGGGGCGCCTCGCACGAGCTGCTCGTGCACGACTTCTACGCCCGCCTCGGCGAGGACGAGCCCTTCTGGATCTCGCCCCGCGAGGCGGCGAGGTCGCTCGCGATCGTCCAGGCCGCCTACGCCCCGAGCGCGCCCGCGCGGATCCCCCACTCCACCCCGAACGAAGGACTCCTCCCATGACCACCGTCCGCCTCGGCATCATCGGATTCGGCGCCCAGGGCTCCTCCTACGCCCGCTTCCTCGCCGACGGCAGAGTGCGCGACCTCGTCGTCACCGCCGTCGCCGACGTCGACCCCGCCCGGGAGGCGGCGGCCGCCGCGCTCGCACACGGAGCGTCCTTCCACGCCGACCACCGCTCCCTCCTCGCGAGCGGGGAGGTCGACGCCGTCGTCGTCTGCACTCCGCACTACCTCCACCCCGGGATCGGCATCGACGCTCTCGAGCACGGGCTGCACGTGCTGGTCGACAAGCCGGCGGGCGTCTACGCCGCGCAGGTCGCGGAGCTGAACGAGGCCGCCGCCGCCCGTCCCGGTCAGCGCTTCGCGATCATGTTCAACCAGCGGGCGAACCCGCTCTACCGCCGGCTCAAGGAGGTCGTCGACGAGGGCGGGATCGGCCGGATCCTGCGCTCGAACTGGATCATCACGACCTGGTGGCGGCCGCAGGCCTACTTCGACCAGAGCGCGTGGCGCGCGACCTGGGGAGGCGAGGGCGGAGGCGTCCTGGTCAACCAGGCGCCCCACCAGCTCGACCTGTGGCAGTGGCTGTGCGGAGTGCCGGAGTCGGTGGTCGCCAAGGCCGGCTACGGGCGGTGCCGCGACATCGCGGTGGAGGACGAGGTGACGGTGCTCGCCGACTTCGGCGGGGGCACGACCGGAGTGCTGGTCACCACGACGCACGACCCGATCGGCACCGACCGCCTCGAGATCGTCGGCGACCGCGGCCGGATCGTCGTCGACGACTCCCGGGTCGCAACCATCACCCGGCTGAACGCCCCCGAGCGCGAGGTCAGCGCCGCCCTCAGCGCCGAGGACGTGGGCCTCCTGCTCAGCGGTCGCTACGACACCGCGGGCCTCTCCACGACGGAGCGGATCGAGTCGGCGTCGGTCTGGGGCGAGCAGCACACGGCCGTCCTGCAGGACTTCGCGGACAGCATCCTGCACGGCACGCCGCTGCTCGCACCCGGGGCGGAGGGGATCCTCGGGGTCCGGCTCGCCAACGCCATCCACTACTCGAGCTGGACGGGACGCGAGGTACCGCTCGACCTCGACGAGGGCGTGTTCCTGGCGGCGCTCAACGAGCGCATCCGCGAGGAGGGGGCGTTCCCGGAGCGGAGCTGACGGGGCGGAGCCGCGCGGAGCCGCGCTGGACGGGACCGGAGCGGTGGGCGGCCGGCCGGCGACGGCGGCCTCCCGGAGCGCGGGCTCCCCGATCCGGCGCGACCCGGACGCGAGCGACGGGCCGGGCGGGCTTCTCGGCCCTGTGGCAGCATGGGCGGCGGACGGCGCCCCGTCCGCCGCCGTGCCCCTCGAGAGAAGACCGCGATCGTGCCCAGCGAAGACGCGCCCACCGGCCCCTCCGCCGGGAGACGCCGCGGCCGCTCCGCGACGACGATCTACGACGTCGCCCGACTCGCCGGCGTCGCCCCCTCCACCGTCTCCCGCGGACTGAGCACGCCCGGACGGCTGAACGCCGCGACCGAGCAGCGGATCCGCGCCGCCGCGAAGGAGCTGGGCTACCGGCTCAACCCGATGGCGCGCGCGCTGCCGACGGGCCGCACCTCGACCCTCGGGCTGCTGGTGGCCGACATCACCAACCCGGCCTTCTTCCCCGCCGTGCGCGGAGCGGAGCGGGCGGCGTCGCTCCGCGGCTTCACGATGATCCTCGCCGAGTCGCAGGAGTCCGGGGAGCGCGAGGCCGAGGCGGCCGACCGCATCGCCGCCTCCACCGACGGGCTCGTCCTCGTCAGCACCCGCCTCAGCGACGAGGAGATCATCGCGCTGGCCGGGCGCATCCCGGTCGTCGTCCTCAACCGCGTGGTCCCCGGCGTCGCGGGGATCGTGCCCGATCTCGCCCCCGGGATCGACGCCGCGCTCGACCACCTCGCGGCCCTCGGCCACCGCTCCCTCGCCTTCATCGCCGGTCCGCCCGACTCGTGGATGAGCGCCGCGCGATGGGAGCTCCTCCTCGACCGCGCTCCGCAGCGGGGCATGACGGTCGTCGAGATCGGGCCGGGCGTCTCGACCCTCGAGGGCGGGAGGAGCGCGCTCGCGAGGGTGACCGCCTCCGGCGTCGGCGCGGTGATCGCCTACAACGACCTGGTCGCCATCGGACTGATGCGCGCGGCTCAGGAGTCGGGCGTCGCGATCCCGGAGCAGCTCAGCATCATCGGCTTCGACGACATCTTCGGGAGCGACTTCACCTCGCCGCCACTGTCGACCATCAGCGCACCGCTGGGCCGGATGGGCGAGCGGGCGGTCCGCCGGGTGCTCGGCGACGAGGAGCCTCCGGAGCGGGCCGATGACCTGCCGACGGAGTTCGTCCCGCGCGCCTCAACGGGGCCCCGCCGCGACTCCTGACCCCGGTCCGCGCCTGGCGCGCCATCCGGTGCGACACCTCTGGCAATCGGTTGACACTTCTCGGCACCCATACTTGGATGGCCCCGTGCCGACGAAGCTGCTGAACGATCCCGACCGACTCCTGCCGATCGACCCGACGACCCGGGCGATCGCCCGCGATCTCCACGCGAGCGTCGCCGACCTGCCGATCCTCTCCCCGCACGGGCACGTGGATCCGCGCCTCCTGCTCGAGGACCGCCCCTTCGCCGACGCATCCGAGCTCTTCCTCCGGCACGACCACTACGTCACCCGGCTGCTCCACTCCGCCGGGATCGACCTCGGCGATCTCGGCATCCCCGGAGGCGAGCGCCTCGCCGGCCCGGAGGAGGTGTGGCGCACGTTCTGCGCGCACTGGCGGATCTTCGCGGGAACCGCCTCGGGCTACTGGCTCCAGTCGATCCTCGCCGAGCAGTTCGGCATCACCGAGCAGCCCGACGCCTCCACCGCCGACGCCCTCTTCGCGGCGATCGGGGCCCGGCTGTCGTCCGCCGCCTTCCGCCCGCGGGCGCTCTTCGAGCGGTTCGGGATCGAGGTGCTGGCGACGACCGACGATCCGCTGGACGACCTGGCCGTCCACCGGGCTCTGGCGGAGGATCCGGCGTTCCCGGGCCGCGTGCTGCCGACCTTCCGCCCCGACGCCTACCTCGATCCCTCCGCCCCCGGCTGGCCCGAGCGCGTCGCCGCCCTGGCCGCCGCCACCGGAACGAAGGAGTCCAGCTTCCCCGGATTCCTCGAGGCCCTCCGCGCCCGGCGCCGGCACTTCCTCGACCACGGCGCCGTCTCCGCCGACCACGGAGTGCTGGAGCCGCTGACCGTCGACCTCGACCCCGCCGAGGCGCAGTCCCTCTTCGCCCGCGCCCGCGCCGGCACGATCGACGCCGAGGGCAGCCGCGTCCTCGCCGCCCACCTGCTGCTGCAGTCCGCCCGCATGAGCGTCGACGACGGCCTGGTGATGACCGTCCACGCCGGCGTGCTGCGCAACCACGATCGGCCGACCTTCGAGCGCTTCGGTCCCGACACCGGCCACGACATCCCCGTCGCGACCCGGTTCGCCGAGCCCCTCCGCCCGCTGCTGCAGGAGCTCGGCAACGCACCGGGCTTCCACCTCGTCCTCTTCGGGATCGACGAGAGCACCCACTCGCGCGAGCTCGCTCCCCTCGCCGGCTACTACCCGTCGGTGTTCCTCGGAGCGCCGTGGTGGTTCCTCGACGCGCCCGACGCGGTGCTGCGCTTCCGCGCCGCCGTGACGGAGACCGCCGGCTTCTCGCGGAGCTCCGGCTTCATCGACGACACCCGCGCGTTCCTCTCCATCCCGGCCCGTCACGACATGGCGCGGAGGCTGGACGCCGCGTTCCTCGCGCGCCTGGTCGCCGAGGGGCGCATCGACTCCGAGACGGCGAGCGCCGTCATCCTGGACCTCGTCGACGCCCAGCCGCGGAAGGTCTTCAAGCTGTGAGCGGGCACGGCGGAGGAGGCGGTCTCGATCGCGCGTCCGCGGGCCTGCCGGCGGCTCCCGTCCGCATCGTCCACCTCGGCCTCGGCGCCTTCCACCGAGCGCACCAGGCCTGGTACACGCACGCCGTCGACGACGACCACGAGTGGGGCATCGCCGCATTCACCGGCCGGAGCCCCCGCGCGGCCGAGGAGCTCGCCGCGCAGGACGGCCTGTTCACGCTGATCGAGCGCGGACCGGAGGGCGACTCGGCGACGGTCGTGGGCAGCATCGTCGAGGCGGTCGACGGCGCGGAGGTCGCGCGTCTCGTCGAGCTCGTCGCGGCTCCGGCGACGGCGATCGTCACGCTGACGATCACGGAGGCCGGGTACCGTCTCGCCGCGGACGGCGGCCCCGACCTGGACGACCCCGCCGTCCGGAGCGACCTCGCCGCCCTCCGATCGGGAGGAGCGCCGGCGACCGCGCTCGGCCGCCTCCTCCTCGGCCTCGCGGCCCGGCGCGACGCCGGCTCCGGCCCGCTCGCCGTCGTCCCCTGCGACAACCTCTCCGGCAACGGCCCTCTCGTGCGCCGTGGACTGCTCCTGCTCGCCGAGCGGCTCGACCCGTCGCTCGCCGACTGGATCGACCGCACCGTCTCGTTCGTGTCGACCTCCGTCGACCGGATCACCCCGGCGACCACGGCGGCGGACCGGGAGGCGGCAGCCGAGCTCACCGGCATCAGCGACGCCGCGTCCGTCGTGACCGAGCCGTTCCGCGACTGGGTCCTCTGCGGCGGCTTCCCCGCCGGTCGGCCCGCCTGGGAGCGCGCCGGAGCCCGCTTCGTGGACGACATCGAGCCCTTCGAGCGGCGCAAGCTGCGACTCCTCAACGGCGCGCACACGCTCCTCGCCGCCACCGGCCGCCGGCGGGGTCTCGCCACCGTCGCGGAGGCGATCGCCGACCCCGCCTGCCGGAGCGCCGTCGAGGCGTTCTGGGCGGAGGCGGCGGCCGGCCTCCCCGCCGGTCTCGACGCGGACGCCTACTGCGCCGCCCTCCTCGGGCGCTTCGGCAACCCCCGGATCGAGCACCGCCTCGAGCAGATCGGCGCCGACGCGACCGCCAAGCTCCGCATCCGGATCGCGCCCGTGCTCCTCGCGGAGCGCGCGGGCGGACACGACGGAGCCGCCTCCCTCCGTGCCGTCGCCGACTGGATCGCACTGCTGCTCCAGGGCGACCGCCTGCCCGACGCGCAGCGCCCCGCCCTCGACCGCGCCCTCGGCTCCGCCCGACCCGTCGAGGCGCTGCTGCGGCTCGTCGATACGCGCCTCGCCGACGACCCGGCCCTCGTCGCCGCGGTCGCCGCTCAGGCGGCCTAGACCTCCACCCCGCCCCTCCGCGCGGCGCCTTCCGGCGCCGTCGGCAACCGATTGCCACCCTCGCACCGTCTCGATGCGGCGCGGATCCCCGACGGGTCCGCGCCCGGGTAAAGGAGCCCGCATGACCCCCCGCACCACCGCGCCCGGAGCGCCCGCCGCTGAGAAGCTCTCGAAGCTGAGCATCGTGGGCTACGGCGCCGGCGACACGGCGAACAACCTCGCCTTCACCACCGCCACGATGTTCCTGCTCGTCTACTACACCGACGTCGCCGGGATCTCCGCGGCCGCGGCGGGCACGCTGCTGCTCGTCGTGCGGATCTTCGACGCGTTCGCCGACGTCTTCGCCGGCCGGGTCGTGGACCGCACCTACAGCAGGCGCTTCGGCAAGTTCCGGCCCTTCCTGATGTTCGGGTCGGTCCCGCTCCTGCTGCTCTCGGCCGCGACCTTCTCCGTCCCGCAGATCGGCGAGAGCGGAACCCTGCTCTACGCCTACCTGAGCTATGCCGCGCTCGGCCTCGCCTACAGCCTCGTCAACATCCCCTACGGCTCGCTCGCCGGAGCGATGACGCAGGTCGGCACCGAGCGCGCGAAGCTCGCCAGCGCCCGCGCCATCGGCGGCGCGATCGTGGGGGCCGGGCTCGGCACCTTCATGGCCCCGCTGGTCGTCCCCGGCGCCCATCTGCAGTCGCTCTTCTCGATCGTCACGCTGAGCTTCGTCGTCGTCGGCTCCGCGCTCTACCTCTTCACGATCCTGACCGCGAAGGAGCGGGTCCAGCGCGACGTCGCGCACGTCACGTTCCGTCAGAGCATGACGACCCTCCGCTCCAACCGGCCGCTGCTCTTCCTCTGCCTCAGCTCGTTCCTGTTCCTCACCGGGACGCTCGCGCTCCAGACCGTGCAGCTCTACTACCTGCGCGACGTGCTCGGATCGGTCCAGCTCTACGCCGCGATGTCGCTGATCCAGCTCGCCCTGACCTTCGGCCTGGCCGCCCTCGTCCCGACGATCGTGCGGCGGTTCGGCAAGCGCAACGCCTACATGGCCGGAGTCGGGGTCCTGATCAGCGGCGGAACGGTCGTCTTCCTCGCCCCGGGCGACGCGGTGGCGGTCGGCTTCGGCGGACTGGTCCTCGCCTACGTCGGCATTCAGCTCGTCAACATGCTCGTCTGGGCGATCGAGGCGGACACCGTCGAGTACGGGGAGTGGAAGACCGGCATCCGCTCCGAGGGCACGATCTACGCCCTGTTCTCCTTCACCCGCAAGACCGGCCAGGCGGTCGGAGGCGCCCTCGCCGCGTACGCGCTGGCCTGGGGCGGCTACGTGGCCGGGGCCGCGGAGCAGAGCGAGCACGCCGAGTGGGGCATCCGCGCCGCCGCCGGCCTCATCCCGGCCGTCGCGGCCCTGCTCGCGGTGCTGATCATGGCGTTCTACCCGCTGACCGACCGCCGGCACGCGCAGATCGTCGCCGAAATAGCCGAGCGCCGCGAGAGCACGGGACAGGCCGCGCCAGTGGCGCCCGGCCTCTCGACCGCCGCGTTCTCGATGGACCGCGCTCCCGGCCGGAACCCCTGACCCGATCCCCCACCACGAAAGGCATCCCATGAAGATCGACAAGGCCGAGGTCGTCGTCACCAGTCCCGACCGCAACTTCGTCACCCTCAAGCTCACGACCGACGACGGGCTGACCGGCCTCGGCGACGCGACCCTCAACGGCCGCGAGCTCGCCGTGGTCTCCTATCTCGCCGACCACGTCGTGCCGCTGCTCCTCGGTCGCGACGCCTCGCGCATCGAGGACACCTGGCAGTTCCTCTACCGGTCGTCCTACTGGCGCCGCGGGCCGGTCACGATGGCGGCGATCGCGGCGGTCGACACCGCCCTCTGGGACATCAAGGGCAAGGCCGCCGGCATGCCGCTCTACCAGCTGCTCGGAGGCGCGTCCCGTACCGGCCTGCTCGCCTACGGCCACGCGTCCGGGCGGACGGACGCGGAGCTGTTCGACAGCATCCGCGAGCACCAGGAGCAGGGGTACCGCGCGATCCGCGTGCAGACCGCGGTGCCGGGGCTGACCTCGATCTACGGCATCGCCTCCAACGCCGTCCTCGAGGGCAACGCCGGTGTGCGCTACGACCACGAACCGGCGCAGCGCGGCGGCCTGCCGACCGAGGAGGACTGGGACACCCGCGCCTACCTGCGCCACGTCCCCCGCGTCTTCGAGGCCGTCCGCAACGAGTTCGGGCCGGGGCTCCCCCTCCTCCACGACGGCCACCACCGGATGACACCGATCCAGGCCGCGGCCCTCGGCAAGTCCCTCGAGCCGTACGACCTCTTCTGGCTCGAGGACTGCACGCCCGCCGAGAACCAGGAGGCCCTCCGCCTCGTCCGGCAGCACACCACCACGCCCCTGGCGATCGGCGAGGTCTTCAACACCGTCTGGGACTACCAGCTCCTCATCCGCGAGCAGCTGATCGACTACATCCGGAGCGCGGTCACGCACACCGGAGGCGTCTCCCACCTCCGGAGGATCCTCGACCACGCCGCGCAGTACCAGATCAAGTCCGGGATGCACGGACCCACCGACGTCTCCCCGGTGGGCATGGCGGCCGCGATGCACCTCGGCCTGGCGATCCACAACTTCGGGATCCAGGAGTACATGAAGCACGGCGAGCGGACCGACAGCGTCTTCCAGCAGTCGTTCACCTGGAGCGAGGGACGGCTGCACCCGGGCGACGCCCCCGGTCTGGGCGTGGAGCTCGACGTCGACGCCGCCGGGAAGTACCCCTACGTGCGCGCGTACCTGCCCTTCAACCGACTCGCCGACGGCACCGTCCACGACTGGTGACCTGCCCCCCTCCGCCGAGGCGATCCCGGACCGTCGCCGGAGCCACGGCCAGCGGGCCCCCTCGACGGTCCAGGGTTCCCCCCGCCGAGCACAGGCCGGTCAGGGCACGAAGCGGTAGCCCATGCCCGCCTCGGTCAGCAGGTGCCGCGGATGCGCGGGGTCGGGCTCGAGCTTCTTGCGCAGCTGCGCGAGGTAGAGCCGCAGGTAGCCGGTGTCGGTGACGTGCGCGGGGCCCCAGATCTCGGCCAGCAGCGAGCGGCGGGTGACCAGCTTGCCCGCGTTGCGGATGAGGATCTCGAGCACCTGCCACTCCGTCGGAGTCAGCCGCACGGAGACGCCGTCCCGCGTCGCGCTCTTGGCCACCAGGTCCACGGTCACCTCGCCGATCACGACCAGCGGCTCGCCGTCGGCCGGCTGCACCCGCCGCGAGAGGGCCCGGATGCGCGCGAGCACCTCGTCCATCGAGAACGGCTTGGTGACGTAGTCGTCCGCGCCGGCGTCGAGCGCGCCCACCTTGTCGGCCGCGCCCGTCCGTCCCGACACCACCAGGATCGGCGCGCTCGTCCAGCCGCGCAGTCCGTGGATGACCTCGACCCCGTCGAGCCGTGGCATGCCGAGGTCGATCATGTAGAGGTCCGGATGCTCGTCCACCGCGCGGTTGATCGCCTCGGTGCCGTCGCCGGCCGTCACCACGTCGTATCCGCGGGCGGTGAGCGTGATGCGCAGGGCGCGCAGGATCTGCGGGTCGTCGTCGGCGATCAGGATCTTCATGCGGCTCCTCCGGAGTCCTCGTGCGGGGCGGCGCCCGACCCGCCGTCGTGCGGGGCGGCAGGAGCGACGTGAGCCGCAGGAGCAGCGGCAGCAGTCTCCTTCGCCAGCGGCAGCGTCACCACCATCGTCAGCCCGCCCCCCGGAGTGTCCTCCGTCTCGAGCGTGCCGCCCATCCCCTCCGTGAACCCCTTCGAGAGCGCGAGGCCGAGGCCCAGGCCCGTGAGGTTGTCGTCGTCGCCGAGTCGCTGGAACGGCACGAAGATCTCGGCGCGGCGCTCCTCGGGCACCCCGGGGCCGTGGTCGACGATCCGCAGCTGCGCGCTCCCGCCGAAGGCGCTGGCGGCCACGCGCACCCGGGTGCCGGACGGCGCGTAGCGGACGGCGTTCGCGAGCAGGTTGACCACGACGCGCTGCAGCAGCACGGCGTCGGCGAGCAGCGCCGGGCCCTCCGGATCGAGGTCGAGGTCGACCTCGCCGGGACCGAGCCCGAGCTCGTCGAGCGCGGGGAGCACCACGTCGGCGGCGTCGAGCGGAGCGAGCGCCACGGCGAGCGCCCCCGCCTCCAGCCGCGTCACGTCGAGCAGGTCGGTGACCAGCGCGGCGAGCACGGTGAGGCTCTCGTCGGCGGTGGCGAGCAGCTCCTCCCGGTCGCGCTCGCTCCAGACCACCTCGGGCGAGCGCAGTCCGCTGACGGCCGCGGTGGCCGCGGCGAGGGGCCGGCGCAGGTCGTGGCTGACGGCCGAGAGCAGGGCGCTGCGCACCCGGTCGGTCTCGGCCAGCGGAGCGAGGGAGCTGGCCGTCTCGCTGAGAGCCGCGTTCTCGAGCACCGAGTCCAGCTGGGCGGCGACGACCTGGAGCAGCCGCCGCTCGCTCCCCTCCAGCTCGCGGCCGTGCAGCTCGAGCACCGCGCCCTCGCCCACCGCGATGCGCGCGGGATCGCCCTCCGGCTGCGGCTCGCCGTCGGCCGCGACGAGCTCGCCGCCGCGCAGCAGCCGCACGCCGGTCAGCCCGAACGCCTCGCGAGAGCGCTCGAGGATCGCCTGCAGCGCCCCCTGCCCGCGGATCACGCCGCCCGCGATCGTCGCCAGCAGCTCCGACTCCGCCCCCGACCGCTTGGCGGCCCGCGCCCGCCGGGCCGCGCGGTCGACCACGGCGCTGACGAGCGCCGCGTTGAGCACGTAGAGCACCAGCGCCAGCGCGTGCAGAGGCTCGTCGACGGTGATCGTGTAGAGCGGATCGACGAAGAAGAAGTCGAGGGTCAGCCCCGAGAGCACGGCCGCGAAGAGGGCCGGCCAGAGCCCGCCGACCAGCGCGACCACCACCACCAGCAGCTGGTACGAGAGCACGTCGCTCGTGATCGACTCGTCGCTGCGGAGGGTCGAGAGCAGCCAGGTCACCAGCGGGCCGCCCACGAGGGCGAGGGCCAGTCCCAGGAGGCGGCGCCGCAGCGTCAGGGCCCCGTCGAGCCTCGGCAGCACCGCGGTGCGCCCGGCGGCGGAGTGGCTGACGATGTGCACGTCGATGTTGCCGGACTCGCGGATCACCGTCGACGCGGTGCCGGGCGTCAGCGCCGAGGCGAGGCGGCTCCGCCTGCTCACGCCGATCACCAGCTGCGTCGCGTTCACCGAGCGTGCGAACTCGACCAGCGTGCGCGGCACGTCCTCGCCGACCACCTGGTGGTAGCTGCCGCCGAGCTTCTCGACCAGCACCCGCTGCGCCTCGAGCACGTGCGGCCGGGGAGTGCGGAGGCCGTCGGGGGTCACCACGTGCACGGCGAGCAGGTCGCCCCCGGAGGCGCGGGCCGCGATCCGCGCGCCGCGCCGCAGCAGGGTCTCCCCCTCCGGGCCGCCGGTGAGGGTCACGACCACGCGCTCGCGCGCCTCCCAGGTGCTGTCGATGCCGTGCTCGACGCGGTAGTCGCGGAGCGCGCTGTCGACCTCGTCGGCGAGCCAGAGCAGCGCGAGCTCGCGCAGGGCGGTCAGGTTGCCGAGCCGGAAGTAGTTGGACAGCGCCGCGTCGATGCGCTCGGGCGGGTAGACGCGGCCGTCGGCGAGGCGGTCGCGCAGCGCCTGGGGCGCCAGGTCGACGACCTCGATCTGGTCGGCGGCGCGGAGGACCGCGTCCGGGATCGTCTCGCGCTGCGGCGCTCCGGTGATCGCGTGCACGACGTCGTTGAGCGACTCGATGTGCTGGATGTTCACGGTCGAGAAGACGGTGATGCCGGCGTCGAGGAGCGTCCGCACGTCCTCCCAGCGCTTCTCGTGCCGGGAGCCGGGGGCGTTGGTGTGCGCGAGCTCGTCGACCAGCGCGACGTCGGGCCGGCGGGCCAGCACCGCGTCGAGGTCCATCTCGTCGAGCAGCACGCCGCGGTGCTCGACGGCCCTCCTCGGCACGACCTCCAGCCCCTCGACCATCGCGGCGGTGGCGGAGCGGCCGTGCGTCTCGACCACGGCCACCACGACGTCGCGACCCTCGGCGGCGAGCCGGCGGCCCTCCTCGAGCATCGTGTAGGTCTTGCCCACTCCGGGCGCGGCTCCGAGGAGCACGCGCAGGCGGCCCTTCGTCATGCTCCCGGCCTCCCCTCGTGCTCGCGGCTCCGGGGCGTCCCGGGCTCGCGGGTCCGGCGTCGATCCGCTCGATCGGACGGTCCCGACGAGCCGATCGCGATTCTACGAGCCGGAGGCGCCACCGGAGCGGTCACAGCCGCGCGAGAGCGGCGTTGAGCTCGAGCACGTCCACCGTCGGCTCGCCGAGGTACCCGAGCTCGCGGCCCGCGGTGTGCTCGTCGACCAGCGCGCGCACGGCGCTCACGTCGAGCCCGCGGGCGGCGGCGACGCGGGGCGCCTGCAGCTGCGCGTAGGCGGGGCTGATCGCGGGGTCGAGCCCCGAGGCGGAGGCGGTCAGCGCATCGGCCGGAACCGCGGCCGGGTCGACGCCCTCGAAGGCCGCGATCGCGGCCCGGCGCTCCTCGACGGACGCGACCAGGTCGGCGTTCTCGGGGCCGAGGTTGCTGCCGGTCGAGGCCGCGGCGTCGTAGCCCGCGGCGGAGGGACGCGACTGGAACCACTCCGGCAGGGGCGCTCCGTCGGCGTCCGTGAACGACTGGCCGATCAGCGACGAGCCGATCACCGCGCCGTCCTGGCGCAGCAGCGAGCCGTTCGCCTGGGCGGGCAGGGCGAGCTGCCCGATCCCGAGCACCGCGAGCGGGTACGCCGCTCCCAGCAGCACGGTGAGCACGATCATCGCGCGCAGCGCGACACCGTAGGGACGGAACATGGTCTCTTCTCTCTGTCTTCAGTGGTCGGGACGGGTGGGTCAGAAGCCGGGGATCGCGGCGACGATCAGGTCGACGAGCTTGATCCCGAGGAACGGAGCGATCACTCCGCCCAGCCCGTAGACCAGGAGGTTGCGGCTGAGGATGCGCGAGGCGGCGACCGGGCGGTACGCCACTCCGCGCAGCGCGAGCGGGATCAGCACGACGATCACCAGCGCGTTGAACACGATCGCCGAGAGGATCGCCGAGGCCGGCGAGTGCAGCTGCATCACGTTCAGCACCGCGAGCCCGGGGAAGACCCCCGCGAACATCGCCGGGATGATCGCGAAGTACTTCGCCACGTCGTTCGCGATCGAGAACGTGGTGAGCGCGCCGCGGGTGATCAGCAGCTGCTTGCCGATCCGCACGATGTCGATGAGCTTGGTGGGGTCGGAGTCGAGGTCGACCATGTTGCCCGCCTCCTTCGCCGCCGAGGTGCCGGTGTTCATCGCCACGCCCACGTCGGCCTGCGCGAGGGCCGGGGCGTCGTTGGTGCCGTCGCCGGTCATCGCGACCAGCGCGCCGCCCTCCTGCTCGCGCCGGATCAGGGCGAGCTTGTCCTCGGGGGTCGCCTCGGCGAGGTAGTCGTCGACTCCCGCCTCCGCCGCGATCGCCTTCGCGGTCAGCGGGTTGTCGCCCGTGATCATCACGGTGCGGATGCCCATCGCGCGCAGCTCCGAGAAGCGCTCGACGAGCCCGTCCTTCACCACGTCCTTCAGGTGCACGACGCCGAGCAGGCGGGCGCCGTGGGCGTCCTTCACCGCGACGACCAGGGGCGTGCCGCCGCTCTCCGAGACACCGTCGACGAGCACCGTGAGGCGCGCCGCGACCGCGGACGGCAGCGGCCCCTCCTCCTCCACCCAGGCGCGCACGGCCGAGCCGGCGCCCTTGCGGATGGAGGAGCCGTCGGGGAGGTCGAGCCCGCTCATCCGGGTCTGCGCGGTGAACGGCACCACGGCGGCCTGAGCGGGCTCGACGGCGGGGCGGCCCGAGTCGCCCGCGAGGTCGACGATCGACTTCCCCTCGGGCGTCGGGTCGCTGAGCGAGGAGGAGGCGGCCGCGTCGACGAGGGCGGCCTGCGCCACTCCGTCGAGGGGGAGGAACGCCACCGCGCGGCGGTTGCCGTAGGTGATGGTCCCCGTCTTGTCGAGCAGGAGCGTCGTGACGTCGCCCGCCGCCTCCACCGCCCGGCCGGACATCGCGAGCACGTTGCGCTGCACGAGCCGGTCCATGCCGGCGATGCCGATGGCCGAGAGGAGGGCGCCGATGGTGGTCGGGATGAGGCAGACGAGCAGGGCGACCAGCACCGGGACGCTCACGGAGGCTCCCGCGAACGACGCGATCGGGTTCAGGGTCAGCACGACCACGACGAACACGATCGAGAGGCTCGCCAGGAGGATGTCGAGCGCGATCTCGTTCGGCGTCTTCTGCCGCGACGCGCCCTCGACCAGGCCGATCATCCGGTCGACGAAGGTCTCGCCCGGCCGCGAGGTGATGCGCACCACGATCCGGTCCGAGAGCACTCGCGTGCCGCCCGTCACCGCGCTGCGGTCGCCCCCGCTCTCGCGGACGACCGGCGCCGACTCGCCCGTGATCGCCGACTCGTCGATGGAGGCGATGCCCCAGACGATGTCGCCGTCGCCGGGGACGAGGTCGCCCGCCTCCGCCACGACCACGTCGCCCAGCTGCAGCTCGGCCGAGGAGACCTCGACCAGGCGGGCCGACAGGGCGGAGGGGTCCGCGGGGTCGTAGTCGGCCACGCGCCGGGCCGGAGTGCTGGTCCGGGTGGCGCGCAGGCTCTCGGCCTGCGCCTTGCCGCGGCCCTCGGCCACCGACTCCGCGAGGTTCGCGAACACCACGGTGAGCCAGAGCCAGATCGCGATGCCGCCCGTGAAGGTGACGGGCACCGTCGATCCGCCCGACTCCTCCGGCCCCCCGAGGAACGGCTCGGCGATCGCCAGCACCGTGGTCAGCACGGCGCCGACCTCGACGATGAACATCACGGGGTTGCGCCACATCAGGCGCGGATCGAGCTTGCGCAGCGCTCCGGGGAGGGCGGCGGCGAGCTGGCGCGGCCCGAGGGCGGCGCGGGTGGGGCGCGCGGGTTCCGCGGGGGCCTCGGTGAGTGCAGTGGTCATCGGAGTCGCAGTCCTTCCGCCAGGGGGCCCAGCGCGAGTACGGGGAAGTAGGTGAGCGCGGTCACGACGACCGTGACGCCCACGAGGAGGCCGACGAACTGCGGCCGGTGGGTGGGCAGCGTGCCGGCGCTGGAGGGCACCGGCGACTGCGCCGCGAGCGAGCCGGCCAGGGCGAGCACCAGCAGGATCGGGAGGAAGCGGCCGAGGAGCATCGCGACGCCGAGCGCCGTGTTGAGCCAGGGCGTGTTCGCCGTCAGCCCCGCGAACGCCGAGCCGTTGTTGTTGGACGCGGAGGTGAAGGCGTAGAGCACCTCCGAGAGCCCGTGCAGCCCGGGGTTCAGGATCGACGTGCTCTCCACGTCCTCCCGCACCGCCGGGATCGCGAAGCTCAGGGCCGTGCCGGCCAGCACGAGCGTCGGCGTCACGAGGATGTAGAGGCTCGCGAGCTTGATCTCGCGCGGGCCGAGCTTCTTGCCCAGGTACTCGGGCGTCCGGCCGACCAGCAGCCCGCCGACGAACACGGCCAGCACCGCGAGCACGAGCATCCCGTAGAGGCCCGAGCCGACGCCGCCGGGGGCGACCTCCCCGAGCATCATGTTGAGCATCGGCAGCATGCCGCCGAGCGCGGTGAAGGAGTCGTGCATCGCGTTGACGGCGCCGGTCGAGGTGAGCGTCGAGGCGGTCGCGTAGAGGGCGGAGCCGGCGATGCCGAAGCGCGTCTCCTTGCCCTCCATCGCGGCTCCGGCGGCCTGTGCCGCGGATCCTCCGCCCGCCGCCTCCAGCGCGGTGAGGGCCGCGAGCGACACGACGAAGATCGTCGCCATCGCCGCGAGGATCGCGCGGCCCTGCCGCACGTCGCCGACCATCCGGCCGAAGGTGCGCGGCAGCGAGAACGGGATCGCGAGGATCAGCACGATCTGCAGCAGCGACACCCACGCCGAGGGGTTCTCGAACGGATGCGCGGAGTTGGCGTTGAAGTAGCCGCCGCCGTTGGTGCCGAGCAGCTTGATCGCCTCCTGCGAGGCCACCGCGCCGCCCGGGATGCTCTGCTCGCCGCCGGTGAGCGTGGTCACCGTCAGCGGGCCGTTCAGGTTCTGGATCACGCCGCCCGCGATCATCACCACCGCCGCCACCACCGCGAGGGGCAGCAGGAGGCGCAGCGTGCCGCGCACGAGGTCGACCCAGAAGTTGCCGAGCGTTCCGGAGGAGCGGCGCGCGAATCCGCGGATCAGCGCCACCGCCACGGCCAGGCCCACGGCCGCCGAGACGAAGTTCTGCACGGCGAGGCCGCCGAGCTGCACCGCGAAGCCGAGGGTCGCCTCCGGGGAGTAGGACTGCCAGTTGGTGTTGGTGACGAACGAGACGGCGGTGTTGAACGCCAGCCCCTCCGGCACCGCGGGCAGGCCGAGGGAGCCGGGCAGGACCGCCTGGAGGCGCTGCATCCCGTAGAGCAGGAGCACGCCGACGAGAGAGAAGGCCAGCACGGCCCGGAGGTAGGCGCGCCAGCTCTGCTCGCCCGCGGAGTCGACGCCGATGAGGCGGTAGACGCCGCGCTCGAGGGCGAGGTCGCGCGTCGAGGTGTAGACGCGGAACATGTGGTCGCCGAGGGGGCGGTGGAGGAGGGCGACGGCCAGGCCGACGGTCGCGACCTGGAGGACGGCGAGGAGCGGATCCATCAGAAGCGCTCCGGTCGGATCAGGGCCGCGACGAGGTAGACGACGGCGGCGAGCGCCAGCACGGCCGCGAGGGCGTCGAAGACGATCACCGGCCCGCCTCCTTCTCGCGGGTCCCGCGGGTCGCCGAGGGGGGCGGTCCGCCCAGCCGCTCGACCCCCTTCGCGGCGAGAGCGATGAGCGAGAAGAGGGCGAGCACGCCGAGGAGGTAGGCGAGGTCGAGCACGGAGGACTCCATCCGGGGAGCGGACGACGCCCGGGACCGGACGCCTGCCGGGAAGCGGCACAGGAAGCGATGCAACACCTCGCGGGGGCCCCTCGGAGCGGTCCTCACGGTTCCCCTACGGCCCGGCCCGGAGTCCTCGCGTTTCCCTCACGCGGACGGCGGCGGGCGCCCGGCGGAGGAGCGCGAGCCGGGCGGGAGCCGAGCGGTGAGAGCGTTCTCCCCCAGCAACGGCGGGGGTCGACGTCCCGAAGATCACATTTCGGCATCGCCTGGACAAATTCGCCGCCCGCGCTTTACTCCCCCCGATCGAAGGGAATATGTTCTCTCCGTGGACAAAGCCCCTCGGGGCTCTCCCGCCCTCCCGGGCGACGACACGACGACGTGCGCCACACGTGCACGCCTCTTGTCGTCCTCTCCCTCGGACACTGCTTTCAGAGAGGAATGCACTCCATGAAGTTCTCCCGCGGCATCACCACGCTGGCCGCCGCCGGCATCATCTCCCTCGGCCTCGCGGCCTGTTCCGCGAGCCCCGCCAACTCCGGAGGCGCCGCTGCCGGCGCCGGCGCGGAAGGCGACTGCACCGTCGGCATCTCGATGCCCACGCGCAGTCTCGAGCGCTGGATCAACGACGGCGAAGGCCTCCAGTCGCAGCTCGAGGGCGACGGCTGCACCGTCGACCTCCAGTACGCCGACAACAAGACCGATCAGCAGATCTCGCAGATCCAGAACCAGATCGCCGGCGGCTCCAAGATCCTGGTCATCGCCGCGATCGACGGCGAGGCGCTCGCGCCCGTCCTCGCCGAGGCGAAGAAGCAGAACGCCACCGTCATCGCCTACGACCGTCTCATCAACGGCACCGCGGACGTCGACTACTACGCGACCTTCGACAACTACAAGGTCGGCCAGCTCCAGGGCCAGTACATCGAGTCGACCCTCGACCTGAAGAACGCCGCGGGTCCCTTCACCCTCGAGCCCTTCGCCGGCAGCCCCGACGACAACAACGCGAAGTTCTTCTTCTCCGGCGCGTGGGACGTCCTGCAGCCCTACATCGAGAGCGGCAAGCTCACCGTCCCCTCGGGCAAGTCGCCCGCATCGGACGACGACTGGGCCTCGATCGGCATCCAGGGCTGGGCCTCCGACAAGGCGCAGTCCGAGATGGACAACCGCCTCTCGTCCTTCTACACCGGAGGCCAGAAGGTCGACGTCGTGCTCTCCCCCAACGACAGCCTGGCCATCGGCATCGAGGCCTCGCTGAAGTCGGCCGGCTACACCCCCGGCGCCGACTACCCGGTCATCACCGGCCAGGACGCCGACAAGGCCAACGTCAAGGCGATCCTCGCCGACGAGCAGTCCATGACGGTCTGGAAGGACACCCGCACCCTCGGCGACCGCGTCTTCCAGATGGTGCAGTCGATCGTCGCGGGCGAGGAGCCCGAGGTCAACGACACCGAGACCTACGACAACGGCGAGAAGGTCGTCCCGTCCTACCTGCTGGAGCCGCAGGTCGTCACGAAGGACGACGTCCAGTCGGTCCTCGTCGACTCCGGCTTCCTCAAGGCCGGCGACGTCGGACTCTGATCCGTCGGGCGGGGGCGGGGAGGAGCGATCCTCCCCGCCCCCGCCTCCCCGTCCGCACACCACTCCCCCCCAACGAAGTGAGGCCCTGTTGGCCAGTCCCATCCTCATCATGCGCGACATCGTCAAGGAGTTCGGCGGCGGCGTCCGCGCCCTCGACGGCGTCTCGCTCTCGGTCCAGCCCGGCGAGGTCCACGCCATCTGCGGCGAGAACGGCGCCGGCAAGTCGACCCTGATGAAAGTCCTCTCCGGCGTGTACCCGTACGGCAGCTTCGAGGGCACCATCGAGTTCGAGGGCGAGGAGGCGCAGTACCGGTCGATCAACGACAGCGAGGCCGACGGCATCGTGATCATCCACCAGGAGCTCGCCCTCAGCCCCTACCTCTCCATCGCCGAGAACATCTTCCTCGGCAACGAGAAGTCGACCCGCGGCGTCATCAACTGGAACGCGACCAACGCGGAGGCGGCCAAGCTGCTCGCCCGCGTCGGCCTCGCCGAGAGCCCCGCGACCAAGATCCTCGAGCTCGGCGTCGGCAAGCAGCAGCTCGTCGAGATCGCCAAGGCCCTCGCCAAGGAGGTGAAGCTCCTCATCCTCGACGAGCCCACCGCCGCCCTCAACGATGAGGACAGCGACCACCTGCTCGGCCTGATCGACCAGCTCCGCAAGCAGGGCATCACCTGCATCATCATCAGCCACAAGCTGAAGGAGATCCGCGCCATCGCGGACACCGTCACGATCATCCGCGACGGCCGCACCATCGAGAGCTTCCCGATGGCCGGCGAGGAGGCGTCCGAGAGCCGGATCATCCGCGCGATGGTCGGCCGCGACCTCAACAGCATGTTCCCGCCGCGCGACCCGCAGATCGGCGAGGAGAAGCTGCGCGTCGAGAACTGGACGGTCCACCACCCCGTCGACATCAACCGCGTGGTCGTCGACGACGCCTCCTTCACCGTCCGCGCCGGCGAGATCGTCGGCTTCGCGGGCCTGATGGGCGCCGGACGCACCGAGCTCGCGATGAGCATCTTCGGGAGGAGCTACGGCACCGGCATCTCCGGCCGCGTCTACAAGGACGGCGAGGAGATCCAGACCCGCACCGTCGACGAGGCGATCCGCAACGGCCTCGCCTACGCGACCGAGGACCGCAAGCGCTACGGGCTCAACCTCATCGGCGACATCACCGTCAACGTCTCGGCCGCCGCGCTCTCGCGCCTGGCCCGGCTCGGCGTGATCGACAAGCACCGCGAGTACAAGGTCGCCGACTCGTACCGATCGAAGATGAACATCAAGGCGCCGACCGTCTCGGCCGTCACGGGGAAGCTCTCCGGCGGCAACCAGCAGAAGGTCGTCCTCTCGAAGTGGATCTTCTCCGGTCCCGACGTGCTGATCCTCGACGAGCCCACCCGCGGCATCGACGTGGGAGCCAAGTACGAGATCTACGGGATCATCAACGAGCTCGCGGCCCAGGGCAAGGCGGTCGTCGTCATCTCGTCCGAGCTGCCCGAGCTGATCGGCCTCGCCGACCGCATCTACACCATCTCCGAGGGACGGATCACGGGCGAGATCGATCGCGCCGACGCCACCCAGGAGCACCTCATGCACTACATGACCGCCGGAAAGGAACAGGCCCGATGAGCGCCACGACCACCACAGCGCCGGCGGACACGCCCGCCAACACGCCCTCCACCCCGCCCAAGCGCTCGCGCCGGCTGAACATCAACCTCCGGCAGTACGGCATCCTCGCCGCGCTGGCCATCATCATCCTGCTCTTCCAGGTGCTGACCGGCGGGCGCCTGCTCCTGCCCGGCAACGTCAACAACCTGATCCAGCAGAACGCCTACGTGCTGATCCTCGCGATCGGCATGGTGATGGTCATCATCGCCGGCCACATCGACCTCTCGGTCGGCTCGGTCGTGGCGATGGTCGGCGCCATCTCGGCGATCGCGATGAACAACTGGGGCCTGCCCTGGTGGGCGGCCGTCGTCGTCGCCCTCGTCACCGGCGCCGCCGTCGGAGCATGGCAGGGCTTCTGGGTCGCCTTCGTCGGCATACCGGCATTCATCGTGACCCTCGCTGGCATGCTGATCTTCCGCGGCTTCACCCTCGTCCTCCTCACCGGCGGAACGATCAACGGCCTCCCCACCGAGTTCACCGCGATCGGCGCCGGCTGGCTCCCGGGCGTCCTCGGCGGCATCGCCGGGCGCGACGCGCTCACCCTGGTCCTCGGCCTGATCGTCTGCGTCGTCCTCGTGGCCCAGCAGCTCCGCAGCCGTGCGACCCTCCGCCGCCTCGAGCTGCCCCGCGAGCCCATCGGCTCGCTGGTGGCGAAGTCGGCCATCGCCGTCATCGCGATCATGGCCCTCTCCTGGCTGCTCGCCGGCTACAGCGGAACCCCGATCATCCTGATCGTGCTCGCCGTGCTGATCCTCGCCTACAGCTTCGTGCTCGGCCGGACGGTCTTCGGCCGCCACATCTACGCGATGGGCGGCAACCTGTTCGCCGCGATGATGTCCGGCGTCAAGACGAAGTGGGTCAACTTCTTCATCTTCGTCAACATGGGCGCACTGGCCGGAGTCGCGGGCATCGTCAGCACCGCCCGCGCCGGCGGTGCGGTCGCCTCGGCCGGACAGAACTACGAGCTGGACGCGATCGCCGCGGTCTTCATCGGCGGCGCCGCCGTCCAGGGAGGCGTGGGCACCGTCGTCGGAGCCGTCATCGGCGGACTCGTGATGGGCGTGCTCAACATGGGCCTGTCCATCCTCTCGGTCGACGCGGCCTGGCAGATGGCGATCAAGGGCTTCGTGCTCCTGCTCGCGGTGGCGTTCGACATCTTCAACAAGCGCCGCGCCGGCGGCCGCTAGGCGAACGCCGGGCGCCGCCCAGCAGCGCTCCTCGTCCTTCTCTTCTACAGTTCTCGGGCGCGGCTTCTCCTCGGGGGAGCCGCGCCCGAGTGCATCCGAGACCCGTCGGGGTCCAGCGACAGGCAGGCGATCATGGCAGGAGCAGTCGGAGCCTCCAGCAACGCGCTGCTGCGCCGCACGAACCTCGCGAGCCTCGCGACCCTGGTGCACCGCTCCGGTCCCACCAGCCGCGCCGAGCTCGGCCGCCTCACCGGGCTGAACCGCTCCGCCGTCGCGAACCTGGTCGGCGAGCTGAGCGAGCTCGGCTGGGTGGCGGAGGAGACCACCGCACCGGACGGCCGCATCGGCCGCCCCAGCGCCACCGTCGTCCCCGGCGACCGGTTCGCGGCCGTGGGCGTCCACCTCGACACCGATGCGATCATCGTCGGCCTGGTCGGGCTGCACGGCGAGCTGCTGCGCCGCGTCCGCTTCGACACCCCCAAGCCCGCGAGCCCGGCCACGGTGGTCCGCGTCGTCACCGGGATCGTCGAGGGCTTCCGCTCCGAGCGGGAGTCGCTCCGCACGCTGGTCGGCGCGGGCGTCGCCGTCCCCGGCCTCGTCCAGGCCGACTCCGGCTTCGTCCACCGCGCCCCGCACCTGGGCTGGCGCGACGTCGACCTCGCCACCCAGCTGAGCCGCGCCCTCGACCTCCCGGTCGCCGTCGGCAACGACGCGACCCTCGGCGCCATCGGCGAGTCCCTCTTCGGAGCCGCGCACGGCGTGGCCGACGTCGTCTACGTCACCGGCGGCGCGGGCGGCATCGGCGGAGGAGTCATCATCGGCGGCGTCCCGCTCCAGGGCTCCTCGGGGTTCGCGGCCGAGCTGGGCCACACCCTCGTCGCCACGAACGGCCGCCTCTGCGGCTGCGGCCGGCGCGGCTGCCTCGAGGCCGAGGTCCGGATGCGCTCCCTCCTCGACGTCCTCGGCGCCCGCGTCCTCGACCAGGACGAGCTCGACATCGCCCTGGGCACCTCCCGCGACCCCGCCGTCCTCGGCGAGGTCGCCCGCCAGGTCGACCTGCTCTCGGAGGGCCTGTCCACCTACATCAACCTCTTCAACCCCACCGCGGTCGTGCTGGGCGGCTTCCTCGGCTCGCTGCTCACCGTCGACCGCGAGCGCCTCGCCGCCCGCGTCTCCGCCCGGGCCCTGAGCGACCTCGCGCGCGGCGTGCGGATCGAGCGGGCCGCCCTGCGCTCGAGGCTGGAACTCGTCGGCGCCGCGGAGCTACCCTGGCGGCGGGCGCTGGCGGATCCCGCCGCCGTCACCGGGGGCGCGCAGCCGCCGGGTGGGAGCAGCAGCCGCGAGGACGCCCTGGGCGCCCGCGCCTGACCCCGGCACTCGAGTGCCGGCACCGCGTCGAGGAGGACGAGCATGGCCGACTGGAACGACACGATCATCGAGGAGTTCCGCGCGAACGGCGGGACCGTGACCACGGGCGGCTTCGGGAGGAGCCTCGTGCTGGTGCACCACCGCGGCGCCCGCTCCGGTCAGGAGCGCGTGACTCCGCTGATGGCGCTGCACCCCTCCGACGACGTCTGGCTGCTCGCCGCGTCCGCCGCCGGTGCGCCGAAGCACCCCGCCTGGTTCCACAACATGATCGCCCAGCCGGACCTGGCGATCGAGACCCCCGACGACGGCACCGTCGACGTCCGGGCCCGCGTCCTCGCCGGGGAGGAGCGCGACGCCGGCTGGGCACGCTTCACCACCGCCTCCGCCGGCTTCCTCGACTACGAGAAGCGCACCACCCGCACCATCCCCGTCGTGGAGCTCACCCGCCGCTGACCGCGGCTCGTCAGCGCAGCGGCACGGGCACCGTGTCCGGCGTGCTCCAGCGCAGCGCGATCCGCTCGCGGAAGCCGCCGCTGCGCAGCTCCGCCTCGAGCGCGTCGATCACCACGGGGAGCAGCGCGCGCCGCTCGATCAGCAGCTCGAGCACCAGCCGGTCGCCGGAGGTCAGCAGCACCGGGCCCGATCCGGGCAGCACCGCGATCCACTGGCGCTCCCCCACCTGCACGCTCCGGTGCCGGCGGAGGCGTCGGAGCAGCTCGGGCAGCGCCCGCGGATCGAGGGCGGACACGTCGGCACGGAGGGCGATCACTCCGCGAGCGTGCCCGCGCCGGACGACCTCCGGCCGACCTCCCGGTGAACACCGCGCCTCCGCGGGACGCCGTCCGCGAGAACGACACGACAGGAGCCCGCCCCGCGGCGCACCGCACACGGGAACGGGAGAAGCCCCCGACCGGACATCCGATCGGGGGCTTCTCCTCTGGTTCTCTCGAACCCGGTTCTCTCGAACTCCGGTTCTCGTGAACTCTGGTGCGCGAGGGGGGAGTTGAACCCCCACGCCCTTTCGGGCACACGGACCTGAACCGTGCGCGTCTGCCTATTCCGCCACTCGCGCTCACCAGCGGCACCGAAGCGCCGACGAGAAATCGTAGCATCCCCCGGCCCCCGAGCCGAACCGGCGCTCACCGTCCCGGGCCGCCGCTCCCCCGGGAGCCGCCGCCGAGCCGCCCCGGTGAGAGCGCGCACACGGCACTCCTGCCGCGAAACCACTGCGGAGGATCGCGCATCCAGACCATCCCAGTAACATGCCCGTAGCCGTGCGCGGCGCAGACCAAGAAGAGGAAGCGGCGACGGGCGCGCAGACATCTCGATCCGTGCGCGACCGCCGAGAAGGCGAAGAACCGGAAGATCGGAAGACTGTGGGCATACTGGACAACTTCGAGAAGGGACTCGAGCGCGTCGTCAACGGCGCGTTCGCGCGGACCTTCAAGTCGGGTCTGCAGCCGGTCGAGCTCGCCTCCGCCCTCCGCCGGGAGCTCGACACCACCGCCGCCGTGGTCAGCCGCGACCGCATCCTCGTCCCCAACAGCCTGGTCCTGCGGATGTCCGCGACCGACCTCGACCGGATGCAGCGCCTCGGCGCCACGCTGATCGACGAGCTCACCACGGTCGCCACCGAGCACGCCACCAAGCAGGGCTTCCGCTTCCCCGGCCCGATCGACATCTCCCTCGCCGTCGATCCGGCGCTCAGCGACGGCATGGTCGAGGTCGACTCCCGCAGCGTGAAGGGCACCGTCGCCTACACGCCCGTCCTCGACATCGACGGCCGGCGCCACCCGATCACGAAGGCGCGCACCGTCATCGGCCGCGGCAGTGACGCCGACATCACCGTCGACGACTCGGGCACGTCCCGCAAGCACGTCGAGATCCTCTGGGACGGCTCCCGCGCCCAGGTGCACGACCTCGGGTCCACGAACGGCTCCAAGCTCGACGGCCGGCCCGTCACGCAGGCGCCCCTGGCCCCCGAGCAGACCATCACGATCGGGCGCACCTCGATCGTCTACCGCGTCGTGCAGGGCTCCGCGCCCGCACGCACCGACCGCCCGTCGTCCGGCAGGGCAGCCGGACGCGGCTCCGAGGGATTCTGGGACGACCGGCTATGAGCGAGCTCACTCTCTTCCTCCTGCGCATCGCGTTCCTCGCGCTGCTGTGGTTCTTCGTGTTCGGCATCGTCTACGCGCTGCGCTCCGACCTGTTCGGGCAGCGCGTGCGCAAGCTGCCGCCCGGCGCGCAGGCCGCGTCCCCCGAGGCCCCGTTCGTGACGGCGGCCCAGCCCGTGGTCGCCGCGGCCGCCGCGGCTCCCACGCCCGCGCAGCCCGCCTCTCCGTCGGCCCCCTCGGCCCGGAGGAGCCGAGAGGCCGCCGCCGAGCGCGCCGAGCAGGGAGGCGCCGCCACGGTCCACACGGCGCAGCGCCTCGTGATCACCTCGGGCCCCAAGCGGGGCACCGAGCTCGAGCTGACCGGCGACCCGCTGACGATCGGCCGCTCCGCGGAGTCGACGCTGGTCATCCGCGACGACTACACCTCGACCCACCACGCGCGCCTGCTCCTCTGGAACGACGAGTGGATGATCCAGGACCTCGACTCCACCAACGGCACCTTCCTCGACGGCCGCCGCGTCGGCGCGCCCACCAAGGTGCCGCTGGACACGCCCGTGAAGGTCGGCACCACCACCTTCGAACTGCGGCGGTCGTAGCGCGTGGCCCCCACTCCGGAGAACGGCTCCGGCCACGGCGCGGTGCGCGAGAGCGCCGCCGTCTCGCACGTCGGCAGGATCCGCTCGAACAACCAGGACTCCGGCTACGCGGGCCGGCAGCTCTTCGTCGTCGCCGACGGCATGGGCGGCCACGCGGGCGGCGACGTCGCCTCCTCCATCGCGATCAAGCGCATCGCGGAGGCGGACCGCGTCTACGCCTCCACCTACGAGGCCGAGGACGAGCTCAAGCGCACCCTGCTGGCGGCCAACACCCTGCTGGCCGACGCCGTGGTCGACCACCCCGAGCTCACCGGCATGGGCACCACCGTCAGCGCCATCGCCCGCGTCGGCGAGTCGGTGGCGATCGCGCACATCGGCGACTCCCGCATCTACGTCCTCCGCGACGGCCGGCTCGAGCAGGTCACGACCGACCACACCTTCGTGCAGCGCCTGGTCGACTCCGGCCGCATCACGGAGGAGGAGGCGATGACGCATCCGCGCCGCTCCGTCCTGATGCGGGTCCTCGGCGACGTGCACACCAACCCCGAGATCGACACGCTCACGCTCGAGACCGAGCCGCACGACCGCTGGCTGATCTGCTCCGACGGCCTCTCCGGCGTCGTCCCGCACGACGAGATCCTCAAGGAGCTCAGCCGCGACGAGACCGCGCAGGAGGTGGCCGACCGCCTGATCCGCGACAGCCTCTCGCACGGCGCCCCGGACAACGTCACCGTCGTCGTCCTCGACATCCCCGGGGCGGGCGACACCGCGCGCATCCTCGCCCCCGTGGAGGAGCCGGTGGTCGTCGGATCCGCCGCCGCGCCCACGCCTTTCAGCACCGACGACTCGCAGAACCGCGTCCGGATCCCCGGCCTCCGCCTGCACACCCGGGCTCCCGCCGCGCAGGGCCCCACCCACTTCGAGCCCGCGTCCGAGGACTACCTCGACGAGCTGATCGAGGAGGACCGCCGCCGGCACCTGCGCCGCCGCATCACCTGGCTCGTCGGCCTGTCCCTCGTGCTCATCATCGGATTCCTCGGGATCCTCTTCGCCTACGACTGGACGCAGTCGCGCTTCTACGTCGGCACCGACGGGGACACCGTGATCATCTACCAGGGCATCCAGCAGTCGGTCGGCCCGCTCTCGCTCTCGGAGGTGAAGGAGGACACGGGCATCCCGCTCGACTCCCTCCGCGCCTACGACGTCGAGCAGCTGGAGCAGACGATCAGCGCCGACTCCTACGCCGGCGCGGTCGACATCGTCGAGCGCCTCACGGACGCGAACGGAGCACCATGACGGACGCCGCCACGGCCACCGCCCGCCCCGCCCCCGAGCGGCAGGGCTTCTTCCGCCAGAAGCTGCGCAATCTCGAGCTCCTGCTCCTGATCGGCGCGTGCCTCATCGATGCCGGCGCGATCGTGCTCGTGCAGCTCGGCGCCCTCGGCTCGATCGACACCACGCTGGTCTCGCTGGGCGCCGGCCTCTCGGCGCTCGTGCTCGCCGTGCACGTCGTGCTGCGCTTCGCGGCCCCGGCGGCCGACCCCTTCCTCCTCCCGATCGCCACCGTGCTGAACGGCCTGGGCGTCGCCGAGATCTACCGGATCGACATCGCCGACGGCGCGACCGGCTGGGAGTCGGTGGCGGTGCGGCAGATCTTCTGGAGCGCCCTGGCCGTCGTGGCGGCGATCGTGGTGCTGCTGGTCATCCGCAACCACCGCGTGCTGTTCCGCTACACCTACGTCGCCGGGTTCGCGGCGATCGTGCTGCTCCTCCTGCCGCTCCTGCCCTTCATCGGCCGCGAGGTCAGCGGCGCGCGCGTCTGGATCGGGATCGGCGACGTGGCGAGCTTCCAGCCCGGCGAGATCGCCAAGATCGCCCTCGCGGTCTTCTTCGCCGGCTACCTCGTGCGCAACCGCGACTCCCTCTCGATGGGGGGCCGCACCGTCCTCGGGATGCGCTTCCCGCGCCTGCGCGACCTCGGCCCGATCCTGGTGGTCTGGGCGGTCACGATGGGCGTCATCGTCTTCCAGCGCGACCTGGGGACGGCGCTGCTCTACTTCGGCCTGTTCCTGGTCATGCTCTACGTCGCGACCGGCCGCACCGGCTGGGTCCTCATCGGCGTCGGCCTGTTCCTCGGCGGCGCGCTGCTGGCGAGCCAGACGCTCGACTACGTGGGCAACCGCTTCGCCAACTGGCTCGAGCCCTTCAGCGCCGAGCGCTACGGGGCGGATCCGGGCGGCAGCTACCAGCTCGTGCAGGGCCTCTTCGGCCTCGCGCACGGCGGGCTGCTCGGCACGGGCCTCGGCCAGGGGATGCCGGATCTCACGCCGGTCCCGCAGTCCGACTACATCATCGCCAGCCTCGGCGAGGAGCTGGGCCTCGCCGGGCTCTTCGCGATCTTCGGCCTCTACCTCCTGCTGGTCTCGCGCGGGTTCCGCATCGGCTTCGCCGGGCAGGACGACTTCGGGCGCCTCCTGGGAGTCGGCCTCTCGTTCGTGATCGCCCTGCAGTGCTTCATCGTCATCGGAGGCGTCACCCGCGTCATCCCGCTGACCGGCCTGACCACGCCGTTCCTCGCCGCCGGCGGCTCCTCCCTCGTGGCGAACTGGATGATCGTGGCGGTGCTGCTGCGCCTGTCCGACACAGTCCGCAGTCAGCCTCGTCTGGTGGTGTGATCCGTCGATGAACCGAGAACTCAAACGGGTGAGCCTCGTCGTGCTGACGATGTTCGTGGCCCTCTTCCTCTCCACCACCACCATCCAGGTGATCCAGGCCGACTCCCTCGACGAGGACGGCCGCAACACGCGGACCCTCTACGAGAGCTTCTCGACCGAGCGCGGTGCGATCCTCGCCGGCGGTCAGCCGATCGCCTCCTCGACGCCGTCGGACGACCTCTACAAGTTCCAGCGGCAGTACGCGAACGGCCCGCTCTACTCCGCCGTGACCGGCTACTTCACCCTGAACCAGGGCACCACCGGCATCGAGCGCACGCTCAACGACTACCTCTCGGGCACCTCGAACTCGCAGTTCTTCGACGAGATCAACAACCTCGTCACGGGCCAGGACCCGAAGGGCGCGTCGGTCGAGCTCTCGATCGACCCGGTCGCCCAGCAGGCCGCCTTCGACGCGCTCGGCGACTACACGGGGGCCGTCGTCGTGACCGAGCCGGCCACCGGCCGCATCCTCGCGATGGTCTCGAAGCCCACCTTCGACCCCACCGCGCTGGCCTCCCACGACACCGACGACGTCCTCGCCGCCTACCGGGCGCTGAACGACGACTCCTCCGAGCCCCTCGTGAACCGGGCCATCGGCGGCTCGCTCAACCCGCCCGGCTCCGTCTTCAAGCTCGTCGTGGCCTCGGCCGCCCTCGAGTCCGGCCGCTTCACCGCCGACTCGAGCTTCCCCAACGTCGAGTCGTACACGCTGCCCGGCTCCTCGTCGCAGGTGATCAACTCCGGAGGCGGTCTCTGCGGCTCCGGAGAGACGGTCACGCTGGCCACCGCCGTCTCGCTCTCCTGCAACGTCCCGATGGCCGAGATGGGCGTGCAGCTGGGAGCGGACGCGATCCGCTCGCAGGCCGAGAAGTTCGGCTTCGACACCGAGCTCGAGATCCCGATGTCGGTCGAGGCGAGCATCTACCCGACGAAGACGGACGACGCCCAGACGGCCCTCACCGCCTTCGGGCAGTGGGAGGTGCGCGCGACGCCGCTGCAGATCGCCATGGTCTCCGCGGCGATCGCGAACGGCGGCGAGGTGATGCAGCCGAACCTGGTCGACTCGATCCGCTCGCAGGACCTCAGCGTGCTGCAGCAGTTCCAGGAGAAGTCGCTCGGCCGGGCGGTGAGCACGCAGACCGCGGACGCCGTCGAGGCGATGATGGTCGCCAGCGTCCAGGGCGGCGCGGCGACGAATGCAACAATAGGGGGCGTCACTGTGGCCGGTAAGACCGGCACCGCCGAGAACGGCGGGGACGACCCGTACACCCTCTGGTTCACCGGCTTCGCGCCTGCGGACGACCCGCAGTACGCCATCACCGTGCTCGTGGAGAACGGTGGAGGGCTCGGCCAGACCGGGTACGGCAACCTGATCGCCGCACCCATCGGACAACAGGTACTAGAGGCGGTGCTGAACAAATGAGACCCACGACAGGCCTCACCTTCGGAGGACGCTACGAGCTGCAGTCCCGGATCGCCATCGGCGGCATGGGAGAGGTGTGGCAGGCGACCGATCTGGTCATCGGCCGCACCATCGCGATCAAGATCCTGAAGGACGAGTACCTCGGCGACCCCGGCTTCCTCGAGCGCTTCCGCGCCGAGGCCCGCCACGCGGCGCTGGTCAACCACGAGGGCATCGCCAACGTCTACGACTACGGCGAGGAGGACGGCTCGGCCTACCTGGTCATGGAGCTCGTCCCCGGCGAGGCGCTCTCGACCGTCCTCGAGCGCGAGCGCGTCCTCTCGACCGACAAGGTCCTCGACATCGTCGCGCAGACCGCGCTCGCCCTGCACGCCGCGCACGCCGCGGGCCTCGTGCACCGCGATGTGAAGCCGGGCAACCTGCTCATCACGCCGGACGGCCGCGTCAAGATCACCGACTTCGGCATCGCGCGCATCGCCGACCAGGTCCCGCTGACGGCGACCGGGCAGGTCATGGGCACGGTCCAGTACCTGTCCCCGGAGCAGGCGAGCGGCCAGCCCGCCTCCCCCGCCACCGACATCTACTCGCTGGGCATCGTCGCGTACGAGTGCCTGGCCGGGCGCCGCCCCTTCACGGGCGAGTCGCAGGTCGCCATCGCGATGGCGCAGATCAACGACACCCCGCCGGAGCTGCCGGTCACGGTCGCGGAGCCGGTGCGCAACCTCGTCTACTCCTGCATCGCCAAGAAGCCGGCCGACCGCCCCGCCACCGCCGCGCACCTCGCGCGAGCGGCCCAGGCGCTGCGCTCGGGCGACGTGCGAGGAGCGGCGCTGGCCGTCCCCGCGGTCCTCAGCGACCTCCCCACGACGCAGGCGACCACGGTCCTCCCCTCCAACCAGGGCGCGACGCAGGCGACCACGGTGCTGCCCTCCGGCGCGCCCGCGGCCGCGGCCGCCGCTCCGTTCGTGCCGATCGAGGAGCCGCTCGAGCCGGCCGAGGAGCCGCGTCGCCGCAGCCCCTGGACCTGGCCGCTGATCGCCCTCATCGTGATCCTCGCCGTCGTCATCGCGGGCACGATCTTCGCCCTGACGACCGGCGGGAGCAGCGACCCGGCCGCCTCCCCCACCGCGCCGACCAGCACGGCCCCGTCGCCGACGCCGTCCGAGACTCCGAGTCCCACGCCGACGCCGACCTCGAACACGGTCGTCATCGACAAGGCCGACTACGTCGGGCGCTCCTTCGACGACGTCGAGACCGAGCTCGAGGCCCTGGGCATGGGCGTCCGCCGCGCGGACGGTCCGAGCGCCCCCACCGCCGAGCAGGTCGGACTCGTCGAGGACGTGAACCCCACCGCGAACGTGGTGAAGGGCACGACCATCGAGGTCTCCGTCTTCACCGAGGTCGCGACCCCGGACGCACCGACCGCCGTGCCGACCGTCACCCCCGCCGCCTCCAGCGTCGAGGCGGGCGCGACGTTCAACGTCACCTGGAGCAACTACAACCAGTGCCCGAGCGGAACCTCCGTGAGCGGTTACCGGGTGACCGCGACCGGTGAGGGCGCGAGCGTGACGAGCACCAACCCGTCGAACTCGACGACCGCGACGATCCAGGCCGGCACCACGGCGGGCACGATCGACGTCACGTACACCGTGCTCTGCGGCGAGTCGGAGTCGGCGGCCTCGCCCACCCTCTCCGTCACCGTCGAGGAACCGGCTCCGACCCCGGCGCCGACCCCCACCTCGAAGGCCACCTCGACGCCCACCCCCTCCGAGTAGCGGCGGCGCGCCGGGCCGGGGCACCGCTCCGGCCCGGCGCCTCGCGGCCGTCGCGTCGCGCCCCCGCCCGGAACACCAGGGGCCCATAGGTACACTTGCCGTGGCTCCTCGGGGCCGCACCACACGGAAGTACAGGGCGGGAGCGTGCGCGTGACGGATGAGGGTCGCCTGATCGCGGGACGGTACCAGGTCGGGCCCCGGCTCGGCCGCGGCGGGATGTCCGAGGTGTACCTCGGCACCGACACCCGGCTCGGCCGCACCGTCGCCATCAAGGAGCTGAAGCTCTCCCTCTCCTCCGACTCCGCCTTCCGCCTGCGGTTCCGCCAGGAGGCGCAGTCCGCATCGCGCATGTCGCACCCCACGATCGTCCGGGTCTTCGATGCGGGCGAGGAGGTCTCGCTCGACGACAACGGCGCCGAGTCGCGCCGGCCCTTCATCGTCATGGAGCACATCGAGGGCCGCCTCCTCAAGGACCTGATCGCCGAGGGCCCCCTCGACGTGGACGAGGCCGTCCGCATCACGGAGGGCATCCTCACCGCCCTCGAGTACTCGCACCGCGCAGGCGTCGTCCACCGCGACATCAAGCCCGGCAACATCATGCTGACCCCGTCGGGCCAGGTGAAGGTGATGGACTTCGGGATCGCCCGCGCCGTCTCCGACTCCGCCGCCACGGTCGCTCAGACCACGGCGATCCTCGGCACCGCGGCCTACTTCTCCCCCGAGCAGGCGAAGGGCGAGCAGGTCGACGCCCGCAGCGACCTCTACTCCGCCGGCATCGTGCTCTTCGAGCTCCTCACCGGCCGTGCGCCCTTCCGCGGCGACACCCCGGTGGCCGTCGCCTACCAGCACGTCAGCGAGACGCCGCCGGCGCCGAGCTCCATCAACCCGGCCGTCACCCCAGCACTCGACGCGGTCGTCGCCCGCGCACTGTCGAAGGACCGCTACGAGCGCTTCCAGGGAGCTGCGGAGTTCCGCGACGACCTGCGCGACGCCGCCGCCGGACGCCTCCCCGACCACCGCCCGATCGACGAGCTGACCACCTCGCTCTTCGCGGCCCGCAGCCAGGGCGGAGTCAACGACTCCGAGCTCGCCCTCCGCCAGCTGGCCGAGGACAACTCGATCGTCCGCACCCAGCGCCGCCCGCCGGTCCTCTGGATCTGGTCCTCGATCGTCGTGCTGGCCGTGATCGTCGCCGCACTCGTGATCTGGGTGCTGACGCTCCAGCCCGCGTCGACGCTGCCGTCGCAGTCGCGCGAGGTCCCCACCCTCACCGAGACCACCTACGACAGCGCGCAGTCGACCCTGACCGAGCTCGATCTCGTGCCGAGCCAGGTCGCGGAGTACAGCTCGACCGTCCCCGAGGGCGAGGTGATCCGCACGGATCCGGGCTCGGGCACGATCGTCGCACCCGAGACGGTCATCCGCATCGTCGTGTCCCAGGGCCCGCAGCCCGTCGCCGTGCCGGACACCGTCGGGCAGAGCCTCGCCGAGGCCATCGACGCGCTCACCGCCGTCGGCTTCGTCGAGGGCTCCCAGACCCGCGAGAACTCGCCGACCGTCCCGGGCGACGTCGTGCTCTCCGCCTCCCCCGGAGCGGGACAGCAGGTCGCCCCGGGCACGCCGGTCGACCTCACGGTCTCCTCCGGCCAGGTCACGCTCCCCGACCTCGTCGGGACGTCCCTCAGCAGCGCGCTGGCCACCCTCGCCTCCGAGAAGCTGCAGCTCGTGGGGGTTGAGGTCCCGGACGAGACCTGCGACGCGACCCGGGCGAACCCGCCCATCACGACTCAGTCCCTGGCTCCGGGCGACGTCCCGCAGGGATCGACCGTCCAGCTCGGCTACTGCGCGGGCTGACCCGGCCTGCGGCCCGCTGCGGCTGCGGCGTCGGCCGACGGTGCCCGGTGGAGGCCGGGCCGCTGCTCTGCGCGCCGAGAAGGGCTCGTCCGGACGTCGCTCGTCGGGGTCGATGCTCCGCGAGGCCGACGGCCCCGAGGTGAACGGCTACGCCCGGCGCGCGTCGGCGAGCGGGGGCTGGAGCCGCACGACCTCGCCGGCTGCCGATCCGTCGGCGGGGCGCGCGATCCTGCCGCGGATGTCGCTCGGGGTGAGCCCCTCGCGGCGCTTGAGCGCACGGCGGAGGTGGTCCGCCGAGGAGAATCCGGACGCGGCGGCGATCGCCTCGAGCGGGACCTCCCGCGGGCGGCGGCGCAGGAGCTCCACGGCGCTGGCGACCCGGGAGCGCTCGATCTCGCTCGCGACCGTGGTGCCCGCGTCCTCGAAGAGCCGCTGGAGGGAGCGGGTGGACACGTTGACCGCGTCGGCCACCGCCTCCGGGGTGCAGCGCGGCGTGCGGTGCGTCCGGTCGATGACCGTGCGCGCGCGCCCGAGCGTGGCGGCCCGGACGCTCGTGGTGCCGGGCTGCGAGCTCGCCGCCGCGAGGAACGCGCTGGTGAGGAGCTGCTTGACAACGTGGGCGAAGCCGGTGACCTCGCCCTCGCCGGGCAGCCCCGTCCCGGACTCCGCCGCGAGGGCGAAGGCGGTCGTGAAGGCGTATGCGGCGCGGGTGGACCGGGCGTCGGGGTCGAGCGCGTAGACCGGGGCCGACGTGTCGAAGCCGTAGCGGCGCATCTCGTCGGCGCGCAGCGAGAGGTGGAGGATCGTGGCCGGAGTCGTCGACTCGGTCGTGAACGTCGTCGTCCCCTGCTGGTACGAGATCGAGCCCGGACGCAGCAGCACCGTTCGGTCCGGGGCGACCATGCGCACGAAGCCGTCGATGAGGAAGCTGAAGGTGAGGAAGGAGGTGTCGTCGGCCGGCCACGTCCCGCGGAGGACGCGCAGCGGCGAGACCGTCATCAGCACGACGCTCAGATCGGCGGTGCCGAATCCCGAACCGGTGATGCTCGGAACGGTGCCGGGTTTGACGACGATGCGCGGACCGAGATTCTCGAGTTCTCGGATTCCCGAGAAAGCCCAGGAGATCGATGCGACCATCTGGTCCCCCCGGACTTCTCTTGTGGCGCCGACCCCCTGTCGACGCCCTCTGATTATGCAGGGAAAAGGGGCCGCATCCTCCGCCGGGAGCCCGTCAAAACCCGCCACCTGATCGGGGGGTGCGCAAGGGGGTGGACAAGGTCACGCTCATACCCTGTCGCGGCGTTCTCCTCCGCCCGCCGTTATTTAGCCGTCAGATGGCGGATTTCTACGTGAGAACGCACTCAGGGCGGCATCCCCGTTCGGGGGACGGTGGTCGCTGATCATTCTCAATGCTCTCGACTCGATAACGAGCCCGATAAGCCCGGCGAATTCCGCCTCATCGAGCCGGGATCGAGAGTCCGGGCGTGTCGTCGGCCGATACGGACGCTCCGCCCGGCCTCACCTCGCGCAGCCAGTTCTCGAGAAGGCGCCGCCCGCCCTCGGTGAGGACCGACTCCGGATGGAACTGCACGCCCACGAGCGGAGCACTCCGGTGCCGGACGGCCATGACCACTCCCTCCGGTGTCCGCGCCGTCACCCGCAGCTCCTCGGGAAGGCTTTCGCCGTCGACCGCGAGCGAGTGGTACCGCATCGCGGCGAATCCGGAGGGCAGGCCGTCGAAGAGCGGATCTCCGTCGTGAAGGACCGCGGACGTCCGGCCGTGCAGCAGCTCCGGCGCCTCCGTGACGCGGGCGCCGAGAGCATGGGCGAGCACCTGGTGGCCGAGGCAGACTCCGAGCAGCGGCCGCCCGGTCGCCTCCGCCCGTTGCACGAGCGCCGTCGACGCGGGGACGTCCTCGGGGCGGCCCGGTCCGGGTGAGACCAGGACTCCGTCCGCCTCCTCCGCGCGAGCCAGGAGCGCCGTCGTCCCGAGGTCGTCGCCCTCGACCACGTCGACCTCGGCACCGAGCTCGCGGAGGTACGAGACGAGCGTGAAGACGAAGCTGTCGTGGTGGTCGACGACCAGGATCCGCGGGGCCGCGCCGGCGGTCACGAGCCGACGGTCACGTTCCGGTCGAGCACGAGTGACTGCACCCAGGGGAACACCCACTCGTCGAGCGCGACCAGGACCGCCGCGACGAGGACGAGGACGATCAGGAGCCGGACCCACCACGGCCCGGGCAGGAGCCGCCACAGCGCTGCGTACACGGTCAGCCCTCCTGAGCCAGCGAGGCGGCGATCTCGGCGGGGGCCCCCGCGGACCGCGGCTGGAACGAGTCGAAGACGCCGTACGCGATGATCCGCTCGGCCGTCGAGTAGAGCGGGTTGCAGCTCGTCAGCGTGATCAGGCGGTCGGTCGGAGCCGCGTCCGGAGTCCACGGGACCGGGTCGATCACCTGGACGTCGGAGGGCTGGACGTACTCGAGGTTGCGGAAGCGGTAGGTGTACCAGCCGTCCGCCGTCTCGATGTAGATCGGATCGCCGAGCTGGAGCTCGTCGATCAGGTGCATGCCTCCGCCGTACGCGCTGCGGTGCGCGGCGAGCGCGAAGTTGCCGGCCTGCCCGGGCATCTGCGTCCCGGGGTAGTGGCCGATGCTCCCCTCGTCGAGCACGTTCTCGGCGTCGATGCCCTCGGCGATCGTGCGCACCCACCCCTCGCCGTAGCGCGGGATGTAGAGGTTGCCGAAGGAGGAGTCGAGGGCGGCGACCGACGCGACGACCGGCTCCGCCGGGGCGGCCTCGGTCGGCTGCGGTGCCGGAGAGGAATCGCCCCAGGTCTCGCGGAGCTCCGCCGCCTGCGTCGTCTGCCGGCCCGCGATCACCGCGTCGTTCCACCAGAGCTGCCAGGCCAGGAAGAGCAGGACCAGGACGCCGGCGGTCATCAGGAGCTCGCCGACGACTCCGAAGAACGAGAGTCGTCGGACCGGGCGGGCCCTCCGTCGCTTCGCTCGCGGCCGCAGAGCCGCCCCGTCGGGGTTCTGGGCGGTCATGCGACGAGTCTAGGCGCGAGCCGTGACCGGCTGTGGCGCATGATCCGGACCTGTGGAGAGCCCTCCCGAGTCGCCGCCTGAGGAGGGCCGATGGGACCACTCGAGCGCCTGCACCGGCCGCTCCGCGAGTCCGCACAGCACCCGCGCAGCCCCGGTGCTCCCGGCCCGGAGCCTCCGCCAGGTACAGTGGTCGGCATGGCACGAGCGACGAAGAGCCCGAAGCCCGAGCGCGACGAGGCCCGGACCGGCGAGAACGCACCGAATCCGGTCTGGTTCAAGCCGGTGATGTTCGGCTTCATGCTGCTCGGACTCGCCTGGATCATCGTCTTCTACGTGAGCCAGGGCACCCTGCCGATCCCCGATCTCGGCAACCTCAACATCCTGATCGGCTTCGGCATCGCGTTCATCGGCTTCCTGATGACGACGCGCTGGCGCTGAGCCTCCCCCAGTCGTGAACGACGCCCCGTCCGGTCCGCCGACGGGGCGTTCGTCGTCGGTGGAGCGTCTGCGCACCGCCGGCTGCGTCTTCGCTGAGGAGGAGGCGGGCCTGCTCGAGGAGGCCGCCGACTCCCCCTCCGACCTCGAGCTGCTGCTCCGTCGCCGCGAGACGGGCGAGCCCCTCGAGCAGATCCTCGGCTGGGTCGCCTTCCGCGGCCTGCGCGTCCCCGTCGCACCCGGCGTCTTCGTGCCCCGCGTGCGCACCGAGTGGCTGGTCGACTGCGCCCTGGAGGTCCTCCCGGACGGCGCGGTGTTGCTCGACCTCTGCTGCGGATCCGGCGCGCTCGCCCGGTCGATCGCGGAGGAGCGGCCGGACGTCCGCCTGCTCGCGGCCGACCTCTCCCCCGCCGCCGTCGCCTGCGCGCGCCGCACGCTCGCAGGCCGCGGCGACGTCCACGAGGGCGACCTCTTCGACGCGCTCCCCCGGAGTGAGCGCGGGCGGATCGACGTCGTGGTCGTCAACGCCCCCTACGTCCCCACCGCGGCGATCGCGCTCATGCCGCCGGAGGCCCGGGTGCACGAGCCGATGCTCACGCTCGACGGCGGGTCGGATGGGCTCGCCCTGCACCGCCGTATCGCTCAGGAGGCGGGGGCGTGGCTCGCACCCCACGGCGTCGTCGTGATCGAGGTCGGCGCGGATCAGGCCGCGGCGAGTGCCTCGGCGTTCCAGGCGGCCGGGTTCGCCACCTCGCTGCACCGCGACGACGACCGTGAGGCGACGGCCCTGGTGGCCGTCCGCCGGAGAACTACACCGCTGTAATTATCCCCAGCTGTGGAATCTCCTGTGGAGAACTCCGCGGTCCCCGCCGCGCTGGCCTGCTCGAGGTGAGGAGGGCCCGGATCCGCACCAGTCCGCCGGTCCTCGGACGCGCCGCCGTCCCCGGATCGTCCTCCCGAGGAGGACACCCGGGACGTTCTCCCCAGTGTTAACAACTCTGTGGATAACTTCCTCCCCACCTGTTGAGAGCACCTGTGGACAGCGGTGGAGACGGTCACCGCGGGAACGACGAAGCGGCGGGCCCGGGAGTGCGCGAGGCACTGCCGGACCCGCCGCTGCGGGAGGGGGAGGGATCAGCCGAGGACGTAGGCGCCGGCGGTGATCGCGACCAGTCCGACTCCGATGAGCCCGACGAGGAGGTTCTGCGTGCGCCGCTGGGCGCGCTGCCGGGTCTTCGTGAAGACCAGCCCGATGAGCGCGCCGGCCACCAGACCGCCGACGTGCGCCTGCCACGCCACGTTCATCCCGGGCAGGAAGCCGATGACGAGGTTCAGTCCGACCAGCACCAGCAGCTGCGACGCCTGACCGCCCAGATGCCGGAGGATCACCAGGTACGCGCCCATCAGCCCGAAGATCGCACCGGAGGCGCCGATCACCGGGGTCAGCGGGTTCGCGAGGAGCAGGACGCCCACCGACCCGGCGAAACCGCTCAGGAGGAAGAGGGTGAGGTACCGCCCGCGGCCCAGCATCCGCTCGAGCACCATGCCGAACACCCACAGCGTGTACATGTTCAGCACCAGGTGGAACGGGATGACGATGAAGAGCGACGTGCTGTGGAGGAACACCGAGGTGAGCATCCGCCACGGCTCGAAGCCGGCACCGAAGCCGGGGAGCGTGTAGGCGGGGGCGTACAGGAGCGCGTTGACCGCCGGCCCGCCGACGAAGGGGAGGATCTCGACGATCCACAGCACGATGCAGAGCGCGATGATCGCGTAGGTCACCGTCGGCTGGTCGGCGCGGGTCATGGCCCGCACGCGGGAGAGGAGGGGACCGCGGGTGCGCGGCGCGGTGGCGCGCTGCTGCGCCATGTCGTCCGGGCAGATCACGCCGACTGGAGCGGGCGTCTGGCACTCGCCGCAGATGGTGCGGCCGCACCGCTGGCAGCGCACGAAGCTCTGCCGGTCGGGGTGTCGGTAGCAGGAGTAGGTGCTGCTCGGCGGGACCTGGGTCACGGACGTGCCTCCGGGGAGAACGAGGGCCGGGCCCTGACGGACCCGGCCCTCGAATGAGTGGTGGATGAGGCGATCAGACCTCGGTGATCTCGACGCTCTCGATCACGACGTCCTCGAGCGGCTTGTCACGGCCGTCGGTGGGAACAGCCGAGAGCGACTGCACGAGCTTCTTCGACTCCTCGTCGGCGACGGCGCCGAAGATGGTGTGCTTGCCCTGGAGCCAGGTGGTCGGCGCCACGGTGATGAAGAACTGCGAGCCGTTGGTGCCGCGGCCCGCCTGCTTGCCGGCGTTCGCCATCGCGAGGATGTAGGGCTGGGTGAAGTCGAGCTCCGAGTTGATCTCGTCGTCGAACTGGTACCCCGGGCCGCCGATGCCCTGACCGAGCGGGTCGCCGCCCTGGAGCATGAAGTCGGGGATGATGCGGTGGAAGACGGTGCCGTTGTAGAGCGGCTCCTTCGTCTTCGCACCCGTGGCGGGGTGGGTCCACTCGATGTCGCCGGTCGCGAGACCGACGAAGTTGCGGACCGTCTTGGGAGCGTGGTTCCCGTAGAGGTTGACGACGATGTCGCCCTTGTTGGTGTGGAACGTCGCGACTGCGGTGTGCAAAGGCATGCTCGGATTCTCGCACAGCGCGTCTGTAGGCCCCTGCAACGCCCGGTGTCAATGCGCTGGGTGCGCGATGCGGACGCCGATCGATGAGTGGCAGTATTGAGGCGTTCGCTGCTCGTAGCCGATGGAGGACCAACATGGGTCTGTCACGTAAGCACAAGAAGGACCTCAAGCGTCTTCGCAAGAACGCCGAGGCGGTCTGGGGCGAGCAGCAGGAGGTACTGGCGCACGCGGCCTCCGTGCTCGAGAAGAGCCGCCGCCACGCGTCGAAGTACGCCAAGAAGGAGCTCGTCCCCTTCGTCAAGGACACGTACGACTCGCGCGTCAAGCCGGTCTACGACAACGGCGTCTCGGCCGTCGAGGGCACGTACTCCTCGGCCCGCCACGCCTACAAGCACAAGGTCGTCCCGACCTTCGCCGCTGTGGGCGGCACGGCTGCCGCCGCCTTCGAGGCCGCCAAGGACTCGAAGAACCGCGCGAAGCTCGCCGAGATCTCGAAGGCGCGCTGGGAGGAGCTCACCACTCCCCCGAAGAAGAAGAGCAAGGTCGGCACGGTCTTCGCGATTGGCGCCGCGCTGGTCGCCGTCGGCGGCATCGGCTACGCCGTCTGGCAGACGTTCCGCGCCGACGACGAGCTGTGGGTCGCCGAGGACGAGCCGCAGAGCGCCGCGCAGAACGCGGCCTCGACCGCTTCCTGACGTTCTCGTCACCGGAGCCGGGCCCCTCAGGGGGTCCGGCTCCTTCGCATGCCCGGGTTAGGCTTCTGCGGTGGACATCCGGGTCGCCGCGTACGGCGTGATCATCGACGGCGAGCGGATGCTGCTCGCGCACTGGAGCCAGGGGCCGTGGTCGGCCTGGACGCTTCCGGGCGGCGGGATCGACGAGGGCGAGTCGCCCGCCGACGCCGCGGTCCGCGAGATCTTCGAGGAGACGGGCTACCGTGCCGAGCTCGAGGCCCTCATCGGCGTGGACTCGCACGTGATCCCCGCGCACCGGCGCAGCGATCCCGAGGCCGGCCCCCTGCACGCCATCCGCGTCGTCTACCGCGCCCGCATCGTGGGCGGCGAGCTCACGCACGAGGTGGACGGCTCCACGGACGCCGCCGCCTGGTTCCCCCTGAGCGACGTCGAGGAGCTGGAGCGCGTCGAGCTCGTCGACGCGGCCCTGACCATGAACGAGGCCTGGCTCCTCCGCTGACGGTGCCCGGGAATCCCCGGCCGCGCCCCGGCGTTCCCTTCGTCGTGATCGTCGAGCTCTACACTTCCGCCTTCTGCGGCGCCTGCCATGCCGCGCGCTCGGTGCTGGAGCGGGCCGCGGAGCTCGTCCCCGCCGCCGAGATCCGCGAGCGCGACGTGGCCTTCCACCCCGTCGAGGCCGAGGCCGCCGGTGTCCGCTCGACCCCCACCGTCGTCGTGCGCGATACGGCCGGAGAGGTGGTCTTCCGGGCGGAGGGCGCTCCCTCCCTTCCGCAGGCTCTCGCCGCTCTGGCCCTCGCCCTGCCCACGTAGGGTGGCCGCGGGAGGACCCATGCACCGTCGCGCTGCGCTCGCGAGCACCGTCGTTCTGCTCGGCGCCCTCGCGCTCTCGGGATGCGCCTCCGAGGAGCCGGTGACCACGGCCGCGGTCGGGCTCGGACGGGGCGGCGAGCGCGGCGAGGTCCTCGGCGTCGTCGTCGTGTGCTCGGGATCCGTCGACGGCCTCGACCTCGCCGCCTCCGACTCCGCCCCCCTGACCATCGGCGACGGGCTGCGGAGGGTCACCCGCTGGGTCTCCCCGTCACCGGTCACGCAGCTGGGCGCGACCGACCTCTCCGGATCCACGGTCTGGCCGGCCGACACGGAGATCGAGCGGTTCCCGCTCGGCGTCGACCTCGCGCTGGGCGCCTACGCGACCGACCGCTCCGTGCTCGCCCGCCCGGTCGTCTTCACGGCCGAGCAGTTCGACACGCTCTCCGTCGGCGAGATCATCGTCGGCGACATCCGCGACGGCACGTCCGAGACCCTCTCGGTCCAGCAGTTCCTCGGCCTCGCCTGCGTGGACCGCTGAGCGGGCGGCTCGGCCGTCCGAGCGGCGGCCTCGATCGCATGGCCGCGCGGCGGGCGACAGGAGAGGCCGCCGAATACCTCGACACGGTGACCCCGCGACGGCGGAGGACCCGGAGTGCCGTGGGCCGGGAGACCAGAAGGGCCTGTGAGGGGAGCACCCGCGAGCGGAAAGGAAGTGTGGAGCCTAGGAGATTCGAACTCCTGACATCCTGCTTGCAAAGCAGGCGCTCTACCAACTGAGCTAAGGCCCCGGGCCGGAGACGGGGCGATCCGTCTCCGAGAGTCGAACGGCCCGCCACCGCGAGGTGACGGGCCGTTCGGACCGGGTGGGGGTACCAGGACTTGAACCTGGGACCTCTTCATTATCAGTGAAGCGCTCTAACCGCCTGAGCTATACCCCCGGAATGGCCAGAGGAGACTCTACCCGACATCGAGCAGGAATCCCAATCGGCCGGACCGTGCGCCCTACTGGTTGGTGAAGCCCACCAGGAGGCCGCCGGTGATCTTGACGCTGAGGTTGTACAGCAGCGCCACGATCGCGCCGAGCGCGGTGGTGACGATGGTGTTCAGCACCGCGACGACGATCGCGAAGCCCATGACCTGCGGCAGCGAGATGATCGTGTTGAGGTCGAACGCCTCGGCGCCGGCGATGTCCTGCACGAGGCCGTTGACCTCGTCGAACACTCCCGTCTGGGCCAGGACCGTGTAGACCAGGTAGACGACGACGATCGTGATGATCGCGAGCGTCAGACCCAGCAGGAACGAGAGCTTCACGGCCGACCAGAAGTCGACGTAGACCAGCTTCAGGCGGACCTGCTTCGCCGCCGGGCTCTTCGCGGACTTCCTGGCGAGCTTCTCGGCGACGGTGCTACTCATCTACGGACCCATCCTCCTCCGACACCGGAGCGGACTCGGCCGGCGCCGCGGCGTCGGGATCCTCGTCCTGGGCGTCGAGATTGCGTTCGGTGTTCTTGGCGAGTGCGATGATGCGGTCGTCCTCAGCGAATCGTGCGAAGACGACTCCCATGGTGTCGCGACCCTTGGCCGGTACCTCGGCCACCGCAGAGCGTACCACCTTGCCGCTGGCGAGCACGACGAGCACCTCGTCGTCCTCTCCGGTGATGATGGCGCCCACGAGGTCGCCGCGCTTCTCCTCCAGCTTGGCCACCTTGATGCCCAGCCCGCCGCGTCCCTGGAGGCGGTACTGGTCGACCGCGGTGCGCTTGGCGTAGCCGCCCTCGGTGACCACGAACACGAAGCCCTCGTCGCTGACGACGTTCGCGTCGAGGAGGCGGTCCTCCCCGCGGAACGACATGCCGCGGACTCCGGAGGTGGAGCGGCCCATCGGACGCAGCGCCTCGTCGGACGCGGTGAAGCGGATCGACATGCCCTTGCGGGAGACCAGCAGCACGTCGCTGTCCTCCTCGACCAGGAGCGCCGAGACGAGCTCGTCGCCGTCGCGCAGCTTGATCGCGATGATGCCGCCGGAGCGGTTCGTGTCGTACTCCGAGAGGGCCGTCTTCTTCACGAGGCCGTCGCGCGTGGCGAGCACGAGGTAGCGGGCCGCCTCGTAGTCGCGGATGTCGAGGATCTGCGCGATCTGCTCCCCCGGCTCGAGCGCGAGCAGGTTCGCGATGTGCTGGCCCTTGGCGTCGCGGCCGGCCTCCTGCAGCTCGTAGGTCTTGGCGCGGTACACGCGGCCGGTGTTCGTGAAGAACAGGAGCCAGTGGTGCGTAGTGGTGACGAAGAAGTGCTCGACGATGTCGTCGGCCTTCAGCTGCGCGCCGCGCACACCGCGGCCGCCGCGGTGCTGCGCCCGGTAGGAGTCGCTCCGGGTGCGCTTGAGGTAGCCGCCGCGGGTGACGGTGACGACCATCTCCTCCTCGGGGATCAGGTCCTCGACGCTCATGTCGCCGTCGAACCCGAAGAGGATCTCGGTGCGGCGGTCGTCGCCGAAGCGGTCGACGATCTCGTCGAGCTCGTCCGAGATGATCGTGCGCTGGCGCTCCGGGCTCGCGAGGATCGACTTGTAGTCCTCGATCTCGGCCTGGATCCGGTCGTGCTCGTCGATGATCTTCTGGCGCTCGAGGGCCGCGAGGCGGCGCAGCTGCATGTCGAGGATGGCGCGGGACTGCACCTCGTCGATGTCGAGCAGCTCCATCAGGCCGTCGCGCGCCTCCTCCACGGTGGGGGAGCGGCGGATGAGGGCGATGACCTCGTCGAGCGCGTCGAGCGCCTTGAGGTAGCCGCGCAGGATGTGGATCCGCGCCTCCGCCTCGTCGAGGAGGTACTGGGTGCGGCGCACGATGACCTCGACCTGGTGGTCGACCCAGGCGCGGATGAAGCCGTCGAGCGAGAGGGTGCGCGGGATGCCGTCGACGATCGCGAGCATGTTCGCGCCGAAGTTCTCCTGAAGCGGCGTGTGCTTGTAGAGGTTGTTCAGCACCACCTTCGCCACGGCGTCGCGCTTGAGGACGACGACGAGGCGCTGGCCGGTGCGACCGGAGGTCTCGTCGCGGATGTCCGCGATGCCCGAGACGCGCCCGTCCTTGACCAGCTCGGCGATCTTGATCGCCAGGTTGTCCGGGTTCACCTGGTACGGCAGCTCGGTGACGACGAGGCAGGTGCGGCCCTGGATCTCCTCGATGGAGACGACGGCGCGCATCGTGATCGAGCCGCGGCCGGTGCGGTACGCGTCCTGGATGCCGCGGACGCCGAGGATCTGCGCACCGGTGGGGAAGTCGGGTCCCTTGATCCGCTGCAGCAGCGCCTCGAGGAGCTCCTCGCGCGTCGCGTCCGGGTTCTCGAGCGCCCACTTCGCGCCGGCGGCGACCTCGCGCAGGTTGTGCGGCGGGATGTTGGTCGCCATGCCGACCGCGATGCCGACGGAGCCGTTGACGAGGAGGTTCGGGAACCGGGCCGGCAGGATCGCCGGCTCGCGCGTGCGGCCGTCGTAGTTGTCCTGGAAGTCGACGGTGTTCTTGTCGATGTCGCGGACCATCTCGAGCGCGAGCGGCGCCATCTTGGTCTCGGTGTACCGGGGGGCGGCGGCGCCGTCGTTGCCGGGGGAGCCGAAGTTTCCCTGACCGAGCGCGAGCGGGTAGCGGAGGCTCCACGGCTGCACCAGGCGGACCAGCGCGTCGTAGATCGCGGAGTCGCCGTGCGGGTGGAACTGGCCCATCACGTCGCCGACGACGCGCGAGCACTTCGAGAACGCCTTGTCGGGGCGGTAGCCGCCGTCGTACATGGCGTAGATCACGCGGCGGTGCACGGGCTTCAGGCCGTCGCGCACCTCCGGCAGGGCTCGCCCGACGATGACGCTCATCGCGTAGTCGAGGTAGGAGCGCTGCATCTCGAGCTGCAGGTCGACCGGCTCGATCTTGTCGTGACCGTGGATCACCACACCGGTCTCGGTGACGATGTCATCGCTCTCGTCCGGGCCGGTGGGGGTGGTGGGTTCTTCTGCCATGGTCTCTGGTCTCTCAGGTGGGTCCGTGCCCCGGAGGAGCGGGGGCGGCGGTCGCGCTGGGTGTCAGGTGTGTCGTCGGTGTGCGGGCCGGTGAGGGCCTCTGTCGCGTTCTGGTCGAGGATGCGGCCCATCGAGGGCCGCCGTGACGTGTTCGAGGTGGTCGCGAGGGAGGTCCACTGGACCGCCCGGCCGCCTTCTTTCGAAGGACGTCCGCTTCCTCGACCACTAGATGTCGAGGAAGCGCACGTCCTTCGCATTCTTCTGGATGAAGGAGCGGCGGGACTCGACGTCCTCGCCCATGAGGGTGGAGAAGATCTCGTCGGCCGCGGCCGCGTCGTCGAGCGTGACCTGGAGGAGGGTCCGCGTGGCGGGGTCCATCGTGGTCTCCCACAGCTCCTTGTAGTCCATCTCGCCGAGGCCCTTGTAGCGCTGGATGCCGTTCTCCTTGGGCATGCGCTTGTTGGTCGCCGAGCCGTGCGCGATCAGGGCGTCGCGCTCGCGGTCGCTGTAGACGTACTCGTGCGGGGAGTTCGACCACTTGAGGCGGTACAGCGGCGGCTGCGCGAGGTACACGTAGCCGAGGTCGATCAGCGGGCGCATGTAGCGGAAGAGGAGCGTCAGCAGCAGCGTCGTGATGTGCTGGCCGTCGACGTCGGCGTCGGCCATCAGGATGATCTTGTGGTACCGCGCCTTGTCCGGGTTGAAGTCCTCGCCGATGCCGGCGCCGAACGCCGTGATCATCGCCTGGACCTCGTTGTTGCCGAGAGCGCGGTCGAGCCGCGCCTTCTCGACGTTGAGGATCTTGCCGCGGAGGGGGAGGATCGCCTGCGTCTCGGGATTGCGGCCCTGCACCGCGGATCCTCCCGCCGAGTCGCCCTCGACGATGAAGATCTCGGAGATCGACGGGTCCTTGGACTGGCAGTCCTTGAGCTTGCCCGGCATGCCGCCGCCCTCGAGCAGGCCCTTGCGGCGGGCGGTCTCGCGCGCCTTGCGCGCCGCCATGCGGGCCGAGGCCGCCTGGATCGCCTTGCGGATGATGTCCTTGGCCTGGCTCGGGTTGCGGTCGAACCAGTCGGCCAGCTGCTCGCCGGCCACGCGCTGCACGAACGCCTTCGCCTCGGTGTTGCCGAGCTTCGTCTTGGTCTGGCCCTCGAACTGCGGCTCGCCGAGCTTGATCGACACGACGGCGGTGAGGCCCTCGCGGATGTCGTCGCCCGAGAGGTTCTCGTCCTTCTCCTTGAGCAGGTTGTTCGCGCGCGCGTAGCGGTTGACCAGAGTGGTCAGCGCGGCGCGGAAGCCCTCCTCGTGGGTGCCGCCCTCGTGGGTGTTGATGGTGTTCGCGTAGGTGTGGACGCTCTCGGTGTAGGCCGTGGTCCACTGCATGGCGACCTCGAGCGAGATGCGGCGCTCGGTGTCCTCGGACTCGAAATCGATGATCTCGGAGTGCACGAGGTCCGACTTCTTCAGCGAGTTGATGTACTCGACGTAGTCGACGAGGCCCTTCTCGTAGTGGAAGACGTCGGTCCGGTCGCCCTCGGTCTCGTTCTCGCCCTCCCCCTCGAACTCGACCTCGTTCTGGTCGGTCAGCGCGATGCGCAGGCCCTTGTTGAGGAACGCCATCTGCTGGAAGCGCGCGCGCAGGGTCTCGTAGTCGAACTCGACCGTCTCGAAGATGCCGGCGTTGGGCCAGAAGGTGATCGTCGTGCCGGTCTCGTCGCTGGCCTCGCCCTTCTCGAGCGGGGCGTCCGGCACTCCGTCGGTGAAGCTCATCCGGTACACGGCGCCCTGGCGCTTGACCTCGACGTCGAGGCGCGTCGAGAGCGCGTTGACCACGGAGGAGCCGACGCCGTGCAGGCCGCCGGAGACCGCGTAGCCGCCTCCGCCGAACTTGCCGCCGGCGTGGAGCACGGTGAGGACCAGCTCGACCGTGGAGATGCCCTCGGTCGGGTGCATGTCGACCGGGATGCCGCGGCCGTTGTCGGAGACGGTGACGCCTCCGTCGGCGCGCATCAGGATCTCGATGTTGTCGCAGTAGCCCGCGAGCGCCTCGTCGACGGCGTTGTCGACGATCTCGTAGACCAGGTGGTGCAGACCGCGCGGACCCGTGGATCCGATGTACATGCCGGGGCGCTTGCGGACCGCCTCGAGGCCCTCGAGGACCTGGATCTGGTTCGCGCCGTAGTCGCCGGACGACTTGGTCGACATGCTCTCGTGCGGAGCGGAGGGGGCTGCTGAGCCGTTCGCGTCCAGGTCGTTCGCTGCGGGTGACGTGGAGTCGTTCGGCTCGTGAGTCATAGCTGTGGAGTTCTCCTCTGACGGTCCGTCGCGACGCGCACGGTGATCTGGAGATCGCCCGCGCGGCGGCGTCACTGCGGTTCGGCGGCCCTCCATTCTACCGCGTGCCGGGTCGATCCGAAGCGCTGGACGGCGATCTGAGGCGCGAAAGATCGGCGGTCGACCGAAAATGCGTCCTCAGCCGTAGGTGTCGCGCGGACCACGCCCTGGAATCGACCTGGGACCCTTTTTCCAGTTCGGGACGTCCGGGCCCTGGAAACGGATCGACGCGATGCCCGCGTCGGGGAAGTTCACCGCGATGTGGTTCATGATCTCGATCCGCATCAGCCGGAGCTGCGTCGACCACGCCGTGGACTCGCACGCGACCGTCAGCACGCCGTCGACGACGCCCACCGGAGTCGAGTGCTTCGCGGTCTCCTCGCCGGCGATCGCCGTCCACGACGACATCAGGTCGCCCTGCGCCAGCGGCGCCGTCCAGCCGAGCTTCACGGTGAGGGAGTCGAGGACGTCGCCGAGGTCGTGCGGGTCGCGGCCCTTGCCGAACGGGATCGCGTCGCCCTTGGGCTCGGCGCGCTCGACGGTCTTCCGGATGCGGCGCGGGCCGTCGGCGCCGAACACCTCCTTGAGGTGGCGGTAGACGCGGGCGGCCTCGGAGTCGGGTGCGGGGGTTCCGCGGCGGGGGGAGTCAGCCATCGGCCGGCTCCGACGGGGCG
>NZ_PSTM01000015.1:0-77180 GCF_002930875.1 Rathayibacter sp. AY1A5 | reverse complement strand
CCACTCCCCCAGCAGCTCCCGCTCCCGCTCCTCCCCCAGTCCGGCGCCGCGTCCCGGCACGTGCGCGGCCGCCGCGTCCCGCAGCGTCTCGGCGAGGTCGCGGCGCTCGAAGCCCGCGGCCTCCGCCCGTGCCGTCGAGCGGGCGTTCATGCCGCGCCAGTCGGGGTCCGCGATCCACAGCGGGAGCGAGCCGGGGCCCGCCCACTGGCCGACGCCGCGCTCGAGCAGCCACTCCTCCGGCACGGCGACCGGCTCGGCGGACGACCCGCCGCGCGCCAGGGCCAGGTGCTCGCCGAACGGCACGGGGGTCCCGCAGACGTTCATCACGCCCTCCACCCGCGCCTCGGCGGACGCCACCAGCCAGGCGGCGAGGTCCCGCACGTCGACCACGGACGTGGGCAGCTCGGGCGCATCCGGCACCAGTACGGGGCCGGGCCGCGCGCTGAAGCGCCAGGGCCAGTAGGAGGAGCGGCTCGTCGGGTCGTCGGGGCCGCCGATCAGGCCGGCGCGCGCGATCAGGGACGGCGCGGATCCGGCCAGCACGGCCTGCTCGCAGGCGGCCTTCGCGGCGCCGTACGAGGCGGGGTCGTCGGAGGGAGGGAGCAGCTCGGCGTCCTCGTCCGCACCGACGACCGCGTTCTCGGCGTAGACGCTCGTGGTCGAGACGAGGACGTAGGCGCTGCAGCGCAGGTCGCGGACGGATCGGCGGACGTGCTGCGGGGTCGAGGAGACGTCGATCACCGCGTCCCACGATGCCGCAGCCACGGCGTCGAGAGCGTCGTCACGGTCGCGGTCGGCCCGGACGAGGGACGCCCTCGCGGGCACGGCCGTCCCGCGCACGAGGCAGGTCACGTCGTGGCCGCGCCGCAGCGCCTCCTCCGCGAGGTGCCCGCCGAGCCAGCCCGTGCCTCCGAGAATCAGCGTTCTCATCCCCGCATGCTCGCACGGGCCGCCTCGCGCGAAGCCCGCTGAGGTGCCCGAGTTGGTCCCGGGAACGCTGAAACAACTGCATTCCCGGGCGACTCAGCGCAGTGGGCGCCGAGCGAGCGCCTCAGCGACAAGGGCCCCCTTCACGAGCCCCCGAGCACCCGACCACCCGAGCCCGCCCGCGTCCTCTGTCCGGAATCACGCGGGCGGCTCGGGCGCTCGAGCGGCTCACACGACGACGAAGGCGTCCAGGATCAGCGAGTTGCCCGTGGAGGCGGCGTTGCGCTTGCTGCCGCGGCGGATGGTGATGGTGTGCTCACCGGCACTGAGGGTGCTGCTGGTGAACACGGTGCGGGCCGAGCGGTTCGTGGCGCTGTAGCGGTCGACGGAGGCGACGAGCACGCCGTCGATCAGGACCTCGTTGATGCCGGAGGTCGGGGTGATCCGGCTCACCCAGCTGACCTTCGTGCCCCGGAAGCGGAGGGTCGCCGAGGCCGTGGAGGTGCTGGAGTACGAGATGCTGCCGCCGCTGTCGGCGGTGCTCGAGAGCGTCGCCCAGGTGCCGACCGTCGCGATGACGGCGGCTCCGTTCTGGTACGTCCCCGCCGCCGGCAGCGTCGAGGTCGGGGTGGGCGTGGACGTGGCCGTCGGGGTCTCGGTCGGAGTCGGCGTGTCGGTGGGCGTCGGCGTGCTGGTCGGAGACGCCGTCGCGGTGGGGGTGGGCGTCGACGTGGAGACGGTCCCCGCGGTCACGACGAAGGCGTCGAGGATCAGCGTGGATCCGGTGGACGCCGGGTTGCGCGTCGTCCCGCGGCGGATCGTGACCGTGTGGGTGCCGGCGGCGATCGGCCCGCTCGTCCAGACCGTCTGACCCGAGCGGGTCGTGGGGCTGTAGCGGTCGACGGTGGCGACAAGGACGCCGTCGAGCAGCACCTCGTTGATGCCGGAGGTCGCCGTCATCCGGCTCACCCAGCTGACGCCCGTGCCCGAGAAGCGGAAGCTCGCGGACGCTCCGGCCGAGCTGGAGTAGCTGATGCTCCCACCGCTGTCGGCGGAGGAGGAGATCGTGCTCCAGGTGCCCGCCGTCGTGATGAGCGGCGAGGAGTTCTGGTACGTGCCCTCGCCCGGGATCGACGAGGCGGGCTCGTCGGGCAGCGGAACGACCGGCTGCTCCGCGAGCCAGCGGTCGAACGTGTCGAGCATGTCCTTGTTCGTCAGGCTCGGCACGTTGTGGCCGTTCGGAGCGCCCTCGGTCGGCGTGTAGAGGACCACCGCCTCCTTCGCGACGGGCTTCGCGAGCGCGACCCACGCCCCTCCGTGCACGGCGATCGGGACGAGGACGTCCTCCGTCGAGCCGGTCGTGCGGATCCGCGCCCCCGCCCACGAGGCCTGCGGCAGCAGCGCGGGGTCGGTCGCCGGGATCGTCGAGGGGTCGTTGTCGTAGTCCGGCAGGACGCGCCCCGGGTCGCGGCGGGCCATGTCGGCCATGTCGTAGACGCCGGCCGCGTGGTACGCGCCGCGGATCTCGGGGACCAGCTTGTTGCCGTACGCCCAGCAGAGCAGCGCTCCGCCGCCGGAGTTCGAGCGGAGGAAGCTCGCGCCGATCCGCCACGTCTTCTGGAACCAGGCGACCGCGTCCACCTGCATGGCGACGGCCCGCTTGTTCGTGTAGATGCTGCCGCCGTAGTTGGGGCAGATCGAGATGACGCCCTTGTCGACGGCCTGGTCGGCGCTGTACTGGTAGGCGCCGGACAGGGCCGCGTAGGTGCTCCCGTTGGCGTGGTAGTACCAGTAGACGACCCGGCCGATCCGCTGCGAGGGGACCGCGGTGTGCGGGACGAAGAGCCGCGCGCGGTCGGTGCCGATCATCACGTCGATGATCTGATACGGCTTCTTCCCCACGCGCGAGATCGCCGTGTCGCTGCGCCCGAGCTCGTTGGGCAGCGGCGGGATCACGCTGTAGTCGGGCGCCGCGGACGCGGTCATCGCGTAGGCGAAGGCGGATCCGACGCCGAGGGCGGCTCCGGTGAGGACGAGACGGCGGCTGTGGCGCGCAGGAGAGGACATGGGATCCCGACGTGGAGAGGGCTGCTCGGTCGGCGGAGCCTGACCGGAAGGTGTGAGGGGGGGGTGCTGCGGTCCGGATCGGACCACCGTGGAGGGGGCGCGGTGCGGTCCTTCGGGGGACCGTGCGGGCGGGCAGGCGCGAGTGCATCCTCCCGCGTCCGCCGCGCGACCACCAGACCCGCTTCAGGGACACCCGCGGCGGCGCTCCCACCTGGCGTTCAGCGGCGGAGCGATCCGGAGAAGGTCCTGGTGAGAGCGCTATCTCGCGCCACTGCTCTGGAGATGCCCGCCACGGGAGCGGAACTGCATCGTGTCGGTGGCGGAACTCCGGGGCGGCACGGGGCCGGCAAGGATCCAGGCCGCCGTGCGCCCGGCGCGAGGGCCATGCGCACGTCAACACTCTCGCGGGAGACCCCCGGATGAGTCTCGTTATCTGAGCACGACCTGATCGCTGGTTCAGCGCCTGCTCTCCCCCCTCTGAGTGCCGACCGGATCGAGGGTCCGTCGTCCGCCGCCCACGTCCCGTCTCAGGGGGACAGGGCGCCTCCGAGCCGCGACCTATCGTGATCCCGCTCCATCCGGAAGGCCCGGCGAGGCGCCCCGGGGGGAGGTCGATCCGTGTCGAACGCGCATGCCCGGCCGAGCCACGACCGCTCGATCGCCCTCGGCCTCGTCCTGCTCCTGCTCGCCGCCGTCCTCGTGGTTCTGCCGGCGACGAGAGCTGCGGCGGCCACGGTCCTGCTCCAGGAGGGCTTCGGCGGCACCAGCGTCGCGGACTCGGCCTGGCAGGCGCTCGACGGGGGCTGCATCACCCGGGCGACGACCGCACCCCCGGCCGGGTCCTCGAACCTCGGCGTCTGCGCCAACCGGACTCAAGCCCCCGTCGCCGCGACGAGTCCGGGCTTCCTCCAGCTCACCGATGCCCGCAACGACGCCAAGGGCGGCGCGGTCTTCAACCGGCCCATTCCTGCCGCGGGCGGCATCGACGTCCAGTTCGACCAGTACCAGTACGGAAGCTCGCTGACCGGGGCCGACGGCATCGGCTTCTTCCTCACCGACGGCTCGAGGTCCCTCACCGCGGCGGGAGCTCCGGGCGGATCGCTCGGCTACGGCCAGTCGGCGACCGTCGACGGGGTGAACGGCGGCTACCTCGGGATCGGAATCGACGCCTTCGGGAACTTCTCGGCCAGGCCCCCCGCCGCGCCTACCCTCGGCCTCGGCTCCGACTGCCCCTCGAACTCCGGGTCGGCGCTCCTCACGGCGAACAAGGTCGTGGCGCGCGGACCCGGGCAGGCCAAGAGCGGATACTGCTTCCTCCAGTCGGCCTCGCCTCCCCTGCTGACGTCGGTCCGCACGACGGCCACGACATCGACGGGCGCTCCGCCCGCGTCCTACGGGCGCACGATACGGATCATGGTCTCGGCTGCCGCCACTCCCGTCGTCACGGTCTACTGGGGAGGGACAGCGGGTCTGCCCGCCGGGCAGCTCGATCAGCTGATGCAGTTCACGATGCCGACCGCAGCGCCCTCGACCTACAAGCTCGGCTTCACGGCGTCCACCGGTGGATCGAACGACACCCACCTCGTCCGCAACGTCTCCGTCTCGTCCATCAACACTCTCGACGACATCACTCTGGTCAAGCAGATCGACCGCACCACCACGCAGCCCGTCGCCTACGCCGAGGGATCCGTCATCCCTTACCAGTTCGTCGTCACGAACGGGTCTATCCGGGGCACGCTCACCGGCATCGTCGTCACGGACCCGAAGGCCGCGAGCATCTCCTGTCCGACGACGACCCTGCTCCCGCTCGCCTCCACCATCTGCACGGGATCCCATACGGTCACGGCCGCCGAAGCGGTGGCCGGCTCGTTCGTCAACACGGCGACCGCTGCAGCGACGAAGACGGAGACGATCTCGAACGTCGTGACGACGACCCCCGTCACCAGCAAGACCGCCACCGTCACCGCCCCCATCGCCGCCCCGGCTCCCGCTCTGACCCTCACCAAGACCGCCCTGCTCACCGACACGAACGGCAACGCCCAGGCCGACGCCGGAGAGCAGATCCGCTACTCCTTCCTCGCCCTCAACTCCGGCACCGTCACTCTGCAGAACGTCGCGGTCACGGACCCGAAGGTCACCGGCATCACGCCCGCCTCGACGCAGCTCGCCCCCGGAGCGAGCGCCACCTTCACGTCGGCGCCGTACACGGTCCTTCAGACCGACATCGACAAGAACACGTCGCTCGTCAACACGGCGACCGTCTCCGGCCGCACCTTGGCCGCCGCGCCCGTGACGGTCACCGCGACCTCCACGGCCACCACGCCGATCCGCTACGCGCCCTCGATCTCGCTGACGAAGAACGGCACGATCCCGACCGGCGCCGCCGTGGGCTCGACCGTCTCCTACAGCTTCACCGCCACCAACACCGGCAACACCGGGCTGAGCGCCGTCGCGGTCACCGACCCCAAGAGCGGTCTCTCCGCGCTCGCCTACTCGTGGCCGGGGACCGCCGGGCGCCTCGAGATCGGCCAGTCGGTCACGGCGACCGCCTCGTACACGCTCACGCAGGCCGACGTCGACGCGGGCCAGGTCCTCAACACCGCCACCGCGACCGGCACCCCTCCGACGGGCGCCGCCGTCACGGCCACCGCCTCGCGGACGGTAACGATCACCCGCACGAACGACCTCGCGCTCACCAAGACCGCGAACCCCGCCTTCATCAGCGCCGCCGGCACCGTGGTGACCTACACCTTCCGCGCGACCAACACCGGCACCACCACCCTCACCGCGGTCGCGATCAGCGACCCCAAGAGCGGGCTCTCCGCTCTCACCTACTCCTGGCCGGGCACTTCCGGACGACTGCTGCCCGGCCAGGTCGTCACCGCGACCGCCGCCTACACGACCACCGCCGCCGACGTCACCGCCGGCACGATCGCCAACACCGCCACGGCGACGGCGACCGGCCCGACCGGCGGGGCGTTCACCCGCACCGCCTCGGTGAGCATCTCGGTGATCCCCGATCCGGCGGCTGACGCCGCGACGGTCGTGCAGGGCGGATCGGTCGTGATCGACGTGCTCGCGAACGACGGGCCCGCCGCGACCGGCGCGACCTTCTCGCGCGCGCAGCTCTCGGCGACCCCGAGGGCGATCGGAGGCGCGGCGACCCCCGCCCCCGCCACTCCCTTGCAGGGTTCCGTCTCCTGCGTCGCGAGCGGAGCGACCCGCGGCCAGTGCACCTACCGCCCGATCGCCGCCTTCGTCGGCACCGACGTCTTCGACTACTCCCTCTCGGGCCAGTACGGCACCTGGAACGTGCGGGTCACGGTCACCGTCACCGCGCTGAACCGCGCGCCGGTCGCCCGGCCCGACCGCGTGGTCGCGACCACCGGCGGCCCCGCCGTCGCCGTCGCTCCGCTCGCGAACGACACCGACGAGGACGCGGGCGCGACCCTCGCCCTGGCCGGCACGAGCGTCCCGGCCGGGCTGCGCGGCACCTTCTCCTGCTCCGGATCCACGTGCACCTACACGCCCGCGGCCGACGGCTGGACCGGGAGCGCGACGATCGCGTACACGGTCACGGACGGCGCGCTCACGGCGGGTGGCGCGATCACGGTGTGGGTCGATCCCGCTCCCCTCGTCCGGCGCGGCTTCTCCGGCACCGGCACGACGAGCGGAGCGGTCGGGCTCGGCGCCTGGACCAGTTCCTCCGTGGTCGCCACGCCTGTCGCGAGCTGCACGGCCGGTCGGCCGAGCACCCTCGTGAGCTGGTCGGCCGCCGCTGGAGCGACCGGCTGGACCCTCGAGCGCCGCCTCGCGGGGACGACGCCCGGCCCCTGGACCATGATCGCGGCACCCGCCGCCTCCGCGACGAGCTTCACCGACGACCGGGTCGGTGAGGGCCGCAGCTACCAGTGGCGGGTCCGCCCGGACCTGCAGCGCTGGCTCGGAGTCGCGTCCGCCGCCTCGACCGCCGTCGCCCAGCCGGCCGTCACCACCGCCGGAGGCTGCTGATGCCTCCCCGCCGACACCCCTCTCGTCCTGCACGTGTCCTCGTGAGGGAGACCACGCCCGCACCGGGCACCACCCACCAGAAAGGAACGGTCGCCATGACCACCACAGCACCCACCCGTCGCAGCCCCTGGAAGAAGATCGCCCTCACCGGCGGCGTCCTCCTCGCCGCGGGAGCCCTCGCCGGCGCCGGCGCCTTCGCCGTGTTCACCGACTCCGGGACCGCCGTCGGCAACGTCGACGCCGGCCAGACCGACATCTCGGTGACCGGAGCGTTCACCGTCGCGAACATCGCGCCCGGCGACACCGTCCAGCGCCCGATCAGCCTCGTGCTGCCGAACGCGACCAACGACGGCGACCTCGTCTCGTCGGTCCGCTTCTACCAGGACGTCACCAACGACGTCGTCGGCTCGGACACCACCGACCCGGGCCGCGTCGGCGCGTCCCTCGTCACCGGCACGAACGGCCTCGACTACCGCCTGCTGACCTGCTCCACCACCTGGGTCCCCGCCGCCGCTCCCGCGGAGGCCGGCCCCTACACCTGCGCGGGCACGCAGACCGTCACCGGCACCGGCAAGCTCTCGACCATCGGCGGAGTCGCCAACGCGGCGAACTTCACCCCGGCGAACTTCGGCATCACCCCCACCACGACCGGGACCTTCCCCTCGGACGCCGGTGACGTGACGCTGAACACGCTGATCGAGCTCGTCCTGCCGACCGCGGCCGACAACGCGTACGAGAACGCCTCCGCCACGGTCACCTTCACGGCCGCCGCGATCCAGCGCGCCGGCATCCAGAAGTAGACCGTCCCCCACCGCCTCCGTCCTGCCCGGCCGCCACCGGCGCGGGGCGGAGGCATCCCCCTTTCCTCCCGGAGTCGTCCCCATGCCCCACGCCCGTGCGCTCGTCGCCGTCCTCGCGGCGGTGCTCCTCGCGCCCGCGGCGAGCGCCGAGCCCGTCGGCGTGCTCGACGTGCGCGAGCTCTCGGCACCCGGATCCCTCACCGACCTCGCTCCGGGCGACCGCGCCGAGTGGGCGGTCGAGGTGACCAGCACCGGCCTGTCGCCGCAGGGGGTCTCCGTGGCCTTCGCGGTCGACGGAGGGACGCTGGCGCAGGACCCGCGCGACGGCCTCCAGCTGTCCGTCGAGCTCTGCGACTCGGCGTTCACGGTCGCCGAGGTCGTCGACGGGGAGCGCACGGTCGAGCGCTACCTCTGCCCGGAGGACGCGATGCCGCTCGGATCCGGGCCCGCGGCGACGCTCGGCCGGCTCGACGGCGTGCGTCCGCTCGAGCGCGGGGCCACCGTGGGCGTGCGCGTCCGCGTCCTGTTCCCGGAGTCGGCCGGCAACGGGACCGAGCTCGCGGCGGCGTCGCTGCGGGTGCTCGTGGGCACGACGGAGGAGTATCCCTCCGCGACGCCCGGCCCCGGCTCCTTCCCCGGAGCGGCGGGCGGCGGGCTGGCCGTCACCGGCCGCGACCTGGGCGCTGCGCTCCTGGGCGGGATGCTCGCCCTCGGCTCGGGCGTCCTGCTCGCCGCGGCTGCGCGCCGTCGTCACCGGAGGGAGCAGGCGTGAAGGCCCTCCGCGCTCTCCTCGGCGGCCTGGTCACGATCGTGGCCGTCGCCGGCATCGCCGTCTTCATCCTCTCCGCGCTCGGTCTCGTGCGGCTCGTGCCGGTGCTGTCGAACTCGATGGCGCCCGGGATGCCCGTCGGCTCCCTCGCCGTCACCCTGCCCGTCGACCAGGCCGCGATCCGCGCCGGCGACGTGATCGTCTTCACCGACCCGGACGATCCGGGCCGCCGCGTCATCCACCGCGTCACCCTCGTCTACTCCGAGGAGGAGGCTGCGGCCCTCCGCGGCCGCGAGCCCGGCCAGCTGGCGCTCACCACCAAGGGCGACAACAACGAGTCGGCCGACCCGTGGATCGTGACGATCGCGGACGAGCGGATCTGGCGCGAGAGCTCGGTGGTGCCGCTGCTGGGCTGGCCGAGCATCGGCCTCGCCCACCCGGAGGCGCGGTTCGCGCTCTTCGCCGCGGGCGGCGCGGTCATCGTGGGCGCGCTCCTGATCGCCATCTGGCGCCGCCCCGCGGAGGTCGCCCCGTGAGCGGCGCGCACCGCTCGTCGGACGGCACGCCGCCCCCGGAGCCCCTGCGTCCGCCCGCTGAGCACGGACGGCACAGCGCCCGGCCGTCCTCCCGCGACCGCGGAGCCCCGCGCCACTCCCCCGAGGTCCGCCGCCGCGTGGTCTCCCGCGCCGGCCTGGCGGGACTCGTCGCCGGCGCGCTCGTCCTCGGCGCCGCCGCCACCGCCACCGCCGTGCTCTTGGACCGGGGCTCCGTGAGCGCGCGGGTCGCCTCCGGCACCGTCATCGCGACGTTCACCGGCACCGGAGCGACGACCGTGCCGGTCCCCGTCGCGGGCCTCGTCCCCGGTGGCACGGCCCGGCGCCTCCTCGACCTGACGAACGCCGGGACCCTGCCGATGTCGGCCCTCCAACTGCAGACGGCCACCGGCACCGACCTCTCGGACGGCCTGCAGCTCGCGATCGAGCGATGCTCGCTGTCCTGGTCGGCCGATGCCGCGACCTGCCCCGGCACCGTCACCACCGTGTCGGCCGACCGCCCCGCCGCCTCCCGCCTCGACCTGCCCGGCTCCCCCGCCCTCGCCGTCGGAGCGACCGACCACCTCCGCCTGACCGTGCGCCTCTCGGAGTCCGCGCCGTCCGCCGCGCAGAGCACTTCCACGACGCTGACCGTCACCGTCGTCGGCGTGCAGCGTCCGGGCCGCCAGCTGTAGGCGCGGCGGGCCCATAACTCGGCAGCACCACCGCCGCGCCGTCCACTCTCGCGTCAGTGCTGAGGCGCCCTAGACGGTCGTCGACACGCCGGAGCGGGCGACCGTCTCGGGCGACTGAGTGGGGCCGCGGAGTACTCAGTGGTACGGCGCTACTCGCGCAGGGCCGCCACGGCGTCGTGGAAGCTCGGCACGTCGGAGAGCACGCCCTCGGGGCCCAGCACCGTCCAGGTCGTGCCCGTGCGGATCAGGACGCCCAGCTCCTCGGCGGGCCGGCGGCGGGTGCGGCGCAGCTCGAGCACGAAGACTCCGGGACGCGCCTCTCTGATCTCGGGAGTGCGCCGGTCGGGCAGCATCACGAGTCCTCCCCGAGGGTCAGCGGTAGACGCTCCACTCCTTCTTCACGATCCGGCGCTCCTCGCCGTCGACCGCGACGATCCACTCGCCGTCCTTCTTGGCCACGACCCGCCCGCGCAGGTACTGCGGCTCCCAGCCGTCGGCCTTGTTGACCCACTTCACGAACCGCGCGAACCGCCCCGGTGCCACGTCGTCTCTGGACATCTCTCGACTCCCCTCGTCGTCACCGGCACGTCCATCGCCCTCCGTCAGGAGAGCACCTCGCCCAGCGCGAGGGGGACCTCTCCTGTGAGGTCTCGAAGCCGGTTCACCGACGGTAGAACGCGCTCCTCACTACGGACGAGACCGTTGACTGATCGACGATCGTCTGGCAGTGGGGTCAGGATGCGGTAGCGGAATCAGGAGTCGAACAGCACGTGCGGCCGTCCGGCGTCGACGATTACGCGGGCGCGCACCCCGTAGACGTCCGCGATCAGCGCCGGAGTGAGCACCTCCTCCGGGGTGCCGCCCGCGACCACGCGCCCCTCGCGCAACACCAGCAGCGCGTCGCAGAACAGGGCCGCGAGGTTGAGGTCGTGCAGCGCGACGACCGTGGTCACCGGCAGCGCCCGCACCAGGGCCAGCAGCTCCAGCTGATGGCGGATGTCGAGGTGGTTGGTCGGCTCGTCCAGCAGCAGCTCGCGCGGCTCCTGCGCCAGCGCCCGGGCGATGTGCGCGCGCTGCCGCTCGCCGCCCGAGAGGGTGTGCCAGAGGTGGTCGGCCTTCGCCTCGAGACCCACCTGCTCGAGGGCGCGCTCGATCGCGCGCAGGTCCTCGGCCGTGTCTCCGCCCAGAAGGGAGCGGTGCGGTGTCCGCCCCAGCCGGACGACGTCGCGGACGGGGAGGTCCGCCTCCGTCTCGGCCTGCTGCGTCACCGTGGCCACGGCCCGGGCGACCTCGCGGCGGCGGAGCGAGCGGAGCGGCGCGCCGTCGAGGGTGACGACGCCGGCGTCCGGAGCCGCGGTGCCCTGCAGCAGCCGCAGCAGCGACGACTTGCCCGAGCCGTTGGGCCCGAGCAGTCCCACTGTCGAGCCGGGAGCGGGGCGGAGCGAGACCCCGTCGACCACCAGGCGGCCGCCCCGGCGCCACGAGACCCGGTCGGCCTCGAGCGTCACGAGCGGCCCCTCCGCCGCAGGAGCAGCAGCATGAACACCGGCACGCCGACGAGTGCCGTGCCGACCCCCACCGGCAGCGGAGTCGGCGCGAACGCCACCCGCGATCCGGCGTCGACCCACACCAGGAACACCGCGCCGAGCAGGATCGTCGCGGGGATCACCCGCGAGTGCCGCTGGCCGAACACGAGTCGCGCGGCGTGCGGCAGCACCAGCCCCACGAAGCCGATCGCGCCGGCGATGCTCACCAGGGTCGCCGTCAGCAGGGCCGTCACCACCAGCAGGAGGAGGCGGGTGCGGCCCACGTGCACGCCGAGCGACGCGGCCACGTCCTCCCCGAAAGCGAACGCGTCGAGCGTGCGCGCCGCGGCGAGGCAGACCACGGAGCCGAGCAGCACGACTCCTCCGCTCAGCGCCACGTCGTCCCAGCGCATGCCCTCGAGGGAGCCGAGCAGCCAGAACATCACGCCGCGCGTCTCGTCCGAGTCGGCGAGCGCGAACACGATCAGCGAGGTCAGCGCCGAGAACAGCTGCGTGCTCGCCACCCCCGCCAGGATCACGCCCGAGGTGCCGCCCGCCGAGAACCGCGTGAGCAGCAGCACGAAGCCGAAGGCGACCAGCGCGCCGACGAAGGCGCCTCCGGAGAGCCCGACCACTCCTCCGCCGACCCCTAGCACGCCGACGAGCACCGCGCCCGTGGAGGCTCCGGAGGAGACGCCCAGCACGAACGGGTCGGCGAGCGGATTCCGCAGCAGCGACTGCAGGATCACTCCGCACACGCCGAGCCCCGCCCCGCAGGCCGCGGCCACGAGTGCGCGCGGGAGGCGCTCCTGCCAGACGATCGCGTCCTCGGCCGCACGCACCGGGACGGAGGCGAGCCCGAGGTGGTTGAGGAGGATGTCGCGGACGTTTACGAGCGAGACGTCTGCCGGGCCGAGCGTCACCGCGACGCCGACCGAGAGCGCCAGCGCGAGCAGCCCGCCGACGACCAGCGCCGCGGCGGCCAGACCGCGCGGCACCCGGCGGACGAGGACCGCGCCCGTGCCCGTGCCCGTGCCCGTGCCCGTGCTCAGAGCGAGGCCCCGTTCTCGTCCCACCAGGCGCGGATCTTCTCGAGCCCGTCGACGAAGCGGATCGACGGGTTCATCTCGGCGCCGTGGAGCGCGATGAAGCGGCCGTCCTGCACCGCGGGCAGGCTGCTGGTCAGCGGGTCGGAGCGGAGGAACGCGGTCTTGTCGTCGAGGCGGTCGCCGGGGAAGCGGTCGCGCTGCAGGTCGCCGAGGACCAGGACGTCCGGGTCGGCCGCGACGACGCTCTCCCAGCCCACGGCGGGCCAGTCCTCCGCGCGGTCGGCGAAGACGTTGGTCATGCCGGTCGTGGTGCCGAGCATCGAGGCGAAGTTGTAGCCGCCGGCCATGTAGGGCGTCTTGGTATCGGCGAACCAGAAGGCGACGCTCCGGCCGCCGAGGTCGACCCCCTCGGTGGCGGCGGCGGCGCGCTCCTGCAGTTGCGCGACCAGGGCGTCGCCGCGCTGCTGCACGTCGAAGACCTCGGCCAGCTCGTGGATCTCCTGGTAGAGGACGTCGACGGTCAGCGGGACGGTGCGCGTGCCGCTCCCGCCGTTGACGCTCGCTCCGTTGTCGCAGTCGGAGGGGGCGAGGTAGGAGCCGATCCCCGTCTCGGCGAGGCGGTCGCGCGAGGCGACGCCCTCGGGGGCGTAGTGGCGGCCGAAGGAGGCGGTGACGAAGTCCGGGTCGGCACCGAGCAGCACCTCGTAGGTGGGCGCGTTGTCGGCCAGGCGCGGCACGCTCTCGTTCGCGGAGGCGAGGGTCTCGAGCACGGGGTCGGTCCAGGAGGCCGTGCCGACCATCCGGTCCTCGAGGCCGAGGGACAGCAGGATCTCGGTCGAGTTCTGGTCGAGGGAGACCACCCGCTGCGGAGGGGCGGTGACGGTGGTCGTGGTGCCGCAGTCGTCCAGCGTGAGCGGGTACGAGGTCGTGCCCTCCCCCGCGGCGGCCGTGCTCTCGGGCTCGATCTGCTCGGAGGCGCCGCAGCCGGTGAGGGCGAGCAGGGTCAGGGCGGCGAGGGCGAGGGCGGCGGGGCGCCGTCGATGCGTGGACATGGATCTCCCGTGGTTCGTGGGCGTCGGTCGTCGGCCCGGTTCGTGGGCCTTGTTCGTGGGTCCGGTTCGCCGGCAGGGCTCGTCGGCCCGGTCCGTCGGCGGGCGGCACCCGCGTCTCGGCGCGGAGCCCGGGTAAGCATAGCCTTACCTCACCTAAGCCCGTCCATCCGCGCCAGTCGATCCGCGCCACCCGCCTTCGATCCACCCTCGGTCCCGCCCACCGGCGACTCCGCAGAAGTCGCCGTGGTCGCGCGCGAGAACGGCGACCTCCGAGTTCTCGATGCACTCAGAAGGCCCGGAACAGCCGAGTAAGCGGACACCTGTCGCGCACCTCGCCTCCGCAGCCCCCAACCAGGTGGACAGCACCCCGGACACGGTTCCCCTGAGGGCGGGAGAGCGCGATCCTGAACACCGACGATCGACGGCTCCCGCCCCACCGCCCGCCGACCGTCACGGAAGGAACCCGTTGCCCCGCCACTCCGCCCGCACCGCCGCCTCCGGCCGGTCCGCGCTGGTGCGCAAGGCCGACGCGTCCGGCTACCGGCCCGAGATCGAGGGACTGCGCGCCGTCGCGTCCCTCCTGGTCGCGACGTTCCACATCTGGCTGGGCCGCGTCTCCGGAGGCGTCGACGTCTTCTTCGTGATCGCCGGGTTCCTCACCACCCTGACCCTCCTCGGCCAGATCCGCCGGTTCGGGCGCGTGCGTCCGATCGCCTTCCTCCGGAGGCTCGCCTCGCGGCTCTTCCCGGCGGCCGCGGTGGTGCTGGTCGTCGTCGCGGCGCTCGCTCCACTCCTCCTGCGCCCCTCGCAGCTGCTGCAGACCTTCACCGAGGTGCTCGCCTCGACCTTCTACGTCGAGAACGTCGCGCTCGCGCGGGCCGGAGTGGACTACCTCGCGCAGGACGACTTCCACTCGCCGGTGCAGAACTTCTGGGCGATGTCGGTGCAGGGGCAGTTCTACCTGGTCTGGCTCGCCCTGGTGCTCGTCGCGACCCTCGCCGCCGTGCTGCTGCGGCGCCGCGCGCAGCTGCCGCGGTTCCTGCTGGCGCTCGTCGCGGCGCTCACCGTCCTCTCGTTCGCGTTCTCGGTCGTGCTGGTGGGGATCGACCAGCCGACCGCGTACTACAGCACCCTCGCCCGCTCGTGGGAGTTCGGGCTCGGCTCGCTCGCGGCTCTCGTGCTCCCGGGACTGCCGATCCCGGCGGCCCTGCGGACGGTCGCCGGGTGGCTGGGGCTGATCGGAGTCGTCTCCTGCGGATTCGTGCTCCGGGTCTCGAGCGCGTTCCCCGGCACCGCCGCGCTCTGGCCGACCCTCTCGGCGGTGCTCGTGCTCGTCGCCGGGACCGGCCCCGCCCCGGAGCGCGGAGTCGGCCGCCTGCTGGCCCTGCGCCCGCTCGTGTGGCTGGGCGGCCTGAGCTACGGGATCTACCTCTGGCACTGGCCACTCCTGGTCTTCTGGCGCGAGAGCACCGGCGAGGACCCGACCGCCCTCGCGGGCCTGGGCGTCATCGCCGCCGCGATCCTCCTGGCCGCCGCCTCGAAGCGCTTCCTCGAGGACCCCCTCCACCGCCGCGCCCCCGCCGAGCGCCCGCACCGCCTCCGCGCGCTCGCCCCGGCGGCCCTGCTGGCCGTCGCCGCCCTGGTCGGAGCGACGGGCCTCACCGGAACGAACGCCGCGATCGCCGCCGACCTCACCCGCGCGCACGCCCTCCCCGTCTCGACCGAGGGCTGCGTCGGAGCCGCGGCGCTCGCGAACGCCTGCCCCGACTCCTGGACCACGAGCCTGCCCGCCGTCGACGCCTCGGAGGACGGCTCCGCGCTGAACACCGACGAGTGCAGCACGGGCAACTCCGGCACCGCGCTCAAGGAGTGCCGCTTCGGCGATCCCGCCGGCCTCCGTGTGCTGCTCATCGGCAACTCGCACGCGGCGTCCTTCTTTCCGGCGCTGCGCGGCGTCGCGGAGGAGCGCGGCTGGGACCTGCACACCTACTACAAGACGGGCTGCGTCTTCTCGACCGCGGAGCGGCGCGACGACTCCGCCTCCTCCCGTCGCTCCTGCGACGTCTGGAACGGGAAGCTGCAGGAGGAGCTCGCGGGCCAGGAGCCGTACGCGCTCGTCGTCACCGCCTACTCCGCGAAGAAGTCCGTGTTCGTCGACGCGTCCGGCACCCCCGACGAGCAGGCCGGCATCGACGGGTTCCACGAGTCGTGGGCGCCGCTGATCGCCCGCGGATCCACGGTGGTCGCGATCCGTGACAATCCGGTGCTGCCCTCGCTCTCCCTGCTGGCCTGCGCCGAGGAGCCGGGCTCCGCGGCCGACTGCAGCGTGCCGCTCGACGAGGCCTTCGCCGACCGCGAGCTGATGGCCGCCGCCGCCGAGGGCTGGCCGGGCGCCGCCGCCGTCGACCTCACCCGCTGGTTCTGCGACGACCGCGGCTGCCCCCTCGTGATCGGCGGAGTGAAGGTGTACCGCGATCTCGGGCACCTCACCGAGTCGTACGCCCGGACCCTGGCGCCCTACCTCGGCGAGGCGCTGGACCCGCTGGTCGGCTGAGGACGCTCGCGCTCGACTCCCAACGCATGCAAGACTGTTTATACGAACAGGGATCGGAGGAGCCGATGGGCCACTCTCACGGCGTTCCGGCCGGCTCCGCCGCCGCGCGGCACCGGCGTCCGCTCGTGGCCGCCTTCGTGCTGACCGCGGCGTTCATGGTCGTCGAGTTCGCGGTCGGAGTCGCGACGGGCTCGCTCGCGCTGCTCTCGGACGCCGCGCACATGGGCACCGACGTGCTGGCCCTCGGGATGTCGATCGCCGCGATCTCGCTCGCCGCCCGCCCCGCCGCGAAGGGCCGCACCTACGGCTCCTACCGCCTCGAAGTGCTGGCCGCCCTCGCCAACGGCCTGCTGCTGTTCGCGGTCGCCGCGTTCGTGATCGTCGAGGCCGTCCGCCGCTTCGCCGAACCGCCCGCGGTGCCCGGCGGCCCCCTCCTGATCACCGCCGTCGTGGGCCTGGCGGTCAACCTCGTGAGCCTGCGCCTGCTGTCGGCCGGGGCGAAGGAGAGCATCACCCTCCGCGGAGCCTCCCTCGAGGTGCTCGGCGACGCGCTCGGCTCGATCGGCGTGATCGTGGCGGCGATCGTGCTGCTCACCACCGGCTGGGCGTGGGCGGATCCGATCGTCGGCGTGCTGATCGGGCTGCTGATCCTTCCCCGCACCTGGTCGCTGACGCGGCAGGCGCTGGGGATCCTCATGGAGTCGGCGCCCGCGCACGTCGACCTCGCGGCACTCGAGCGCGACGTCTGCGCCGTCCCCGGCGTGCTCGCGCTGCACGACCTGCACGTGTGGACGATCACCTCGGGCATGGAGAGCGCCACCGGCCACGTGGTCGTCGCCCCCGACGCCGACTACCGCACCGCGCTCTCGCGGGTGCTCGCCGTCCTCCGCGAGCGCCACGGCATCGACCACGCGACCATCCAGTGCGAGCCCGAGGCCTTCCCGGAGACGACGCACCGCGTCTGAGCGCGGGGGTGTCGCGGCGCGCGGCCGCACGCCTCCGCAGGCCCACGACCGTCCAGGAGTCGTCGCACTCGGCGTCGACTGCGACGACTCCTGGCTTCTCGCCGACGCGGGCCCCGCCCGCCCCTGAGCACCTTCCGATTGTTGACGTGAACATGTACAGTCGGCCGTCAGGGCGCGTTCACGTGAACACGCCCGCATTTCGATGGCGAAAGAGAGACCGCATCAATGTCGATGTCCTTCAGAAGGGTCGCCGCGCTCGCCACGAGCGCCGCCCTGGCCACAGGAGCACTGCTGGCGATCCCCGCCGCAGCGGCCCCCGCTCAGGCCGCGGACGCGTTCCGCATCACGCCGAACCCCGCCGCCGCCGGTGAGGCGTTCGAGGGCTGGGGCACCAGCCTCGTCTGGTTCGCGAACGCGACCGGCGGCTATCCCGAGGCCCTCCGCGAGGACCTCTACCAGAAGGTCTTCGGCGACAGCGGCCTCGACCTGAACATCGCCCGCTACAACATCGGCGGCGGCAACGCCTCCGACGTGAAGGACTACCTCCGCCCGGGCGGCGCCGTCGAGGGCTGGTGGAAGCCGAACCCGGCCGGCGACGCGTCGACCTACGGCGGCACCTCCACGAAGCTCGCCGACCGCGATGCGCTCCTGGCGAAGTGGAACGCGGACGACCCCGCCTCCTACGACTGGACCGCCGACGAGACGCAGCGCTGGTGGGTCGAGAGGCTCGCCGAGGAGAAGCAGATCTCGCATTGGGAGGCGTTCTCCAACTCCGCCCCGTACTTCATGACCGAGAGCGGCTACGTCTCGGGCGGCTTCGACGCGAACAGCGAGCAGCTGAAGCCCGCCGCCGAGGAGCAGTTCGCGAAGTACCTCGTGAAGGTCACCGAGCACATGGAGGACGAGTACGGCATCGAGTTCGACACGCTCGACCCCTTCAACGAGCCGAACACGAACTACTGGGGCACGCAGCTCTCCAACGGCGTCCCGACCGGCGGACGCCAGGAGGGAATGCACGTCGGACCGACGCGCCAGGCGGGTCTGATCCCCGACGTCGCCGCCGCGCTGGACGCCTCGACCACCGACGCCGGCATCGCCGCGATGGACGAGACCAACCCCGACATCTTCGCGACGAACTGGGCCGCCTACTCCGCCGCGATCCGCGCCGAGGTCGACCGGATGAACGTCCACACCTACGGCACCTCGGGCCGCCTCAAGGTCCGCGACCTCGCGAAGCAGGCCGACACCGACCTGTGGATGAGCGAGATCGAGGGCAACTGGGTCACCGGCTTCGACCCCACCAACATGGAGAACGGCCTCGGCATCGCCGGCCGCATCAACGACGACCTGCGCGAGCTCGAGCCCAAGGCGTGGGTGCTCTGGCAGCCCGTCGAGGACTACTACAACATGCAGCAGCCCAAGCCCAAGGGCGAGAACCTCAACTGGGGCTCCGTCTACATCGACCTGGACTGCAAGCCGTACCAGGAGAACGGGACCGAGGTCTGGAAGTCGGTCCGCCGCGTCGCCGACGCCGGTGGCGACTCCACCAAGGCCCCGGTCTGCGGCGTCGAGACGAACTCGAAGTTCAACACCATCCGGAACTTCACCAAGTTCATCCACGAGGGCGACCACCTGATGCCCTCCAACGACAGCTCCTCTACCGCCGCCGTCCGCGGCGACGGCTCGGGCGCGACCGTCGTGCACACCAACAGCACCGCGACCGAGAAGACCGTCGTGCTCGACCTCTCCCGCTTCGGCACCATCGCCGACACCGCGACGGTCACCCCCTACGTCACCACGAAGGCCTCCTCGGCAGCCGCTCCCACGAGCAACGCCCTGGTCGCCAAGACGCCGGTGAGCGTCGACCGCATCTCGCGCACCGCCACGATCACCGTGCCCGCCAAGTCGGTCACGAGCTTCTCGATCGACGGAGTCTCGGGAGTCGCCGACTCCGCCCCCGCCCTGCGCGACGGCCACCGCTACCAGCTGGTCGGCACCCAGAGCGGCAAGGCCCTGACCGGCAACCCCTCGGGCGCCGCGACCACGATCACCGGCCTCGCCACCGACTCCGCCACGGCCGCCAAGCAGACCTGGACGGTCCGCGAGGTCGCCGCCGGCGAGCGCGAGGCCACCCGCCGCGTCGTCCTCGTCAACGGCGACGGACGCGTGCTCGGAGCCACGACCGCCGGCACCGACCTGCGCTCGCTGTCCGTCGACGCGGCGAAGACGACCGCCGCGACCCGCTGGATCGTCAACACCACCGACGGCGTGAACTTCTCGCTCGTCAACGAGTCGATCGCCCAGTCGCTCGACGTGAACGGCGGCTCCAGTGCCGACAACGCGTCGGTCGGCGTCTACACCTCCAACGGCGGAGCGAACCAGTCGTGGTCCCTCCGCGACCTCGCGCCGACCGCCGGCCAGACGATCGCCGTCCGCACCACCGCGGGCGTCGCTCCGACCCTGCCCGCGAGCATCACCCCGCAGTACTCCTGGGGAGCCGGCGCACCGCTCGCCGTCACCTGGCAGCGCCCCGCCGACTCGGCGTACGGCGCGACCGGCCGCGTCGAGGTGCCCGGCACCGCGACCGACCTCTACGGCCAGACGATCACGGTCACCGCGCTCGTCGACGTCGGCGGACTGACCGCGACCGACCCCGTGTCGGTGACGGCCGCCGCGGGCGCCTCGGTCGCCGGAGTGAAGGCCTCGGCCCCGACGACGGTCCCCGCCCGCGTGGGCGCCTCGGCCAGCACCTTCCCGGTGCCGGTCGTCTGGGACTGGACGCCGCTCACCACCGCCTCCCTCGCCCGGGCCGGGCAGGTGACGGTCTCGGGAACGGCGACCGCCGACGGCGCGACGCTCCCCGCCACGCTCACGGTGCTCGTCACCACGGGCACGCTCCGCAACTTCAACCCGGACGCCGGCATCGTCGCGACCGCGTCGTCGTCGGAGTCGGGCTACGGACCGGAGCGCACCCGCAACGGCGTCGACGGCGACAAGGGCTGGTCGAACTGGACCAACGGCACCAAGGCCGCGCAGAGCTCGCTGACCTACACCTTCCCCTCGACCCACCAGGTCGAGAAGGTGTCGGTGCAGTTCCTGGCCGACGGCGGCACCAGCTGGGCGCAGACCTACCAGCTGCAGTACCAGGCCGCTGACAGCACGACCTGGACCGCGGTCCCCGGCTACGAGTCGGCCGTGGCCCTCGCGTCGCCGGCCGGCGGAACGGCTCCGACCCTGGTCGCGTCGTTCGCGCCCGTCACGGCCAAGGCCTTCCGCGTCGTGATGAACGCCTACGACAACACGCACCTGATCGTTGCCGAGACCAAGCTCTACGAGTCGGTCGCCTCGCCCGCCGCGGTCGCCACGCTGGGCGCCCTGCGCGTCGGAGGAGCGGGCATCGCCGGGTTCGACCCGGCCCGCACCTCCTACGCGGTCACCGTCGAGGGCACGGCGATGCCGGTGATCGGAGCAGTGGCGACCGACTCGGCGGCCACCGTGCGGATCACCCAGCCGACGACGGCGAACGGCGGAGTCGCGACCATCGCGGTCCGCGCGGCCGACGGCTCCGTCACCTCGACCACGACGGTGACGGTGACCCTGAAGGCGCCCGCCGCCCTCGCGGTCGCGGTCACGGCGACCACCCGCTGCATCGCCGGCAAGGTGACGCTCACCGTCGCGGCGAAGAACGAGTCCGGCGTGCCGGTCTCGATGACCATCGCGACGCCCTCCGGGTCGAAGCAGGTCACCGGAGTCGCGCCTGGCGCGAGCGGCAGCGCCGCGTTCACCACGCGCGCGGCCTCGGTGCCGGCCGGCCAGGCCACCGTCACCGCGACGGGCACGGTCGACGGTGAGCAGGTCACCTCGGTGGCGACGGGAGCGTACGCGGCCCGCAGCTGCTGACGCCCCCTTTGACACGGACCGCCTCCGCCCCTCCGGGGACGGGGGCGGTCCGTCGTTCATCAAAGCGGCGCTGCGGGCGCAGCGCGTCGCGGGATTCCGATACGCCCGCGGCGCGGGCTACTCGATCGGCATGATCCGGTGCCGGTCGGGCGACCGCGGCACGCGGCGTATCGAGACCTCTCCGACTCCGAACCGGTCGAGACGCCGCCCCCACTCATGCCGTCGACCAGCCGCGGCACGCGGAGTACCGAGACCCCGCTCAGTGCCCCGCGGCCGCCTCGTCGCGGGTGCGCAGACGCGAGACGCCCATCACGACGGCCGCGATGACCAGACCCAGCACGAGGCCGAAGATCATCGAGACGAAGGTGTCGGCCAGCCACACGACGACCGGGCCCGCGCCCTCGACCGCGTGGGTGACGACGTGCACGAGGTCGTACGGACCGTGCCACACCGTCTCGACGAGGTTCGCGACGACGAGGTGCCCGCCGACCCAGAGCATGGCGAGCGTCCCGATGATGCTGATCGCGCGGAACACGACCGGCATCGACGCGACGATCCTCGCCCCGGTGCGCCGCACGCCGCGGGCCGCGTTCTTCATCAGGCGCAGGCCCACGTCGTCGATCTTCACGAGCAGCGCGACGGCGCCGTACACGAGCACGGTCATCCCGAGCCCGACGACCAGGAGCGCGCCGAGCGTGGGCCAGATCCCGAAGTCGGGGTCGAGGCCGTCGAGCGCGATCAGCATGATCTCGGTGCTCAGGATGAGGTCGGTGCGGATGGCGCCGAAGACGAGCTTCTTCTCGTCACGCGCCTCCGTCTCGTGGCCGCCGTGCGAGACGCCGAACCACTCGAGCACCTTCTCCGCCCCCTCGAAGCAGAGGAACGCGCCGCCGAGGATCAGCAGGTACGGCAGCACCTGCGGCGCGAACGCCGAGAGCAGCAGCGCCAGCGGGATGATGATGACGAACTTGTTGAACAGGCTCCCCAGCGCGATCCGCCCGACCACCGGCAGCTCCCGCGCGGGCGTGAGGCCCTGCACGTACTGCGGGGTGACGGCCGCGTCGTCGATCACGACGCCCGCCGTCTTGGCGCTCGCCTTCAGGGCGGCGGTGAGGATGTCATCGACAACCGCGAGCAGGCCGACCGACATGTGCGTCTCCTTGGAGGTCCGGGGTGAGAGGGCTCACAGTATCGCGAGCTCCGCGGTCGAGCGGGCACGGGGAGGGGCGCGGGCCCGGCGGAGGGGGTCCGGTCGCGGGGATCTCGATACGCCGGCGGGGCCGGCTCCTCGATCAGCGTGAAGGGCGGGAGGGCTCCGCGGGCCGGCTCCGCGGAAGCGTCAGGAGGCGGCGGGGGCCGGGCCGGTGCTCTCGCGGACGATGAGGCGGGTCGGCACGAGCGAGACGCCGGTGCGCTCGCCCGACTCGAGCTCGCGCAGGAGGATGTCGACCGAGCGGCGGCCCGTGTCGCCGAAGAACTGGCGCACCGTCGTCAGCGGCGGCCAGAAGCTCGCCGACTCCTGCATGTCGTCGAAGCCCGCGACGCTCACCTCGCCGGGCACGGCGCGTCCGGCCTCGTGCAGGGCGCGCAGCACGCCGAGCGCCATCTGGTCGTTGGCGGCGAAGATCGCGGTGACCTCCGGATCGGCGGCGAGCCGCTTGCCGAGGCGGTAGCCGGAGTCGGTGGACCAGTCGCCGACCAGCACCTCCGGCACCGGGGCGCCGCGCTCGATCAGGGTCGACTCCCACGCCTCGTGGCGGCGCTCGGCGGAGTAGGAGCGGTCCGGGCCGGCGATGTGGTGCACGGTGCGGTGTCCGAGTCCGAGCAGGTGCTCGACGGCCTGGCGGGCGCCCGACATCTGGTCGGTGTCGACCACCGGGTACTTCTCGCCGCCGGCGGAGTCGACGACCACCACGGGCAGGTCCGGCGGGAGGACGATGTCTGCCTCGTCGAGCAGGTGCGCCTCGACGATGATGATGACGCCGTCGACCGCCTCCTCGCTCAGCCGGTGGAACGCGACCGACACCTCGCCCTGGGTGGGGTGGGAGACGGGGATGAGGGTGATCGAGTAGCCCGCGTCGGCGGCCGCGATCGCGATGGCGTCGAGGGTGCGCATGTTGCCGAACGAGGACAGCGTGAACATGATCACGCCGATGCTGTGGAAGCGGCCCGTCCGCAGGGCCCGCGCCGCGCTGTTGGGCCGGTACCCGAGGGCCCGCATCGCCTCGAGGACCCGCTCGCGCGTCTCGCCGTCGACGTTCTGCTTGCCGTTCGACACCCGCGAGACCGTCTGGCCGGAGACGTTCGCGCGCCGGGCCACGTCGGCCATCGAGACGCCGCGTCGCGGCCGGGTGGACGGGGACGGGCGGTCGGTCTCGAGTGACATGGGCTTCCCTTTATAGCGCGCCGCCCGTCAGCCGTGGTGCATCGTGCGCCGAACCGTGACGCAGGAACAGTCGCGGGTGGCGACGTGGACATGCTACGGTGACGCTCTGCCATGTTGACGTGAACATGACGGGCCCGCACTACTCCCCGAACGGAATCCCATGACGACGACGTCTCCCCCCGTCCCGCTGAGCGAGGTCGCCCCTCCGGCGTCCCCCCTCGCGGCCCCGAAGTCGCGGGCGAAGAGCGAGTGGAAGGGCCTGGCGTTCGTCGCACCCTTCCTCGTCGTCTTCCTCCTGGTCTTCATCGCCCCGGTCGTCTACTCGATCTACCTCAGCCTCTTCCGCGAGCAGCTGGTGGGCGGCAACTCCTTCGTCGGCTTCGCGAACTACGCCGCGATCTTCACCGACCCGAACTTCTGGGAGGGCTTCGGCCGCGTCCTGCTGTTCCTCGTCGTGCAGGTCCCCGTGATGCTCGTGCTGGCCCTCGTCGCGGCCCTCGCGATCGACAGCGGCCGCCTCCACGGCACCGGCTTCTTCCGCATCGTGGTCTTCCTCCCCTACGCCGTCCCCGCGGTCGTCGCGGTGCTGATGTGGGGCTTCATCTACGGCGACAACTTCGGCCTGGCCGCGAACGTCAACGACCTGCTCGGCTCCGACGTCGTCCAGCCCTTCTCGCGCGACTGGATCCTCGCCTCGATCGGCAACATCGTCACGTGGGAGTTCGTGGGCTACAACATGCTCATCTTCTACTCCGCGCTGAAGACGATCCCCGGCGAGCTCTACGAGGCGGCCGAGATCGACGGCGCCGGCCCGATGCGCGTCATCCGCTCGATCAAGCTGCCCGCCCTGCGCGGCGCGATCGTCATCGCCACGATCTTCTCGATCATCGGCAGCTTCCAGCTGTTCAACGAGCCGAACATCCTCCGGACGCTGGCGCCGAACATCATCACCACCTACTTCACCCCGAACATGTACGCCTACAACCTGTCCTTCGCCGGTCAGCAGTACAACGCGTCGGCCACGGTCGCCATCGTCATGGGCGTGATCACCGCGGTGATCGCCTACGTCGTGCAGCTCCGCGGCGCGCGGAAGGAGAACTGATGGCCCTCGCGACCGCTCCCCGGACGCCCGCCCGCGCCCCGAAGCGCCCGGCCGCCCGCCGCGGCTCCTCGGTGCAGCCCAAGAAGTCGATCGCCTTCACCCTGCTGATGTCGGTCTTCATCCTCTACAGCCTCGTGCCGCTGGCCTGGCTGGTCATCAACGCGACGAAGACGCAGGCCGGCCTGCTCTCGAGCTTCGGCCTCTGGTTCGACGGCGACTTCGTCTTCTTCCAGAACATCGCCGACACCCTCAGCTACCGCGACGGGATCTTCCTCCGCTGGCTCGGCAACACCCTGCTCTACGTCGTCGTCGGCGCCGGAGGAGCGACGCTCCTGGCCACGCTCGCCGGCTACGGCCTCGCGAAGTTCCGCTTCACGGGCCGCAAGGCGGTCTTCGCCGTGGTGCTCGGAGCGATCGCGGTCCCCGGCACGGCCCTCGCCGTCCCGACGTTCCTCATGTTCAGCCAGCTCGGCCTGACCAACACCCCGTGGGCGATCATCATCCCCTCGCTGATCAGCCCGTTCGGCCTGTACCTGGTGTGGGTCTACGCGGTGGAGTCGGTGCCCACCGAGCTGCTCGAAGCGGCGCGGATGGACGGGGCGGGCGAGTTCCGCACCTTCTTCACCATCTCCATCCGCCTCCTCGCCCCCGGCATCGTGACCGTGCTGCTGTTCTCGGTCGTCGCGACCTGGAACAACTACTTCCTCCCGCTGATCATGCTGAGCGACCCCACCTGGTACCCGCTCACCGTCGGCCTCAACCAGTGGAACGCGCAGGCCACCGGCGTCAGCGCGCAGCCGATCTACAACCTCGTGATCACGGGCTCGCTCCTCACGATCATCCCCATCGTCGTCGCCTTCCTCGGACTCCAGCGCTTCTGGCAGTCCGGTCTGAGCGCCGGCAGCGTCAAGGGCTGAGCCCTCCCCCTACCCATCCCCCGGCCGGAGCGTCCTGCCCCGTCCACAGCACCCGCAGCACGAAGAAGTGAAGGGAAACACCACCATGAAGATCGCCCGTTCCGCCCTCAGGCGGACCCTGACGGTCGCGGCCGTCGCGGCCCTGGCCGCCGGCTCCCTCGCGGCCTGCTCGTCCACCTCCGGTGGCGGCACGACCACGAGCGCCGGCTCCGCCGCCGACCTCGACTCCGCCCTCGAGGCCGGTGGCAAGATCACGTACTGGAGCTGGACCCCCAGCGCCGAGGCGCAGGTCGCCGCGTTCGAGAAGGCCTACCCGAAGGTCGACGTCGAGCTCGTCAACGCCGGCACCAACAAGGACGAGTACACCAAGCTCGAGAACGCGATCAAGGCCGGCTCGGGCGCCCCCGACGTCGTCCAGATCGAGTACTACGCCATGCCGCAGTTCGCGCTGTCGGACTCGCTCCTCGACCTGTCGCAGTACGGCATGGGCGACCTCGAGGACAAGTACTCCGCCTCCACCTGGGGCAGCGTCAACATCGACGGCAAGCTCGTCGGCCTCCCGCAGGACTCGGGCCCCATGGCGCTGTTCTACAACAAGACCGTCTTCGACCAGTACGGCATCGCCGTCCCCGCCACCTGGGACGAGTACGTGGCCGCGGCCGAGAAGCTGCACACCGCCGACCCGTCGAAGTACATCACCGCCGACACCGGCGACGCCGGCTTCGCGACCAGCATGATCTGGCAGGCGGGCGGCGAGCCGTTCACCACCGACGGCACGGACGTGAAGATCGACCTCGCCGACGAGGGCACCGCCAAGTGGACCGGCGTCTGGAACCAGCTCGTCGAGAAGAAGCTGCTCTCGGACACCCCCGCCTGGGGCGACGAGTGGTACAAGGGCCTCGCCGACGGCTCCATCGCCTCGCTGGTGACCGGCGCCTGGATGCCCGGCGTGCTGGAGTCCAGCGTCCCCGACGCCTCCGGCGACTGGGCCGTCGCGCCGATCCCGACCTACGACGGCACCGCCGTCAGCGCCGAGAACGGCGGTGGCGGCCAGTCCGTCACCAAGCAGAGCGAGAACCCGGCGCTGGCCGCCGCGTTCCTGCGCTGGCTGAACAGCGACCAGGCCTCGGTCGACGTCTTCCTGCAGAGCGGCGGATTCCCGTCGACCACGGCCGACCTCGACAGCACGGACTTCACCGGTCAGGAGTCGGAGTACTTCGGCGGCCAGAAGATCAACGAGGTGCTGACCCAGGCCTCGAAGGACGTCCGCTCCGGCTGGTCGTACCTGCCCTACCAGGTCTACGCGAACAGCGTCTTCGGCGACACCGTCGGCCAGGCGTACGCCAACGGCACCAGCCTCGACCAGGGCCTCGCCGACTGGCAGAGCAAGCTCGTCCAGTACGGCAACGCGCAGGGCTTCACCGTCTCGGAGTAGCACCACTGCTCGACGCGGGGCCGGCCGGATCGCTCCGGTCGGCCCCGCGTCGTTCTCACGCTCGGACACACCGGGCACCGATCCTGAGGGGGATCCAGATGACCACCGCTCCCGAGAGCCGCTTCGCCATCGGCGCGGCCGACTTCGAGCTCGACGGCCGCCCGCACCGCATCCTGTCGGGGGCGCTGCACTACTTCCGCATCCACCCGGACCTCTGGGCCGACCGGATCCGCAAGGCCCGCCTGATGGGCCTGAACACCATCGAGACCTACGTCGCCTGGAACGCGCACGAGCCGCGCCGCGGCGAGTGGCGCGAGGACGCCGGGCTCGACCTGGGCCGCTTCCTCGACCTGATCGCCGCCGAGGGCATGCACGCGATCGTGCGCCCCGGCCCCTACATCTGCGCGGAGTGGGACAACGGCGCCCTCCCGGCCTGGCTCTTCCGCGACCCCGAGGTGGGCGTGCGCCGCTCGGAGCCGAACTACCTCGCCGCGGTCAGCGACTACCTGCGCCGCGTGTACTCGATCGTGGCTCCGCGCCAGATCGATGCCGGCGGGCCCGTGGTCCTCGTGCAGATCGAGAACGAGTACGGCGCGTACGGCTCCGACAAGGAGTACCTGGCCGAGCTCGTGCGGGTGACCCGCGACTCCGGCATCACAGTGCCGCTGACCACCATCGACCAGCCCACTCCGCAGATGCTCGCCGACGGCAGCCTGCCGGGCCTGCACCTCACCGGCTCGTTCGGCTCGCGGACCACGGAGCGCCTCGCGACGCTGCGCGAGTTCCAGCCCACCGGCCCGCTGATGTGCATGGAGTTCTGGTGCGGCTGGTTCGACGACTGGGGCACCCAGCACCACACGACGGACGCCGACGCCTCCGCCCAGGAGCTCGACACGCTGCTCGCGGCCGGCGGCTCGGTCAACATCTACATGTTCCACGGCGGCACCAACTTCGGCCTGACCAGCGGCGCGAACGACAAGGGCCGCTACGCCGCGATCACGACGAGCTACGACTACGACGCCCCGCTCGACGAGGGCGGTGACCCGACCGCGAAGTTCTGGGCGTTCCGCGAGGTCATCGCGCGCTACGCGCCGGTGCCGGAGGAGGTGCCCGCGGTGCGCCCGCCGGCCCCCGCCCTGACCGCTCCGCTCGTCCCCGGCCCGGCGCTGCTCGGCCTCGGCCAGGCGTTCGGACCGGCCGCGCACCTCGACGCGATGGCCAGCTTCGACGACCTCGGCCACGACGACGGCTTCGTGCTCTTCACGACGACGCTCGACGGCTCCTCCGCTCCGGCCCGCCTCGTGGTGGGCGAGGAGGTGCGCGACCGCGCCTGGGTGCTGCTGGACGGCGTGCCGGTGGGCGTGCTGGCGCGCGACCACCACGAGCGGGCGCTGACGCTGCCGAGCGGACGCGGCGAGCTCGCGATCCTGGTCGAGAACCAGGGCCGGGTGAACTACGGCACGCGCATCGGCGAGCACAAGGGCCTGATCGGAGGCGTGACGCTCGACGGCGCCCCGCTGACCGGCTGGGCGGCGCGCGCCCTCGCGCTCGAGTGCCTCCCCGACCTGGCCGTCGCGGCACCGGCGTTCTCGGCCGGGCCGCAGCTCGCCTCCGGCTCGTTCGACCTCGACGAGCAGGCCGACCTGTACGTGGACACGCTGCACTGGGGCAAGGGCCTGGTCTGGTTGAACGGCTTCCTCCTCGGACGCTACTGGCGTCGCGGACCGCAGCGGACGCTGATCGTCCCCTCGCCGGTCACCCGCGCCGGCCGCAACCGCGTCGTGGTGCTGGAGCTGGAGGGCATCGCCGAGCCGGAGATCCGCCTGCTCGCGGGAGCCGAGCTCGGGCACAAGGAGATCTGAGCTGCGGAGCGGAGGCGGCGGGAGCGGCCGTCGGAGGCGTGGGTTCGGGGTTCCGGGCTTCGTCGTGCGGGTGGGGCCGGGCCGACTCCGATCCGCACGCGCTGCCGGACCGCCTCCGGCCTGCGGGAGCCACCGGGTCGCCCCCGTCCCGCGGGCGGCGCCGGGCCGCCTCCGGGACGCGAGGCTCTGCTAGCCTCAGGCGCCCCGGTGCGGCGCCGGCGGGCGAAGGGGGAGACATGATGTCCAAGACACTGCTGCGCACGACTCTGATCGGAGGCGCGCTGCTGCTCGCCCTCTCGGGCTGCGCGGGGACCGCGACGAGCGGATCGACCCTCCGCCCGTTCACTCCGACGCTCCCCTCGTCGTCGGCCGCCCCGTCCGCCACCGCGACGGCCGCCGCCCCTGCCGCCGACACCGCTCAGAAGACCGGCGAGCAGGTGGCCGCCGTGCTGACCGGCGTGCAGTTCGTGCCCGGCGAGTACGCGAGCATCCAGGAGATGCTCGACTCGATCTACCCCGGCCTCACCGCGACCGACGCGAGCTGCCTCTCGCCGTTCGGCCTGGGCTGGGACACCGCGCAGCCCGCCGCCGGACTCTCGTACGGCACCAGCGCCGACCGCTCCATGACCGCCGTCGTGTCGAGCACCGGCACCGCCGACGCGGCCGCCTCGCTCCTCGCGAGCGCCACCGACGCGACCACGCGCTGCGCCTCCGGCTCGACGCTCTTCGCCATGCAGGGCGTGCCGGTCGAGACGACCGTCGAGCGCACCGAGCAGACGCTGACCGGCGCCGACGAGACGCTCGGCTGGAAGGTGTCCGGAGCCGTGGGCGGCAAGCCGTTCTCGCTCGTGGGCATCACCGCGCGCGTCGGCGGCGACGCGGTCGCGCTCGTGGGCTGGGACCCGACGACGAACACCTCGTACGTCCCGCGCGCGACGCAGCTCGTCGTCGACGGACTGTAGGGCGCTGGGCGCTGGACGCTGGACGCTCTGAGCTCCGGCTCTGAGCTCTGAGTCCTGCGCTCGGCCGTCCTCCCCTCCGCGAGAGTCCAGGAGTTGTCGCACTCGACGCCGAGTGCGACAAATCTTGAACAGTGGGCGCGGGTCGAGCGCCGGGACTCCGAGCTTTCGGCGCTGCATTTCGACGCCCTCTCCTTCGCGACTGTCCGGGAGTTGTCGCACTCGACGCTGAGTGCGACAACTCGTGAACAGTGGGCGGACGATCGGGCCGAGCGCCTGAGCTCAGAGCTCTGGTCGCTGCGCGTTGGGCTTCGGGCTTCGGGCTCGCTCCTCCGCGAGAGTCCAGGAGTCGTCGCACTCGACGCTGAGTGCGACAACTCTTGAACAGTGGGCGCGGGTCGAGCGCCGGGGCGGAGCGGGCACCGGGCGCCGGGCACCTCCCGGGCTTCGGGCACCCCGCTCCCGGCGCGGGAGCGCGGCTCAGGCCAGCCAGGAGAGGGTGCCGCCGTGGGCGGCCGCGCTCGCGAGCGGGACGCCGTCGGCGGCGAGCAGGAACGGGGTCGGCTCGGGAGCCGTGCGGTCTCCGCGCGCGGCGACGAGGTGCGGGAGCAGCGCCTCCGCCTCAAGCGTCACCAGGCTCGCGCCGCGATCGGCGACCGTCGCCAGGACGCTCTCGCGCGCGGCCCACGGAAGATAGACCAGGGTCCCGAGCGAGACGACGACCGTCCGCAGACCCGGCGGCACCGCGTCGAGCAGGGCGGGCAGCTCGGCGGCCGCATCACCCGCGACGATCGTGGGCGGGTCGTCCTGCAGAGTCTCCACGGCCGAGTGGAGCCGCGCGGTCCGCTCCGGGCGGTCGGGCGGGAGCAGCGCCTCCAACCAGGCGACGTCCTCGGGCGAGCGGACGTCGAGCGGCGCCAGGTCGAGCCCCCGGCGCCACGCGACGACCGGCAGCCGTGCCGGCGCCGCGCCTCCGCTCACCGCGCACCGCAGCAGAGGCGCGCCCGACCCGAGCCGCGTCTCGCCGTCGCTCGCCGTGAAGGCGTAGGAGTACCGCTCCGGCGCCAGGCAGAGCCCCGCGGAGGCGCCGATCTCGACGAGCGCCACCGGCTCACCGGGTTCCGTGATCCGCTCCAGCGCCGCGACCAGGGGCGCGCACCGCAGCGCCTCGTTGGTCTGCGTCCTCCGCTCCGCCGCCACCGGCGCCACCCGCGCCCACTCGCTCCGGAGCCACGCGGCGAATCCGGCGCCGTCGACGTCGGGCACGCCGAGCAGCCGCGCGACCGAGAAGAGCAGGGACGGCTGCCGGTGCTGCGCGGGCAGCTCGTCGATCAGGGCGAGGAGGCGCGCATCCTCCGTGACGGCGAGCGCCCACTCGACCTGCCGCTCGGAGGTCTGCGCGAGCTCGACGGCGGCGCGGCGGAAGCGGTCGGCGGAGGAGGGCATGCCTCCATCCTGAGGGAGCGGCGCCACGGTGCCTGCAGCCGGGCGGAGGACCTGCGCGGCGGGCGACGGCCTCGCCACCGCGGATGTCGGTGGTCGCCGATAGAACGGACTCATGTCCGACACCGCTCCGAGCCCCGCGTCCGCGCAGGTCCGCGAGCGGCGCCTGCTCGACATCCGGCGGATCTACGCCGAGCCGGCCGCGCTCGAGCTGCCCCGTGGGCAGGAGGTCGTGGCGCGATGGCCGGGCGCCGAGATCGTTCCCGTCGAGTCGCACTGGCTGATCCCGGAGGTGCACGGCGACGAGGCGAACGTCGCGCGCTGGGTGCGCATCAAGACGGAGGCGCTCGTGCTCGGGGTGAAGAAGTCGCTCGTCACGCGCCCGAACGGCCGCTCGGCCGACTTCATCGCCCCCTCCACCGCCAACGGCTGCGCCATGGCGTGCGTGTACTGCTACGTGCCGCGGAGGAAGGGCTACAGCAACCCGATCACGCTCTTCACGAACATCGAGCAGATCCAGCGCCACCTCGCCCGGCACATCGGCAAGCAGGGCCCCAAGGCCGAGGCGAACCAGTGCGACCCGGAGGCCTGGGTCTACGACATCGGCGAGAACAGCGACTGCTCCGTCGACGCGCTGCTGAGCGGGAACGTCCGCGACCTCTGCGAGCTGTTCCGGATGTCGCCCACCGCCAAGGCGTCCTTCGCGACCAAGTACGTCAACCGCGAGCTCCTCGAGTGGGACCCGCTCGGGCGCACGCGCATCCGGTTCTCGCTGATGCCCGCCGAGACGGCGAAGGTCACCGACATCCGCACCTCGCCGATGGCCGAGCGGATCGCGGCGATCAACGACTTCGTCGACGCCGGCTTCGAGGTGCACGTCAACTTCTCGCCGGTAATCCTCACCGAGACCTGGCAGCAGGACTGGACCGAGCTCTTCGACCAGCTCGACGCCGCCCTCCACCCGCGGGCGAAGGCGCAGCTCGCGGCCGAGGTGATCCTCCTCACCCACAACGAGGGCCTGCACGAGGTGAACCTCGGCTGGCACCCGAAGGCGGAGTCGCTGCTCTGGCAGCCGGGACGCCAGGAGCAGAAGGTCTCCGAGAACGGCGCCGTCAACATCCGCTACCGACGCGACCTCAAGCGCGCGGCCCTCGACCGCTTCCGCGCCCTCCTCGCCGAGCACCTCCCCTACTGCCGCGTCCGCTACGCCTTCTGAGCGTCGGCACCCCCGCCGGAGCGGTGGCGCGACGACTCGCGGAGGAGCGCACCCTCCCGCGCACGCCGAGTTACCGCCGCGGAGACGGCGTCTCGACGGAGCCGCACGCCCTGTCCAGTGAGCGCACTGTCACGCCTCCTCCCGCTCCACACGCCCCGCCGAGACACCGCCGGCCCGCCCGACACACCGCCGCCGAGACGGCGTCTCGCGCACGAGCGCGTGTCTCGACGCAGCCGCACCGCCCACCCGAGGCACCCGCAACTGAGCCCCGGAGTCACCCGGCTGGGAGTCCGCCCGGCGGCCGGGGCCACTGCTTCGCATTCCGGATAGCGACACGTGCCCTCCGAACGAGGGGCGTACTTTCGGAGAACAGCCGGAGGGACGGCCCGACCGCCCGACTCCACGGGCCTGCAGAGCAGGCGTCAGCGGGGATCGACGGCTCGGCGCGACGGCATCCGGGCTCGACATCCCGGAGCCCGGCACCCTCGGATCGACACTCCGGACACTCGACTCGGCGGCACAGCGCACCCCGGGTCCTGCTCCCCACGAACACCCCCACCATCTCGCACTCCCCCTCCCGGCGGCACTCGCCGGGGCACCCACCGTCGCGGCCGGCACCCGCGACACAGCACAGAACGGCGGCACGCACCATGGGCGCTCTCCTCTACGGCACTCCCCCCACCTCGCACGAGATCGACGACCGCGCGCTCGCGCACCTCCAGATCGTCATGATCAACAAGTTCCGCCGCGACGAGGCGTTCGCCTTCCAGCTCGACGCCTCGAGCGCGCACGGCACCGGACGCCAGACGCTGTGGCTGCACCCGACCATCCCCCTCCAGTTCTCGTTCCACGGAAGCCGCATGCCGGCGATCAACGCCACCTGGGTGCGCGCACTGATGGAGGAGGCCAACAGCGGCCGGGGCCTGCGGATCGTCACCGAGCCGGCGCAGCAGCCCGAGTCCTCCGGGCTCACGCACGCTGCCTGAGCGCGCCGTGTCCAGGCGCGACGACGACGAGCCGATGGAGGTCACCGACTTCGTCGAGCTCGCCGGTGCAGTGCACGACGACGCGGGCTTCGAGTGCTCCTCCACTGTCGACGGCGTGACGGGCGCGCTCTGCGTCCTGCCCGACTCCCTGGTGCTGCGGAGCGTCGGCACCGGCGACTCGACCCGCGTCGGCACCCGCGACATCCGCTCCTGGCGGGCCACTCCGGCCGGCGCCACCTTCTCGCTCGCCGTGGAAGCCGGAGCGCGGCACACCGTGGTGCTGCTCACGCAGTTCCAGGCGGCGACCGTCCAGGCCATGACCCGCGCCGCCGGACCCGCGACTGGTTTATCCGCTTAACGAATTCCCCGTTCGGGGCACGCGGTGAGGAGCTCTCCTCGTGCGACCCTGATCGGGATGAACGAGAAGGACGAGGTCATGCGCTCCGACATCGGCGGGCGTGACATCGAGCAGGCGCGGGCCCTCTTCGAGCAGTCGTACAACGGGCACCGCTTCGTCGTCGAGCCCGGCGAGGACTTCTCGTACCGCTACACATCCGTCGGCGACGGCGATGTGACGCTCCGCGGCAGCCAGTTCGCCGGCTCCGTGCAGGGCTCGATCCAGACCGAAGGCGAGTACGTCGTCTCGTGGCTGACCGCCGGCGCGGGCGTCACCGATCTCGACGGCGACGCGGTGAACCTCGGATTCGGGCAGCCGGCGATCTTCGTCAACGACCGCCCCAGCCGGTTCGAGTTCCACGACTACCGCCAGAACCTCATCCACTTCGACGGCGCGTACCTCGAGGGCATCGCGGAGGAGGTCGAGGGCACCCGCGGCCCCCTCCTCTTCGACACGACCTCACGGCCCGAGGGCGCGGCGCTGCGGCGCTGGTCGGCGACCGTCGCGACGGTCGCCCGGGTGATCTACGACGCCGACAGCTCGCCGCTGCTGCGCCGCGAGGCCGACCGCGCGGTCGCCGTCGCCCTGCTCGAGACCTTCCCGCACTCGACGCTGGACACTCCCGGCGACCTCGGAGTACCCCGCTCGGGGCGCCTCCGCCAGGCGATCGAGTACATGTACGAGCACGCCCACGAGCCGCTCCGGACCGAGCAGATCGCCGACGCGGCGGGCATCGGCCTGCGGACGCTGCAGACCGAGTTCCGGCGCGAGTTCGGCTTCACCGCGGTCGACTACCTGCGGCGGATCCGGCTGGACGGCGTGCAGAAGGAGCTGCGGGCGGGCGAGTCCGGAGTCGTCAGCGTCAGCGAGGTCGCACGGCGCTGGGGCTTCGCGCACCTCGGCCGGTTCTCGGCCTCGTACGCCCACCGCTTCGGCGAGCGCCCCAGCACCACGCTCGACACCTGAGGCGTCAGAGGTAGTCGGTCCCGCCGTCGTCCTCGCTGTCGTCGCCCTCGCCGCGCGGCTGCACGGTCGGCCGCGCGGGCTGGAGCCGTCGGGTCTTCTCGCGCATCGACTCCACCGCCTCCGGATCGTCGAGGTCGACGCCGCGGTCGAGCGCCGGGCTGGTGAAGAGCTGGCTGGCCGGTCCGACCAGGAGACGGGTCTCGCCTCGCAGCCCCTCGTCCGAGAGCGACGGCACCACGACCAGGTCCGACTTCCCCACGTTCGCCAGCGCCTGCGCGTACTCGACGACCGCCGAGCACACCTCGTCGCCCAGCAGCACGAATCCGCTCGCGTAGTACAGCTTCTGCATCTCGCCCTCCCCTGGATCCCGGACCGCCCCTCCGGTCGGCCCGTCCCCCGACGCTAGGACGGCGCCGACCGGGCGCCCCACCCCTTGACGGGGGTGGCGCGGAGGGGTCAGAGTCCGCGCGGAGGGGTCAGAGTCCGCGCGGAACGGGCAGTCGCAGCGCGGTCGCGAGCGCCTCGACGACGCGGGTCGCGCGCACGTCGCCGACCCCCTCCATCCGGTTGGTGAGGAACGCGAAGCCGACTCCCGCGTCCGGGTCGGCGAAGGCGACCTGTCCGCCCGCGCCGTCGTGCCCGAAGCCGCTCGGCGTGAGGCCTACCAGGCGGTCGCGGAGGCGGGGCTCACGATCCCCGGCGACGTCGCGGTGGTGTCGTTCGACGACGACGAGCTGGCCGCCTACCTCCGCCCCGGGCTGACGACCGTGGCGCTGCCGCACGAGGAGATGGGCCGCCGGGCGGTCGAGCTGCTGCTGAGCGGCGCTCCGGGCGAGCGGGTGCTGGTGCCGATGCCGCTGGTAGAGCGGGCGTCGACGCGGCGGGTCTGACGGGCGGGGCCTGGGGCGGGCTGATCGGGGACGGCGGCGGGCCGGGTGGAGTCGGGCGGAGCCGCCTCAGCCGGCCGAGCGGATCCCTCCGGTCGGACCCCAGGCGACTCCGGTGCCGCCCGCGTCGCCCTGGTAGTCGTCGGGCGAGAGGGTCATGCCGCTCGCGATGAAGTCGGCGGTCGCCGCGCAGTCCGTGACGACGACGTCGCCGTCGGAGCGCGCGAGCCCGTAGAGGCAGACGGACTCGTCGGCGAGCTCCGCGGCCGAGAAGGAGTCGAGGCTGAGGGTGGCGAAGTAGTCGACTCCGGCGATGCTGCCCAGGTAGCGCGTCGGCCCCCAGTGGAAGACGCGGAGGCTCGCGAGGGTCGACAGCGGGCGCGTGGCGACGTCGTCCGGGACGGCCCAGGGCTCGGTGAAGACCTCCAGCGACGGGCGAGGGGCCAGCGCGACGGAGGCGGCCGTGCCGAGGGCGGCGAGCCCGAGCACGGCGACGAGCGCGGCGATCACCCCGAGGCGGCGGCGCGGGCGGGGCGTGGCGGAGGTGCGGGAGTCGGCGTCGTCGCCTCCGGTGGTCTCACTGCGCTCGCCCCAGCCGGGCGCCGCGTCCCGGCCGGTCTCGTCACGGCCGACCTCGTCCCGGCCGGTCTCGTCCCAGCCGGTCCGGTCACGGCGCGTCCCGCCCCGGTCGCTCGCCGTCCCGCGGCCGATCCGGCCCCGGGCCGCTGCGGGTCCGGCGGGCGCGGCCAGTCCCGCGACCGCGGCGTCGAGCGCCTCCTCCCGCTCGCGGCGCTGCGCGCGCAGCAGTGCCAGCTCTTCGAGCGCCGCGGGGTCCGCCTCCGCGCTGAACGCCCGGCGCTCGAGCGCGGCCCGCTGCCTCCGCTCCTCCGGCGACGCCCCGTCGCGGCGCCGCTGCAGGGCGGCCCGGCCCCGACCGCGACCGCCCAGGGCCGCATCGAGCGCCGCCTCCGTCGCGGGATCGAGGTCGTCGAGCAGCCGCGCCGCGCGTGCCGGCGTGACCGCGATGCCGACGGACGCCGGCACGTCAGGCCCGGTCGCGGACGGCGCGCGCCAGCGACTCGAGGCGCTCCCGGTACTCCGGCCACCACTCCTCCGGCACCGGCGGGAGGTTGTCGCCGGGCGTCCGGAGCCCGACCCGCCCGTCGATCAGCTCGCGGACGATGTCGGCGTGGCCCGCGTGCCGGTGTGTCTCTGCGGTGATGTGGACGAGGATCCGGTGCAGCGTCACGTCGCGGTTCGTCCACCAGGGGACCTGCCCGGCAGCGTCGAGCGGGAGAGCCGCGACCGTCGCGTCGGAGTGGGCCCACACGCGGCGGTACAGCGCGACGACGTCGGCCAGGGACTCGTCGGCCGTCGCCCACATGTCCGAGTTCGGCTCCGACTCGTCCTCCATCCACGGCATCGGCTCCGGGAACGGCCGCCCGAACACGGCGCCGAGGTAGCCCGCCTCGGTGCCCGCCACGTGCTTCACCAGGCCGAGCAGGTTCGTGCCCGTCGAGACCAGCGGCCGCCGCACGTCGTACTCGTCGAGCCCGTCGAGCTTCTGCAGCAGGGCGTCGCGCCCCTCCTGCAGGTAGCGGAGGAGGGTCTGCTTCGCGTCGTCGCTCATCCCCCCAGCCTGCCGCGCCCGTCCGAGCCGCGCCAGAGCGGTGCCGGAGCCGCGCCGTGCTCAGACCGCAGGAAGGATCGCCCCGCGGGCACCGGGATCCGCGGATCCACGGCCCGCCGGAGCGATCCTTCCAGCGTTGTGCACGGGTCAGGCCGGGACGCCCGCTCCCGCCCGCTGGACCCGCGTGCCGACGAGGCGCTGCGAGGAGGCGTCGACAGCGGCGGCCGGGCCGACCAGCTCGAGCGCCGTCTCCGTCTCGCGCGTCGCGCAGTCCGGGCCAACCCACAGCTCGACGCGGCCGGGCTCGACGATCCGCACGCCCTCGCGTCCGGTGAAGGCCAGGCGCGCGGCCGGGACCTCGAAGCGGACCTCCGCCTCCTCGCCGGGCTCGAGCGCGACCCGCGCGTAGCCGAGCAGCTGCGCCACCGGCCGGGTCACGCTCGCGAACACGTCGCGGGCGTACAGCTGCACCAGGTCGGTTCCCGCTCGCTCGCCCGTGTTGCGGACGCGCACGGTCGCCGTGAAGGAGCCGTCCGTCGGGGCGGACTCCTCGACCGCCAGCTCCGTCCGGGCGAAGTGCGTGTACGAGAGCCCGTGGCCGAACGGCCGCACGGGCGTGCTGTCGGCGGAGGTCACGTCCGACGGCCCGCCGAGGATCGGGTGCAGGTACGAGAACGGCTGCGCCCCGGCCGAGCGCGGCAGCGAGACCGGCAGGTGGCCGGAGGGGTCGACCCGTCCCGAGACGACGCCCGCGATCGCGCCGGCGCCCTCCTCCCCCGGGAAGAAAGCCTGCAGCACGGCGGCCGGAGCCGACGGCCCGTCCAGCGCCCAGCCCACGGCGTAGGGGCGGCCGGTCAGCAGCACGAGCACGACCGGGGTCCCCGTCGCCACGACGGCCTCGACCAGCTCGCGCTGGCGGCCCGGGAGCTCGAGGCTCTCGACGTCGTTGCCCTCGCCGACCGTGCCGCGGCCGAACAGGCCCGCCCGATCGCCGACGACCACGATCGCCACGTCGGAGTCGGCGGCCGCCCGGACCGCCTCGGCGATCCCGGAGGCGTCGTCGCCCTCGACCGAGCAGCCCTCGGCGAGCAGCAGCTCGGCCGAGCCGAACTCGCCGGCCAGCGCGTCCGCGACCGTCGGGATCTCGAAGCCCAGCGGCACGCCCGGGTGGTGCGCCAGCACGTGGTTGGCGAAGGAGTAGCAGCCCATGAGCGCGGGCGCGCTGTCGGCGTTGGGACCGATCAGCGCGAGGCGGCGCGGCGCAGCGAGCGGCAGCACGCCGTCGTTGGCGAGCAGCACCACCGACTCCTCGGCCAGGCGGCGGGCGATGTCGCGGTGGGCCGGCGAGTCGAGGTCGATCGACTCGGGGGCGTCGTCGAAGCGCGCGTCGAGCAGGCCGAGCCGCTCCTTCTGCGCGAGCACCCGCAGCACGGCCCGGTCGACGAGCGCCTCGTCGGCCTCCCCGGCCCGGATGCGCGCGGCCAGCGGAGCGAGGAACGCGTCGCCCGTGGGCAGCTCCACGTCGATCCCCGCGGCGAGCGCCAGCTCGGCCGCCTCGCCCAGGTCGGCGGCGACCGCGTGCATGAGGTGGAGGAACGCGACCGAGAAGTAGTCGGCGACGACCACGCCGTCGAAGCCCCAGCGCTCGCGCAGCACGCCCGTGAGGTAGGCGGGCGTCGCTCCGACCGGGTCCCCGTCGATCTCGGCGTAGGAGTTCATCACGGAGCGGGCGCCCCCGTCGCGGATCGCCATCTCGAACGGCGGCAGCAGCACGTCCGCGATCTCGCGCGGTCCGGCGTGCACCGGCGCGTGGTTGCGGCCGCCGCGGGAGGCGGAGTAGCCGATGAAGTGCTTCAGCGTCGCGTCGACGCCGGTGGACTGCAGTCCCTGCACGTACGCGGTGCCGATCGTGCCGACCACGTACGGGTCCTCGGCGATGCACTCGTCGACCCGGCCCCAGCGGGGGTCGCGGATCACGTCGAGCACGGGCGCCAGGCCCTGGTGGATCCCGAGCTCGCGCATCGAGCCGCCGATCACGGCGCCGAGCTCGGCCACGAGCTCCGGGTCGAAGGAGGCGCCCCAGGCGAGCGGAGTCGGGAACGTCGCGGCCTGCCAGGCGGCGAGCCCGGTCAGGCACTCCTCGTGGACGATCGCCGGGATGCCCAGCCGCGTCTCCTCGACGAGTCGGCGCTGCTCCGCCCACAGCCAGCGGGCGCGCTCGAGCGGATCGACGGGGCGCGTGCCGTAGACGCGGGTCAGCTGGCCGATCCCCTCGCGGGTCGCCTCGGCGTACCCGGTCGAGGTGGCCATCTCTCCGGCGAGCGGGGCGACGACCTCGCCGCCCTGGTCGACCCAGTAGCCGACCAGCTGGGAGAGCTTCTCCTCCAGCGTCATCCGGCCCAGCAGCTCGGTGGTGCGGGCGGACGGGGCCTGGGGATCCTCTGGTGCGTGCGGTGCGGTCACGGTGCGACCCTCTCTGCGGGTGGGGCGACGGGTGCGGACGGGACGGGGGACGCGGCGGACGGGCGGAGCGATCCGCTCATCCCTTCACCGCCCCCGTCAGCCCGCCGACGATGCGGCGCTCGAAGACGCTGAAGAAGATCAGCGCCGGGATCATCGACAGCGACACGAAGGCGAGCACCTTCGCCGTGTCGACCGAGTACTGCGACGAGAACGCCTGGACTCCGAGCGGGAGCGTGAAGGTGGACTCGTTGTTGAGGATGAACAGGGGCAGCAGGTAGCTGTTCCAGCTCGCGATGAACGCGAGGATCCCCGTGGTGATCACGCCGGGCATCGCCAGGCGCACGACCATCCGGAAGAAGAAGCCGATCCGGCTGCAGCCGTCGATGAAGGCCGCCTCCTGGATCTCGTCCGGGATCGCGCGGAGGAACGGCACCAGGATGATGATCGTGGTCGGCAGGCCGAACGCGATCTGCGGCAGCACCACTCCGGCGAGCGAGTTCATCAGGCCGAGGCTCTTGATCACCAGGTAGAGAGGAGTGATCGCCACGGTCATCGGGAACATCAGGCCGGCGGCGAAGAGCGCGTAGAACACGCCGCGTCCGGTGAAGTCGTAGCGGGCCAGGACGTAGCTCGCCATCAGGCCGAGCACGACCACGCCGAGGGTCGTCGCGAGGCCGGCGATGGTGGAGTTGCCGACCTCCTGCCAGAAGACGCCGCCGGTGATCACGTCGAGGTAGTTCTGCACGTTCCACGGCGAAGGCAGGCCCGCCGGGTCGGTGGTGATCTGCGCGTTCGTGCGGAAGCCGCCGAGGATGATGTACGCCACCGGGGCGAGCATCAGCGCGATCACGACGATCGCCACGACGTAGGCGATCGTGGTGCCGCGGCCCAGGGGCTGCCGGCGCCGCTTCACCGCGAGAGGCCGAGGGGTCTCCGGAGTGATCGGCGGGGCCGTCATCGTCGTGCCGGTCATCGCTTGTCTCCCGTCAGTGCGCCCGCCGTGTCGCGCCGGAGCACGAAGCGCTGGTACAGCAGCGCCACCACGAGCGAGATCAGGAACAGGACCACCGCGACGGCGTTCCCGTACCCGTAGTTGCCGGCGTTGCGGCCGTTGGTGACCAGGTAGATCGCCATGGTCGAGGTGCCCGCGGTCGAGGACACGTACTGGCCCCAGATGATGTAGACGAGGTCGAACAGCTGCAGTGCGCCGATGATCGACAGGAACGCCCAGATCCGCAGGGTCGGCGCGAGCAGGGGCAGGGTGATCCGCCGCTGCACCTGCCAGTAGGAGGCGCCGTCGATGGCCGCGGCCTCGGACAGCTCCTCGGGGATGCCCTGCAGACCCGCGAGGAAGAGGATCACGGCGAAGCCGATGTACTTCCACGTGATGATCAGCATCAGCGTCCAGATCGCGATCGCCGGATCCGAGAGCCAGTCCTGCTTCAGCGCGCCGAGGCCGACCTTCTCGAGCAGGCCGTTGACCGCGCCGCTGGTCTGGAGCATCAGGCTCCAGCCGGTGCCGACGACGACCTCCGAGATCACGTACGGCACGAAGATCAGGACGCGGATGATCGACTGCCCGCGCAGCTTGCGGTTCAGCAGCAGCGCCAGGAGGATCGCGACCGGCCCCTGGAGCACGAGCGAGAGCACCACGATGATGCCGTTGTGCGCGAGGGCGTCGTGGAAGGTGGGGTCCTGCAGGATCGTCAGGTAGTTGCGGAAGCCGACGAAGTCCGTCGGCACTCCGTAGCCCTGCCAGCTGAAGAAGCCGTAGTAGGCCGCCATCACGACCGGGAAGATCACGAAGGCGAGGAAGACGATCAGCGCCGGGCCGACCAGGAGCGCGATCTCGAAGCGCCCCGCCCAGCCCACGCTGCGGCGGCGCCGGCGCACCGGAGGCGTCGAGGTGACGCCTCCGGTGCGCGCGGTCCCGCGGGGCTCATCCACTCCGAGGAGCGGGCTCTCGCGGAGTGCCATGGTGGCTAGGCCTTCGCCGCGGCGGCGTTGACGGCCTCGACCAGCTGCTCGGGGTCGCTCTTGCCGGCCAGCAGGTCGACGACTCCGACGTTCAGCGCGTTGCCGACGTTGAGGCCGTAGACGGTGTCGAGCCACTGCGAGACGTACGGGGCCGAGTTGTAGGCCTCGAGGATCTGCTGCAGGTACGGCTCGGTGACCGCCTCCTGCGCCACGGTGTTCACCGGGGGCGCGTTGAAGGCCGCGTAGTACTCCTTCTGCACGTCGGAGGTGGCCAGGTAGTTGAGGAAGTCGACGCACTCGTCGGGAGCGCCCGCGGAGCAGGAGTAGCCGTCGACGCCGCCCATGATCGCGCCGGCCTCGCCGTCGCCGCCGTCGATCTCGGGGAAGGGGAACCAGCCCAGGTCGGGCAGCGGCTTCTCGTCGGGGGTGAGGGAGGCGATCACGCCGGGGTTCCACGCCCCCATGAGCTCCATCGACGCCTGGTGGTTGGCGAGGAGTCCGGCCGAGCTGCCCGCGCCCTGCTGGGCGGCGGTGGTGAGGAAGCCCTCGTTGAACGGCTCGGTGGCCGAGAAGTCCTGCAGGTCCTCGCCCGCGCGGACCCAGCAGTCGTCCGAGAAGTCCTTGGTGTCGGCCGCCTCGGCCATGGTGTCGGCGCTGCACTCGCGGAGCGCGAAGAAGTAGTACCAGTGCGCGGCGGGCCAGGCGTCCTTCGCGCCGAGCGCGACGGCCTGAGCTCCGCTGCCCTTGATCTTGGTGATCGCGGAGTCGAGCTCGTCGATGGTCTTCGGGGTCTCGGTGACGCCCGCCGCCGTGAAGAGGTCCTGGCTGTAGAACAGGCCGCCCGGGAGGACGGCGACCGGCATCGCCCAGACCTTGTCGTCGAGCGTGTTCGCCGAGAACGAGCCCTCGGGGATCTCGCTGCGCGCCTGGTCCGAGATGCCGTCGGTGAGGTCCTTCAGCTGTCCGCCCGCGACCATGGCGGCGAGCTTGCCGCCTCCGCGCTGGAGGAAGACGTCGGGGGCGTCGCCCGAGTTGAGCGCCGTCTGGAGCTTGCCGTCGAGGTCCTCGTTCTGGATGGCCTGCGACTCGATGGTCACTCCGGGGTTCGCGGCCTCGAAGTCCGCGATCGTCTTGTCCCAGAACTCCTGGCCGGGGCCCGTGGTCGAGTTCTGCCAGAGGGTCATCGCGACGGTGCCGTCGCTCGATCCCGAGTCCTGGCCCGAGCAGCCGGTGAGGGCCGCGACCGTGCCGAGCAGGGCTGCTGTCGCCACTGCGATCTTCCTGAACTTCATCGTCCAACCGTTCTCTTCATCGAGGGCGCCGCCTAGTGCACCGGCGCCGTGGGGGTTCCCGCCTTCGCGGGTGGAGTCAGTGTCCGCAGTGCTTGCGAAAGTGGTCAAACGTTTTCGAAATGGTTTTCGAAGCACGGGTTACAGTCGGCCACATGACCACCCGACCGACCATCCACGACGTCGCCGCTGCCGCCGGCGTCTCGGTGGCGACGGTGTCCAAAGCCGTGAACGGCCGCTACGGCATCGCCCCCTCCACCGCCACCCGCGTGCTCGAGGTCGTGCGCGAGCTCGGCTACGAGTCGAGCCTCGTCGCGAGCAGCATGCGCTCCCGGCGCACGGGCGTGATCGGCGTGCTCGTCGCGGGGTTCGAGCCGTTCAGCGCCGAGATCCTGAAGGGCGTGGGGTCGGTGCTGGCGGAGTCGCGGTTCGACCTGCTCGCCTACTCCGGCTCCCACGAGGGCGAGCAGGAGGGCTGGGAGCGGCGCTCGCTCAGCCGGCTCAGCGGCACCCTCATCGACGGGGCGATCATGGTGACACCGAGCGTGGTGAGCGCCCCCTCCGACATCCCGCTGGTCGCCGTGGACCCGCACACCGGCCGCGCCGACCTGCCGACCGTCGAGTCCGACAACTTCGGCGGCGCCCTGCTCGCCACCCGCCACCTCGTCGCCCTCGGGCACCGCCGCATCGGCTTCGTCGCGGGCCGCGGCGACCTGCGCTCGGCGCGGCTGCGGGAGGCCGGCTACCGGGCGGCGCTGGCGGAGGCCGGCATCGCCTTCGACGAGCGCCTGCTGCGGGTGGGCAACTACCACCGCGACACCGCCCGGCGGCCCGCCTCCTCGCTCCTGTCGCTGGCCGACCGCCCGACCGCGGTCTTCGCCGCCAACGACGTCTCGGCGCTCGCGATCATCGAGACCGCCGCGCACCTGGGCCTCGCCGTGCCCCACGACCTGTCGGTGATCGGCTTCGACGACGTGCCCGAGGCCGCTCGCTTCGATCCGCCGCTGACCACCGTCCGCCAGCCGATGCAGACGCTCGGAGCGACCGCCGCCGAGATGCTGATCGCGCTGATGGCCGGGCGCGAGCCGCGCTCGCTGCACGTGCAGCTGCCGACGCAGCTCGTCCGCCGCGCGACGACGGGACCGCCGGCATGAGCGGCGACGGGACCGCCGGCACGGGCGACGAGCTGGAGGACGACGGCCCGACCGCGGTGCACGCCGCCCTCTTCGACGCGCTGGAGCTGGTGGACCTGCCCGCGCTCGAGGCGCTGCTCGACGAGCGCTTCGTGATCGAGCACCCGACCGGCCTGGTGCAGTCGCGGGAGGAGTGGCTCGCCGACATCGACGAGGCGCGCAAGGAGTACCACGAGATCGACCACGTCGAGAGCGCCCTCTCGGGCGGCGCCGCGCACCCGGTGCTCTCCTCCCGCACCATCACCGAGGCGACCATCGGCCGCCTGCACGCGACCTGGCGGCTCCAGCTGACGAGCCGCCTCGTCCGCCGCGACGAGGGGTGGGTGATCACGCGGACCGTGGTGACGAGCTGGTGAGGCGGGCGGACCGGCGCGTCCGTGGCCGGCCCCAGGCGCGGCGGGCAGGATCGACACCGTGCTCCTCCAGGTCGTGACCCGCTCCGCCCGCCCGGCCGCCGAGATGTTCGACCGGGCGCGCGACATCGACCTGCACATGCGCTCGCAGGCCGGCGCTCGCGAGCGCGCGGTGTCCGGGACGACCACCGGGCTGATCGGCCTGGGCGAGCACGTGACCTGGAGCGCCCGGCACTTCGGCGTCCCGCTCCGGCTGACCAGCACCGTCACCGTGCTCGACGCCCCGAACTCCTTCGTCGACGAGCAGACCCGCGGACCCTTCGCGACGTTCCGGCACGAGCACCGCTTCGAGCCCGACGGCTCCGGCTCCGTGATGATCGACCGGCTCGAGTACTCCGCCCCGCTCGGCGTCCTCGGGCGGATCGCGGAGCGGCTGGTGCTCGACCGGCACCTGCGGCGGCTGCTGGAGGAGCGCGGCGCGTTCCTCGCCGGGGGCGACCGGTGAGGCTCCTGATCCGGACCCTGCTGACGCTCGTCGCCGTCGCCGGGGTCCTCTCGCTCGCGACGACCTCGGTCCTGTTCGCCCTGTCCTCCCTCGACACCGGCCGGGACCCCGGCGAGCTGCTCCTCCCGCTGGCCCGAGCGCTTCTGGCGACCGCCGTGACGGCGGCTGTCGGCGGGCTCCCCTACTCCGCGGGACGGGGTCGCGCGCCCTGGCCGGTCCTCTGGACCGCTTCTACGGTCTGCATCCTCGCGATCGCCTGGCTCGTGGTCTCGATCGCGGCGTGGACCGATGCGGGCGACGGGACGGACGCTGTCGTCGCGCTGCTGACCGTGGTGCCCGCGGCCTGCTGCTCGATCGCCGCGGTGCCGGTGACCGAGCTCGTCCTCCGGGTGGGAACGCGCAGGATCGACGCCCGCTAGCGGATCCGTTCCCGCCGCTTGACGTTGACGCAGCGTCAACCCGTACCGTCGCTTCCATCACCGCCGGAGTCACCGGCGACGCGGAGACGGAGGGCGCTGTGGAGCAGGAGTGGACCGTGCACGAGGTGGCGCGGCTGGCCGGTACGACCAGCCGGACGCTGCGGCACTACGGGGCCGAGGGGCTGCTGCCGCCGAGCCGGGTGGGCGCGAACGGCTACCGCTACTACGACGCCGCCGCGCTCGTGACGCTGCAGCGGATCCTGCTGCTGCGCGACCTCGGTCTCGGGCTGCCCGAGATCGGGCGGATCCTGCGGCGCGACGCGGAGCCGGTGGCCGCTCTCGAGCGGCACCTCGACGTGCTCCAGGAGGAGCGCCGACGTCTCGACCGCCGCATCCGAGCGGTCGCCGGGACGATCACCACGATGAGAGAAGGGAACGGGCCGATGGCCGAGGAGATGTTCGACGGGTTCGACCACGCGGAGCACCGCGAGGAGGTGGAGCGCCGCTGGGGTGCCCCGGCGTACGCCGACGGCGACCGCTGGTGGCGCTCAATGAGCGCGGACGAGCGCGAGCAGTGGCAGCGGCGGCAGGCGGACCTCGCCGACGCGTGGACCGCCGCGGCGGCGAGCGGGGCGGATCCGACCGGGGAGGAGGCGCTCGCTCTCGCCGATCGGCACCGCGCCTGGCTCGCCGAGGTGCCGGGCACGCCCCGCGACGCGACCGGCGGCCCGAGCGACGAGTACCTGCTCGGGCTCGGCGAGATGTACGTCGACGACGAGCGGTTCTCGGCGCACTACGGCGGAGTCGCCGGCGCCCGGTTCGTCCGCGATGCGCTGCGGGCACTCGTCGGGCGGCGGGGATGACGGAGGTTCCGTCTGCCGGGCCGGGACCCCGCTCCGGAACGGCATGATCGCCTGATGGGACGCATCCGATTCAGCAGTCCGGGCTGGGACGAGGACACTGATCGGGGGCCTGCGCCCGACCCCGACCGTGCCCGGTACTCCCGGGACGACGGGGCGAGGTTCACCGCGATCACGCTCACCTGCCTGTCGGTTCTCCCCGCGATCGTCCTCACGGCCGCGTTCCTCCTCGTGCGGCTTCCTCCGCTCGACCGCGACGACCAGCCCGACTGGACGGCGCCGAGCGCGGACGTCCTTGCTCCGTGGCTGCTGCTGTTCCTGCTCCCACCGCTGGTCACGGGACTGCTCGCCCGTCTGGTCGGCGGGCGGGACTCCTTCCACGGGTTCCTGCTGTCCGCCGCGGTCTGCCTCGTGGTGATGGCGCCGTTCCTCGGCCTCTCGGCCCTGTCGCTCCTCGGCTAGGCGCCGCCTCTCACGCCTGCAGGACCACCGCGCCGTAGTGGGTGCCGGCGCCCGTGCCCACCAGCAGCACCGACTCCCCCGGCTGCACGCGCGAGCGGTGCAGGGCCAGCGGGATCGCGCTGCCGATCGTGTTGCCGACCTCGCCGAGCGTGATCGTCATCCGGTCGCGACCCCAGAGGCGGGCCATGCCCTCGAGCCCGGCCGCGCTGGTCTGGTGCGGGACCACCCGGTCGATGCCGGGGAGCCCGCTCGAGAGGCCGGGCCGCACCTCCTCGAGGAACGCCGGGAAGTGCCGCAGCGCGTCGACGAGCAGCGCCTTGCCCTGCATGTCGAAGCGGAAGTCGGCGAGCCGGTCGGGCGCCTCCTCGATGCGGATGCGCGAGCCGAAGCCGCGCAGCTCCGCGTGGCGCACACCGCTCGGGCGGGTGCGGAAGTGCGTGGTGACCAGGCCCTGCCCCGGAGTCTCGGCGCGTCCGATCACGACGGCGGCGGCCGCGTCGCCGAAGAGCAGGGCGCTCTCGGGCTGACCCGGGTCGATGCCGCGGCTGCCGCAGTCGGTCGAGACGATGAGCACGGTGTCGGCGCGACCCGTGGCGAGGAGGAATCCCGCCTCCTGCAGAGCGAAGAGGAACGACAGGCAGGTGGCGCCGACGCTGTACGCCGAGACGTCGTCGAGGCCGAGTCCCGCCGCGAGCAGCGCGCCTCCGTCCGGGATCGCCTGCAGCTGAGTGCCCGAGGCGTTGAGCACCACGTCGACCGTGTCGAGCCCGGCCGCCGCGAGCGCCCGACGGGCGGCGAGCAGGCCGAGCTCCAGCGGGTCCTCGTCGTCGGTGACCCAGTGGCGGGTGCGCACGCCGGAGCGGCGCTCGGCCTCGTCGGCGGGCAGGCCGCAGAGCGCGGCGACCTCGGCGGTCGTGACGATCCGCTCGGGCAGCGCTTCGCCCGTGCCGAGGACGCGGAGCGGGAGGAGGTCGGGCACGCGGGCCCCTTCCTGCCCCGGGACGTGCGGAGCGAATCCCTGTATAGCGCGCCTCTGCACCTCCGCGCGCACTGTTCGGCGCGGTTTGACGGCACGGGCCCCCGCCGACACCATGGTCCCGGAGCGGGGGACGGATGGACGCGCGCGGTTTCTGGGTGGTCGTGCCCTTCCTCGACGAGGAGAAGCTGCTCGGCGGCGCCCTCGACGCGCTCGCCCGCCAGACCGATCCGGACTTCACCCTCCTGCTCGTCGACAACGGCAGCACCGACGGCTCGCGCGCCGTGATCGAGGAGTTCCGCCGCCGGTGCCCGGAGCGGCAGGTCGCCGTGATCGACGAGGCGCAGAAGGGCACGGGAGCCGCCTCCGACACCGGCTTCCGCCACGCGATCGCCGAGGGCGCGACGGCCGTCGCCCGCACCGACGCCGACTGCCTGCCGAGCGCCGACTGGGTGGCGCGCCTCAAGGCCGACCTCCGCGGCGGCGCCCGTTTCGTCGGCGGCCGCCTGTCCCCGCGGCGGGACGAAGCCGTCTACCGCTGGTACGACGGCGTGCTCGGCACCGCGCTGATCCGCCTGATGGAGCACGCGCCGGGCGTCTTCTACCGCCGCCCCGGCCAGCGGTACCGGATGTTCATGGCCGCCGGCTGCAACCTCGCGATCGACGCCGCGCTGTACCTCCAGGTCGATGGCTTCCCGCGCTCGAGCATCGACGACACGGACGAGGACCTGGAGCTGCACCTCAAGGTCTGCCAGGTGATCGGGCGGAGCGAGGCGCTGCTCGACAAGGACGCGGTCGTGCTGATGTCGATCCGGAAGGGCAAGGCGCTCGGGTACCTGGGGATCCTGCTCTGGTACTGGGGCCGCAAGCGCGGGCTGGAGGTCGTCGATGTCCGCTGAGCGCCGGCGCCGCGTGCTGATCACCGGGGCGACGGGCTTCCTCGGCGGCTACGCGGTGCGCGAGTTCCTGGCCGCGGGCGACGACGTGCTCGCCACCGGTCGCGCCCCCGAGGCGCTGGCGCGGCTGGAGGAGGAGGGCGCCACGGTCCTCCGCGCCGACCTCGCCGAGCTGGGCGCGACAACCGTCGAGGCCGACGTGCTCGTGCATGCAGCGGCGCTCTCGAGCCCGTGGGGCACGTGGAGCGAGTTCGAACGCGCGAACGTCGCGGGGACGGAGTCGATGATCGCGCTGGCCGAGCGCTGCGGGATCCGCCGCTTCGTCTTCGTCTCGTCGCCGAGCATCTACTCCGCCCGGCGCCACCAGTACCTGGTGCGGGAGGAGGAGGTCGACACCGGCAGCCGGATGAGCCTCTACATCCGCAGCAAGATCGAGGCCGAGCGGCTGCTGCAGGAGGCGCACCGCGCCGGCCGGATCCCCGAGCTCGTGATCCTGCGCCCCCGCGGCCTGATCGGCGTCGGCGACCCCAGCCTCGTCCCCCGCTTCGTCGCCGCCAGTCGCCGCCGCGGCATCCCCCTCTTCGACGGCGGCCGGAACCCCGTCGACATCACCTGCGTCGAGAACGCCGCGCACGCGCTGGTGCTAGCCGCCGACGCTCCCGTGGCCGACGGCGGCGTCTACAACATCACCAACGGCGAGCCCGCTCCGCTCGGCGACCTCCTCGAGCGCTTCTTCGCCGCGATGGGCGAGGAGCCGCGCTTCATCCGCGTGGACCTGCGCGTGCTGACCGCGCTCGCCGAGATCCTGGAGCGGGTCTACCGGCTGCTGCCCGGCCGCGAGCCGCCGTTCACCCGCTACACCGTGGCGACCCTCGCCTACGCGCAGACCCTCGACATCTCGCGGGCGCGGACCGAGCTCGGCTACGAGCCGACCGTGCCGCTTGCCGAGGGCATCCGCCGGGTCGGCGAGCACCTGAGGGGTACGCGTGGCTGAGTCGTCGCTGCAGGTGATGGCGTGCGGGAGCACCGTCTTCCCGCTGTCCCGGGTGTTCCGCGGGAAGGGGCTCCCCCGCCGCGTCTTCCCCTCGAACGTCTTCCTCTACACGCACGCGAGCGGCCGACGGGTGCTCGTGGACACGGGCTACCCGCCGACGTTCCGCGGAACGGGCCTCGTCGGACGGCTGTACGAGCGGATCCTGCCCGCGACGGTGCCGGACGACGAGACCGTCGACCAGCGGCTGCTCGCCCTCGGCCTGACCCCGGCCGACGTGGAGTTCGTGGTGCTCACGCACCTGCACCCGGACCATGTGGGCGGTGTGCGCTGGTTCCCGGACGCGACGTTCGTGCTGTCGTCGGGCCAGGTCGCCTCCGTGCGGCGGAACCGCGTGCGCGAGGGGATCTTCCGCGCGCTGCTGCCGCCGTGGTTCGCGGCCGGGATCGTGGCGGACGAGCAGCCCGCGACGACGATCGCGGGGCTGACCGGATTCGACCTGTTCGGCGACGGGTCGCTGCTCGTGCTGCCGCTCCCGGGGCACGCACGCGGTCACCTGGGGGTGCTCGTCGAGGGTCGCGTGCTCGTGGCCGGGGACGCGGCATGGGGGCGGGAGTTCCTCGGCTGGTCCGGGCGCCTGCGCCGGCTGCCGCGATTCATCAGCGATGACGCGCGGGCGCACGAGCGGACATCCGAGATGCTGGAGCGGGTGGAGGCGGCGGGGGTGCGGCTGTGCTTCTCGCACGACGCGTATCCGGAGGGGGACGTGCGGCTGGGTGGGGCGGCGGCGAGTGGCGGACAGGACCTCATCGACCTCGACGGCGAGAGCTCCCGTCTCCGCTAGACGGGAGGCGACTCAGGTTCACGCGGTCCTCGGCGGATCAGCCGTTCGAACGTCCCGCGAGAGGCCCCGTCACCGAGGCTTGTCATCGGGCATGTCTTTCGGGACGCTGCGGACCGCGAGATCTCGAGTTCCGAGGCTCGACCAGCCGGCGGTCGTCAGCGGGGCAGGTGCTCGTAGGGGACGCGGCGGCTCAGCCAGGCGAGCAGCCCGGCGGCGAGCGCCGCGATCGCCGCAGGGATGAGCAGCAGCCAGAGGGCCGAGGTCACGGCGACGAGGACGAGCGCCGCTGCGGCGACGCCGGCGCCGATCGCGAAGTTCCAGCGCACATCCGTCGCCACTCCGCCCTCGGGACGCGCCCACAGCACGACGAGGGCCGTCGCGATCGGCCCGAGCAGCAGCCCCAGCACGAACCAGCGCCAGCGCGAGCGGCCCTTCTGCTCGGCCAGACCGGCGGTGACGATCGCGAGTCCGAACCAGATCCAACCGGAGTCCTCGGTGAGTGTCATGCGTGGAGCCTAGGGCGCCGACAGGATCGCCCCGGCGAGGTCGCCGGTCGGGAGCGTGGGCCTGTCGCCCGCGTCTCCCGCCCAGCGGTCCACGGCGCGGCCGCTGACCCCCACCGCTACCCGGGCACCACCACGAAGGCGACTCCGACGACGACGCCCAGCACGAGAGCCACCGAGCCGATCCCGATCAGGAGGGCGAACGTCAGCGGACGGGTCTCGCGGAAGCTCATCGTCCCGGGGATCAGCTCGTTGACCTCGGAGGGGCTGAGCGTCTTCTCCGGGGCGGACGGCACCTCGATCTCCTGGCGACGAGCGGCTCCGGTCAGGCGCGCCCACACGCTTCGGCTACCGGTGTGCACGCCACGCGCCGCCGGCGAGAGCGGTGTCGTCACGGCGGCGACGACGGCCCGCAGATCCTCGAGCTCCCAGTCCGCCCCGCGGAGCCGCAGCGACCGGCTTCCGTCCGACAAGAACAGGATGAGCGACGGCGGCAGATCGATCCCCTCACTGTTGGGGCCGGCGGGCACCCATGCGAGCAGCGCCTTCACCGACGGGTCGGCCCGCTCGAAGGTCACGACCCTGCCTCGAGCGTCCGTGCACTCGATCGCCCGGTCCGAGATCCGGAGCGACGCGGTGGCGAGGAACCGCCGATTGCGGAGCGCCAGCACTCCGACGATCACCAGAGCCACCACGGTGGCGAAGCCGAACAGCCCGAGGTAAACGGCCAGCGCCGCACCGCGGTCGTCGGCGACCACGACTCCCCAGACGCTCCCCGCCAGCAGGACCAGCGCGGGGAGGACGGCGACGGGCCTCAGCCGTCGCGACTCGTTCTTCTGCCGGGCCCTCGAGGGCCGGAACTCGCGAACCGGCTCCGAGCGGTCCGTCCGTCGCCGCTCCATCAGGCGGACGCGACGGACGGAGAGCCGGTGCGGACGCGGTTCCGAAGAGGGTCGTCGAGGATGCGGCGCATGGCGTCAGGGTAGCGGTGGCGCTCACCAGCGCCGCCCTCGCCTCAGGGGCCTTGGATTCTTCGCGCGGCTGTAGCGCGACGACCGCCGAAAGCGAGGACCACCGCTCCTTCTGTGCTCCCGGCGACGCCGATAGCCTTCGCCCGTGACCTCCTCGACTCGCGCACTGGACCTCGCTCGTGCACGCCTCCGGATCGGAGTGCTCGCGTTGGTCCACCTCGTGGTCGCCGTCAATCTGGTCCCGTTCGGACTGTTGAGCTACGCCTCCGAGAACTATCCGGCCGTCGATGAGTGGTCCGACCTGTCGACGCTCGGGCGGGCCGTCCAATGGGCGGCCTTCGCTCCGTGGGTGCTCGTCGTCATCACTCCCGTCGTCTCGTTCATCGTCGTCCGTCGCCTCTCCGCCCCCCTGAGGAGCTTCTGGATCACGCCCGCCGCCGGCATCGCCGCCACCGTTGCGATCCACTTCGTGTCCTACCTCTTCTTCGATGCCCCTCGCCCAGTCACCGGAGGGTGAGCGGACGCGGCGCGCCTGTCGGTCCGCGCGGGATGTCACCGCACGACAGGTCGACCTCTCCCGAGGTGCTGCCGCCGAGCACGATCATCCGAGCGAGGGCGCGTCCGGGTCGACAGACTGGGCTGGTGTCCTCACCGACGACGATCCGAGCAGTGCCGACCTCGGCCCGCCGTGACGAGACGCGCCTCAGGTTCCGTCGCGCGGAGATCAGGGGAGCGCGAGGCCTGGCGGCCGTCCCCGGCGATCGGCCTCCTCAGGACGTCGCGTGCAGGACCGCGCGCTCGACGCACGCGGGACGCCGGGCGCGGCGGCAGCAGGCCGGGGGCCGAGCGCCCTGACGCGACTCCCGTGCCGCCGGCCATCCGACGCCCCCACTCGACGCCCACGTACCCACTCAGACAGGACCTGCCATGACCTCCTCCCTCTCCCACCCGGCGAGCCGCTGGGCTCTCGACCACATGCCCCTCACCGCGCAGGCCGTCCGGGAGCTCGCTCCGGTGCTCTCCGGGAAGAAGCTGGCGATCTGCCTCCACGTCGAGCCCAAGACCGCCGCCCTCGTGTCGCTCCTCGTCGAGGCCGGAATGGACATCGCTCTGACGGGCTCGCCCGGAACCACGAAGGACGACGTCGCCGACGGCCTCCGCGCCCTCGGCGTGCACGTGCACACGAAGCAGAGCGACGGCGAGGCGGAGCACCTCCGCAACATCGAGAGGGTGCTCCAGCACGATCCCGATCTCACCCTCGACAACGGCGCCGACCTGACTCTCCGGCTCATCAACTCGGGCGTCCCGGACCACTACCTCGGCGGCACCGAGGAGACCACCACCGGCGGCATCCGCCTGCGGGAGAACAGCGCGACCCTCCCGCGACCGGTCGTCGTCATCAACGACTCGCCCCTCAAGCTGATCGTCGAGAACGAGTACGGGGTCGGCCAGAGCGTCGTCCAGGGCTTCATGAACGCCACGAACCTCATGATCCCGGGCACCCGCGCCGCGGTCATCGGCTACGGCCCGTGCGGGCGCGGGGTCGCCGACACCCTCTCGCAGCTCGGAGCGCGGGTCTCCGTCGCCGACGTCGACCCGATCCGCTCGCTGCAGGCGATCCTCCGCGGCCACCGCGTCGGACCCGTCGCCGACGTCCTCTCGGACGCGCAGTTCGTCTTCACCGCCACCGGCGCACCCGGCGTCATCGGCGCGGCGGAGATCGACGCCTTCGCCGACGGCGCTGTGATCGCGGGCGTCGGCCACTTCCCGTGGGAGATCGACGAGGACGCCCTCGCGGCCGCCACGGAATCGACCACCGAGTTCGCCGACGGACAGCGCCGGCAGGGCATCCGCCTGAAGAACGGCAAGCGGATCGTCCGCCTCGAGAACGGCCGGATGATCAACCTCACCGCGGCCGGCGGGAATCCGATCCAGGCGATGGACCTCGGCCTGACCCTGCAGGCCCGGAGCCTCGCCGCTGTCGTCACCGCGGACCTCGACGCCGCCGTGCAGCCCGTCCCGGCCGACGTCGAGCACCGCATCGCGACCGACCTCGTCGCCCTCCTCAGCCGCTGAGGGGCGCCGGGCAGGAGGGCCTCGTCGGGCGCAGCGGGTCGGGATCACGACCCCGCTGCGCCGACGTCGTCGCGGTTGCCGACAGCAGGAGCAGGCATCCGTGGCCGCTCCCGCGAGGCCGAATCAGCGGGCCCGCCCGGCTCACGGGCCCGTCACTCGCGGCCGAGCCAGTCCGTGATCGCGCTGACGACGCGGTCGAGGTGGGACTCGAGCAGGAAGTGCCCGCCGTCGACGAGCTCGATGCGCGCGTGGGGCGCGTCGCGGAGGAACGCCTGGGCGCCGGCGGGGGCGAAGATCTCGTCGTTCCGGCCCCAGACGGCGAGGACGGGGACTCCGGACTCGCGGATCCACGCCTGCACCGCGGGGTACAGGGCGCGGTTCGTGGCGTAGTCGCGGAAGAGCGCCAGCTGCACGTCGTCCTGGCCGGGGCGGGCGAGGAGCGCGAGGTCGTGCTCCCAGGCGTCCGGATCGACGGTGGTGGAGTCGGGGACACCGTGGGTGTACTGCCATTCGACGGCCTCCCGGCCGAGAGCCGGCCGGAGGGCGTCGCGCGTCTCGTCGGTCCGCTCGGCGGCGTCGGCCCAGATCGGGTCCCAGAAGCCGGGCACGAAGCCCTCCTCGTAGGCGTTGCCGTTCTGCGAGATCACGGCGACGACCGCGGACGGATCGGCGAGGGCGAGGCGCCAGCCGACGGGGGCGCCGTAGTCCTGGGCGTAGATCGTGTACCGGGTCACCCCGATGGTCTCGAGGAAGCGGCCGGTCACCGCGGTCAGGGCGGCGAACGTGTAGTCGAAGTCCTCGACGGAGGGCGCGGACGAGCGCCCGAAGCCGATGTGGTCGGGGGCGATGACGCGGTAGTGCCCCGCGAGGGCGGGGAGGAGGTGGCGGAACATATGCGAGCTGCTCGGGTACCCGTGCAGCAGCAGGAGGACGGGCGCGTCGACGGGCCCGGCCTCCCGCCAGAAGACGTCGAGTCCGTCGACGGACACGGTGCGGTGATGGACGACGACCATGGCTAACCCCTTAAAATAGATTTACTGGTTAGCCGGACGCTAGCATGGATCGAACGGGCCGCACGGCGCGGGAGGACGGGGAACGATGGATCGGGACGAGGAGCTGCTCCTGGCGGTGCTGAACAGCGCGCCCGTGGTGGACGGACGGCCGACGGACGGCCTCGGCGACGCGCACGGTCGCGAGCTCGCCCGGCGGTGGGGCGGACTCGGCACCGAGGACGAGCTCGAGCAGCTGCGCCGTGCCCGCGACGCGCTCCAAGCGGTCGTGCGCTCGGGCGCGCCCGAATCCGTCGCGGAGCTCGCGGACCTGGTCGCGCACGCCGTGCGCACCCCGCGCATCACCGGTGAGGGCGTCGTGTGGGAGCTGAGCGCTCCCGAGCCGGATCGCCTCGCGGTGCAGTCGGTCCTCGCCTGGTCCGCTGTGAACGCCCGGTTCCCCGGGCGGCTCCGCGCCTGCGCGAACGACGAGTGCAACCTCTTCCTCCTCGACCGCAGCCGCCCCGGCACCGCCAAGTGGTGCTCGATGGCGACCTGCGGCAACCGGATGAAGGCCCGCGCGCACGCGAGCCGGTCGCGGGACTGAGCGCGGCCGGGAGGCGCAGCGGCGAAGGCTACGCGGCGCGCAGCCGGGCCGTCGATGCGGACGCCTGCGCGCGAGCCCGTTGCAGGGCGTCCTCGCGTCCGGCCGCGTCGAGGCGGGCGGGACCGTAGGTGACCACCGGGGGCAGGACGTCGTACCCGACGAACTCGAGCATCCCGCGATGGATGTGGAAGAGGAACGACTGCAGGTCGCCGTAGCCGTCGGCGGCGCCGGGCGCGAAGGCCGCTTCGCCACCTCCCGTCGTCAGCAGGAGCATCGCGGTCCTGCCGCGCAGGCCGCCCTCGGCGAAGACGCCGTGCTCGCCTCCGAACGTCGCGCCCATCACGAAGACGCGGTCGATCCAGCCCTTCATGATCGCCGGCATCGAGAACCACCACAGGGGGAACGAGAGCACCAGGAGATCCGCCTGCATCAGCTCGTCGAGATCGCTCGCGACGGGCTCCCCGAGCGTCTTCTCGAGGACCGCGGTCATCTGCTGCGCCTGCGGCTTGAAGTAGCCGGAGCCGGACGCGAACTGGTCGCGGTGCAGCACCGGGTCCCGGCCCTCGGCGTACAGGTCGAGCCGGCGGACCTCCATGCCGTCGGCCCTCAGCTGCTCGAGGACCGCGTCCGCCTGCGCCGAGGAGAAGGACCGCTCCTCGGGATGGGCGTGGACGAGCAGAGCACGGCGAGCGGGAGCGGCCTCGGAAGCATCGGTCATGCGGCCGATCATATCGACGATTCGCGATACGTCGCTAGATCGAGGCTCCGAGCCGCTTCAGGAGCCCGTCGACGTCGGCGTCGCTCCTCCGGTAGTGGGTGTACTTCCCGACGCGCGTCGAGCGGACGAGGCCCGCGCGCTCCAGGGATCCCATGTACGACGAGATGGTCGACTGCGCGAGACCGCTCTTCGCGGCGAGATGGGTGACGCAGACCCCGAACTCGGCGCGGTCGGCGATCGGCTCGAACTCGCTGAACGACGCCTCGGGAGAGCGGAGCCACTCCATGATCTGCAGTCGCGTGGGATTGCCCAGCGCCTTCAGCACCTCGACCAGTCCCGTGTCCACCGCGCCATTCTCCCCTGCTCGCCGCCCGGGCGCCTCCGCGCCGGAATCACCCTCCGCCCGGACGCACCCCGCTCATGGCAGCAGGATCACCTTGCCGTCGAGCGTTCGGGACTCGGCGAGCTCCATCGCCTCGACGATCCCCGTGAGCGGGAAGCGGGCGGCGATGTTGGCCGTCAGGGAGCCGTCGGCGAGGAGTCCGAGCACGCGGCCGAGGTCCTCCTCGAGCCTCGCACGGAAGCGCGCGGGGCGCATCGAGTGGCCCGCCCAGAGGTCGTAGAAGACCGCGCGCCGGCCGTTGGGGGCGAGCTGGTAGGCCTGGATCCGCACGAGCTGGCGGAGGAAGGGGGGCCAGATACTCCCGGTGCTCGCGCTGACGATCGCGTACGCGACGAGGGTGCCGCCGGGCGCGAGCAGCGACCACGCCAGCCGGGTCGTCGCTCCGCCGACGTTGTCGAACACGGCCTGCACTCCGCCGGGAGCGAGCTCGCGCACGCGGGCGGCGAGGTCGGGATCGGCGTAGTCGACGGGCTCCACTCCGGCCGCTCGGAGGGCCTCGTGGTGGCGGGGCGAGGCGGCGCCGATCACGCGGATCCCCTCGAGGCGGGCGAGGCGGTGCACGAGGCCGCCGACTCCGCCGTTCGCGCCGAACAGGAGGATCGTGTCGCCGCGGGAGACCCGGGCCGAGCGGTGCAGCATCTGCCACGCCGTCACTCCGTTGACCACGACGGCCTCGGCGTCCTCCGACGCGACCGCGTCGGGGACGAGAACGCAGTCGCGGGCGGCGACACGGGCGTGCGCGGTCCAGCCGCCGGTCTTGGTGAGCGCGGCGACGCGGCGGCCCTCGAGCGACGCGTCGCCGCCGGGGCCGACCGCGAGGACCCGGCCGACGAGGTCGTAGCCGGGCGTGAAGGGGAACGGCGGCTGGGCGAAGTAGCGGCCGCGGCGCATCGACTGCTCGGCGAACGAGATGCCGGTGGCCTCGACGGCGACGAGCAGCTCGCCGGCCGCGGGCGGCTCGACCGGTGCTTGCTCGAGGAGCAGCCCGGACGGCTCGACGATCCCGGGGAGGACGACGCGGCTGGTGGTGCGGGGAATGGTGGTGGACATGAGGGGCTCCTGGAGGTTGTGGTGAGTGACTGGACAGTCACATCGGCGGGCATGAGGAAGAGGGTGGCGAAGAGGAGGAGGGGAGAAAGAAGAGGAGCAGACGGGAGGACCGCGGACTCAGTCGCGGTGCCGGATGCCGTCGGAGACGATGCGGGCCCACTCGGAGTCGACGCCGCCGAGGTCGGTCTGCACGATCAGGTGGCAGAGCTGCCCGTAGGCGACGAAGCGCTGCACGGCCGGGCCGTCGGCTCCGGAGACGACGGTGACCGTCCGGACGACCGCGGAGATCCCGCGGCGCACTGCCTCGCGGATCTCGGGGACGTCGCACGCGCTCTGCGCCTGCGACTGCAGCATGATCAGGTCGCGGTCGGCGATCAGGTCGATGTAGGCGACGGTCATCGCCTCGAGCCGGTCGGCCGGGTCCGAGGAGGGCGAGGCCTCCCCCGCCGCCGCGAGCGTGGACGCCACCTGCTCGTAGCAGCGGTCGACCGCGGCGACGAAGACGCCGAGCTTGCCCGGGAACAGGCGGAAGACGTAGGCGGGCGAGACGCCGGCCTCGGCCGCGACCTCGGTGATCGGAGTCGCGGCGTAGCCGGTGCGCGCGAACACGTGCAGCGCCGCCGCGGTGATCCGCTCGCGCTGCGCCTCGGCGGTGGAGCGGGTGGAGGGAGAAGGCATGTGACTGATCGAACACTTACTTCGTTCGGTTGTCAAGAGCGACTGCCGGACGGATCGACGCGCGGGCCGGATCCGGAGCCCCAACGACTCCTTCAGCAGTACCGACGCAGGCCTGCCGGCCAGGAGGGGCGCGCGCCGCTCCGGAGCTCGAGCGCGCCTCCTCCGCCCTGCCGAAAATGGTTCGGCTACCGTCCGTGGCGGGCCGAGTTCCTCGGTCCGCCACCCGAGGAGGGATCGCCCATGCACGATTCGACCGAGGCTGCCGTCGTTAAGAGGGTCCTGGAGGACGAGATCCTCGAGAACTACGCCTCCGTGGTGGACGTGGTCCGGACCTGGATCGAGAGCCCGAACAGCGTCTGCATCGTCTACCGGCGCCGTCTCGACGGCGACCATCTGATCGGTCAGCGCTTCCGCTTCCCACCGCACGCCGCGAACGACGATCCCGTCTCGACGGGAGTCGATGCGGCGCTGAACACGGCCGAGCCCCTCGGCGCGCCCTTGGAACGCGCGCGGCTCGCGGACGGGGTCTTCTGGTTCGCGATACCGCCGACCGACGCACTGCCCGCCATCCCCGACGGGCCGTCAGCACCGAGCCGGGACTGAGCGACGGCGGCGAGCTCGACCGGGCACCCCCTACCCCGCACCCCCACCCCGCCCCTAGGTTGGGGGGACCCGCATCGCCGACCGCGCACCACAGAGTTCCGATGGAGGAACGCCATGGCCACGACACCCGTGCTCCGCAGGATCGCGATCGCGCTGGTCGCGGTCGTCGCAGTGGGAGTGGCGGGTGCCGCACCGGCGTCCGCTCTCGACAGGCCCGTCTCCGGATACCTGAAGGACAGCGGGCTCACGCCCGAGAAGATCCGCGACTTCCTCGGCGGACCCCTCATCTCGCCCTCGACGCAGGTGGGCTACGGCGGAGCGGTCTCGAGCGTCGACGCGAACGCGAGCCGCGTGGGCATGGAGGTGCTGAAGCGCGGCGGCAACGCAGCTGACGCCGCGGTCGCCACGGCCGCGGCCCTCGGCGTGAGCGAGCCGTACAGCGCCGGCATCGGCGGAGGCGGGTACTTCGTCTACTTCGACAAGGCCTCCGGCGAGGTCAGCACCATCGACGGACGCGAGACAGCGCCGGCCGGCATCACCTCGGACGCGTTCCTCGACCCCGCGACCGGAGCCCCGTACCCGTTCACCCCGGACCTCGTCTCCTCCGGCGTCGCGGTCGGCGTGCCCGGCACGGTGGCGACCTGGGACACCGCGGTCGACCGCTTCGGCACCCTGCCGCTCCCCGTCGTGCTGGCGCCCTCGATCGCGCTCGCGGCGAAGGGCTTCCGGGTGGACGAGACCTTCCGCAACCAGACGCTCGACAACCTCGAGCGGTTCCAGGCGTTCCCCGACACGGCCGAGCTCTTCCTCCCCGGTGGGGACGCGCCGAAGGTGGGCAGCACCTTCCGCAACCTCGACCTCGCGAAGACGCTGACCTCCATCGCCGTCCACGGGCCGGACGCGTTCTACGAGGGCGCGCTGGCCGCCGAGATCGCCGACACGGTCCAGAACCCGCGGATCGCCGAGGGGTCAGGCCTCCCCGCCCCGGCCGGCACGATGACCGCTGCCGACCTCGCGGCGTACTCGGTCGCCGAGCAGGCGCCGACCCGCGTCTCCTACCGCGGACTCGACGTCTACGGGATGGCGCCCTCCTCCTCCGGCGGGATCGCGGTCGGCGAGGCCCTCAACATCCTCGAGAACCACGACCTCGCGGCCGAGGACACGGGCAGCGCCCTGCACCTCTACCTCGAGGCGTCCGCCCGCGCCTTCGCCGACCGCGGCGCCTACGTCGGCGACCCGGCCTTCGTCGACGTGCCCACCGAGACGCTCCTCAGCCAGGAGTTCGCGGACTCGCGGGACTGCACGATCGACCCGGCGACCGCCTCCGTCCGCCCGGTCGCGCCCGGCGCTCTCGACGGCTCCGGATGCGCGACCGCCCCCGCCGCGGAGGAGTCGGACACCGAGAACATCTCCACGACCCACCTCTCGGTCGTCGACAAGTGGGGCAACGCCGCCTCCTACACGCTGACGATCGAGCAGACCGGCGGCTCGGCGATGACCGTCCCCGGCCGCGGCTTCCTCCTCAACAACGAGATGACCGACTTCTCCCCCACCTTCGTCGACGGGGACCCGAACCGGATCGAGCCGGGCAAGCGCCCGCGCTCGTCGATGTCGCCGACGATCGTGCTCGACGGCGGGGACGTGCGGTTCGTCGTCGGCTCGCCGGGCGGATCCACGATCATCACGACGGTCCTGCAGACCCTGGTCAACCGCATCGACCTCGGCATGACACTCCCCGAGGCGGTGGCAGCGCCCCGCGCCTCCCAGCGCAACGGCGCGACGACCTCGGCCGAGCCCGAGTTCATCGAGGCGTACGCCGACGACCTCGCTCCCTTCGGCCAGCAGCTGGTCCCCTCGGGCGACACCTTCACCTCGGCCGCGCAGATCGGCGCGGTGGCCGCCATCGAGGTCGACCCCTCCGGCCGGATGACCGCGGTCGCCGAACCGGTGCGGCGCGGCGGCGGCGTCGGGCTGGTGGTCCGGCCCGAGAAGTGACGCACCGGAGCCTCCGCTGCCCGCTGAGAGGAACCGTCGGCCGGCCGCCCCTCTCGCCCGAGAGCGGTCCTCCGCGGGAAGGAGGCGTCTGCGACACTGGGGAGATGTCGTCGTCGCGCCCGCTGCGCACCCTCCGGGGTGTCGTCGCGGCGACGGTGGCGACGCTCGTCGCGCTGTTCTCGCACGTGGCCGGCGGCGGCCAGATCCCGGGTCCGCTCGGTGTCGCGATGCCGCTCGTCCTGTCGGTGCTGGTGTGCGTGGCGCTCGCCGGGCGCAGGCTCTCCCTGGTCCGCCTGGCGGTCTCGGTGGGAGTCAGCCAGTTCCTGTTCCACACGCTCTTCACGATCGGCACCTTCGCGGGGCCGGTCGATGCGCCGACCCTGCACGCGCACCACGGTGCCGTGATCGACGTCAGCGCGGCGATGATGCACAGCGGGATGACCGGCTCCTCGATGTGGGCGGCGCACCTCGTCGCCGCCGTCGCGACGACCGCGGCGCTCCACCGCGGCGAGTCCCTCCTCGTCAGTGTCGCCGCGACGACGAGCCACCTCGTCACCCGCCTGGTGCGGGTCCTGCCGACTCCGGTGGCCGCTCCTCGACCCGCGCGACGCTCCTCCTTCGAGCTGCGCGACGTGCTCCCCCTCGCCTCGGGCGTCTTCCCCCAGGCGGCGCTGCGGCGCGGCCCCCCTCTGCAGCCCGCCTCCTGATCATCGACGCGAGCCGCGGCGAGGACCTCCCCGGAGGTCCCCGCGGCGTCTGACCGACCCGTCTCCTCCCCCGCAGGGGTCTCCGAGGGACGCCGGCCGGTCGGCGTCTCGGCGACTCCTCCCGGACGGATCGTCCTGGCCCGGCGCTCCTGCGCGCCGGCGGAGGGGTCTGTGGAGCGTCCCCTCGGGGACGCCCGTGAAGGGAGCCGCGCCTGTGGCACAACCATCGACACCGGTCGACGACGACCTCCTCCCGCCCCAGCGGCCGCTCGCCGCTCCTCTCCGCGGGGCGGAGGCGTCCCTCCTGCTCGCGATACCGGCGGCGGTCGCCGTCGCCCTGCTGGGCCTGTCGTACACCGGGGCGTTCTCGGTGGAGACGCGGCTGATCGACCCCGGCGACCTGGTGACGCGGGGCCTGCCGATCGCGCGGGTCCTGCACGACTCCGCCGCGTCGCTGACCATCGGCCTGCTCACCGCGGCCACCTTCCTGCTGCCCGGGCAGCGCATCGCGCCGGGCGTCGTCTCGTACTCGCAGAACCGCGCCCTGCGCTGGGCGACCTGGTCGGCCGCGGTCTGGGTGGCGTCCGCGATCGCTGTCCTCGTGTTCACGGCGGCGAACACCATCGGGCAGCCGCTGGACGCGCCGGGCTTCCGGACGCAGCTCGTCTTCTACGCCACGCGGATCGAGCTGGGGCAGACGCTCGTGGCCTCGACGGTGTGCGCGACGGCCGTCCTCCTCCTCACCCTGTTCTCGCGGCGGCTGGCCTGGGTGGCGGCGGCGACCGCGATCGCGGTGCTGGCCCTGCTCCCCCTCTCGCTCTCCGGGCACGCCGCCGGCGCCGACGAGCACGCGAACGCGGTGAACAGCCTGGCCGTGCACCTGATCGGAGTGACAGCCTGGGCCGGCGGGCTCGCCGCGGTGATCCTGCTGCGGCGGACCGTCGGCGCCCAGCTCGGCGTGGTCGTCGCGCGCTACTCCGTGCTGGCCGGCTGGGCGTTCGGGGCCGTCGCCTTCTCGGGTCTGGTGAACGCGTCGCTCCGGATCGAGGACCTCGGCGACCTGGGCGCGCCCTACGGGCAGCTGCTGATCGTCAAGGCCGTCGCGCTGCTCGCCCTCGGCGGCGCGGGCCTCGGGCACCGGCTGCGGCTGATTCCGCGGCTGCGCGCCGACCCGGCCGACCGCCGCGCGTTCGTCGCGGTCGCGGTCGGCGAGGTGGTGGTGATGGCGCTGACCATCGGCGTCTCGGTGGCGCTCTCGAACAGCGCGCCGCCGGTCTCGCAGGACCCGATCAGCGGAGACGTCCGGCGCAGTCTGCTCGGCTTCCGCTACCCGCCCGAGGTCACGCCCGAGCGGATGCTCGACCAGTGGCACCTCGACGCCGTCTGGCTCGGGATCGCGGTCGTCGGCGCCGCCCTCTACGTGTCGGCGGTCCTGAGGCTGCGGCGCCGCGGCGACGCCTGGCCGCTCGGGCGCACCGCCGCCTGGGTGGCCGGCTGCTTGGCCCTCGCCTACACGACCAGCGGCGGCCCGGCCGTGTACGGGCAGGTGCACTTCAGCACCCACATGATCCAGCACATGCTGCTGATGATGGTCGTGCCGCCGCTGCTCGTGCTCGGCGGACCGGTGCTGCTCGCTCTGCGGGTGCTGCCGGTGCGCCGCGACGGCGGGCGCGGGCTGCGCGAGTGGATCCTCGCCGTCGTGCACTCCCGCTACCTCGCCGTGCTGTCGCGGGCGCCCGTCGCCGCCGTTCTCTTCGCCGGCAGCCTGGTCGTCTTCTACTACACCGGCTGGTTCGAGTGGGCGATGTTCAGTCACCAGGGCCACGTCCTGATGACCCTTCACTTCCTCGCCACGGGCTATCTCTTCTTCTGGGTCCTGATCGGCGTCGACCCCGGCCCGAACCGGCCCGGCCACGTGCTGAGGCTGCTGGTGATGCTCGCGACGCTGGCGTTCCACGCCTTCTTCGGCCTGGCGATCATGTCGCAGACCACCGTGCTGGCCGCGTCCTGGTGGACCGCGCTCGGGTACACCGACACGGAGGCGCTGATCGCCGACCAGGGCGTCGGCGGCGGGATCGCCTGGTCGGCGGGCGAGATCCCGATGGTGCTGATCGCCCTGGTCGTGGTCGCGCAGTGGGTGCGCTCGGAGGAGCGGACCGCGAAGCGCTACGACCGGCGCGCCGACCGCGACGGCGAGGCCGAGCTCACCGCCTACAACGACCGCCTGAACCGGCTCGACAGCCGGAGCACTCCCCGTCCGACCACCACGAAGGAGACCGACCGATGACCTCTCGACCCCTGCGACGGCTTCCCGCCGCGCTGGCAGCCCTCGCCCTGGCGGGCGTCCTGATCGGGACGGCCGGGCCCGTCCAGGCGCACGACCAGCTGATCAGCAGCACTCCCGGCTCCGGTGAGCACTTCACGAACTCGCCCGCGGAGGTGACGCTGACGTACTCCGAGGACGTCCTCACGATCGGCGCGCTGGTCCTCGTCACCGACAGGGACGGCATCGACCACGTGTCCGGCCCGGTCGAGCTGACCGACTCGACGGTCACCGCTCCGCTCGAGGCGGCGCTTCCGGGCGGCTCCTACGACCTCAAGTGGCGGGTGGTCTCCGCCGACGGCCACCCGATCGCGGGCGTCGTCCCCTTCACGGTCGGCGACGGCGCCTCGGCGCAGGCCGCGGCCGTGGCGGAATCCACCCCGACCGTCGAGCCGACCGTCGTCGCTGCCGCCTCCTCGCAGGCCCCGCCGGACGTCCTCCGACCGGTTCTCATCGGTCTGACCGGCGCGGTCCTCGCCGTCGCTGCCTTCCTCCTGATCACCCGCCGCCGCGGGCGGCCCTCGACCACCGCCGAAGACCGGACGTCGTCGTGACCGCCGACGTCCTCCACCCACCGCACCACTTCACAGGAAGGCGCCACACCATGCGCACTCGACACGTCACCACCCTCTCCGCCCTCTCGGCCGCAGCCCTGCTCGCCCTGACCGGCTGCAGTGCCGGAGCCTCCGGCAGCCCCTCCGCCGAGGTCGCGCCCGCCGCGACCGAGGTGAGCATCACCGACGGCTGGGTGAAGGCCGCCGACTCCGGCATGTCCGCCGCGTTCGGTGAGCTGGAGAACTCCGGCACCGAGGACGTCACCGTCGTGTCCGCCACCTCCGCCGCGTCCTCCGAGCTGGAGCTGCACGAGACCGTGGCGAACGAGTCGGGCGAGATGGTGATGCGTGCCAAGGAGAGCGGCTTCACGATCCCCGCCGGCGGCAGCCTCGAGCTCGCCCCCGGCGGGAACCACATCATGCTGATGGACCTCGCCGCGCCGATCGTCGCCGGGGACGAGGTCACCGTCACCCTCACCTTCTCGGACGACTCCACGACGGAGTTCACCGTCCCGGCGCGCGACTACGCCGGCGCGAACGAGGACTACGAGGGCGGCGACATGGACATGGACATGGGCGGAGAGGGCTGATGAGCGAGGACCGCGAGACCGGCCACGGCGCCGACGAGCGCCCGCGCAGCGCCGTCAGCCGGCGACGGCTCCTCCTCGGCGGAGCAGTCGCCGGTATCGGCGCGGCCGGTGCGATCGGAGCGGACCAGCTGCTCGGCCGCGGCGGCGCTGCGCCGGCAGCGGCCGCGGCGCTGAACGGCGACGAGACGATCCCCTTCCACGGTGCGCACCAGGCGGGGATCGCCGCGACACCGCAGGCGCACGCGACCTTCGTCGCCCTCGATCTGCGCGAGAGCACCGACCGGGACGGGCTGCGGCGGATGCTTCGCATCCTGTCCGACGACGCCGCGCGCCTCACCCAGGGGCAGCCGGCCCTGGCCGACTCCGAGCCCGAGCTCGGCGTGGTCCCCGCCCGCCTCACCGTGACCTTCGGGTTCGGGCCGAGGCTCGTGTCCCTCGCGGCCGGCGAGGCGGCGAAGCCTGCCTGGCTGGCACCGCTGCCTTCGTTCGGGATCGACCGGCTCGAGGAGCAGTGGAACGACGGGGACCTGCTGCTGCAGTTCCACGCCGACGACGCGTTCACGATCGCGCACGCGCTGCGGATGCTGCTGAAGAGCACCCGCACCTTCGCGACCGTCCGCTGGACCCAGACCGGGTTCCGCCGGGCGCACGGCTCCGAGAAGGTCGGCACCACGATGCGGAACCTGTTCGGCCAGGTCGACGGGACCGTCAATCCGCGCCCCGAGGACGTCGACTTCGACGAGCTGGTCTGGGTCCGCGACGGCTGGCTGGCCGGCGGCACCGGGCTGGTGCTGCGCCGGATCCGGATGGACCTCGACAAGTGGGACCGCCTGGACCGCAGCGGCCGCGAGCAGTCCGTCGGGCGGACCCTCGCGAACGGCGCGCCCCTCACCGGGACGGCGGAGGCCGACGAGCCCGACTTCGAGGCGACGACGGCCATCGGCTTCCCGGTGATCCCGGAGTTCTCGCATATGAGGCGCGCCCGCTCGGAGAACACCGCCGAGCGCTTCCACCGCCGCGCCTACAACTACGACGACACCCCGACGGGCGAGGACATCTCGAACTCCGGGCTGATCTTCGCGGCGTACCAGGCCGACGTCACCGCGCAGTTCGTGCCGATCCAGAAGCGCCTGGACGAGCTGGACCTGCTCAACGAGTGGACGACGCCGATCGGCTCCGCCGTCTTCGCGATCCCGCCGGGCTGCGTCGAGGGCGGCTACATCGGCGACACCCTCCTCTGACCCTCACCGGCACCCGCCACAGCACCGAAGGACCAGAAGCATGACCACCACCGCCACGAGACCCCGCGACTCCGCCGACACCCCGCCCCCGCCGCGCAGAAGCAGCGCAGGCTGGCTCGGACAGCTGCTGCTCCGCCTGCACTTCTCCGCCGCCCTGTTCGTCGGGCCGTTCATCCTCGTCGCCGCGACCAGCGGAGCGCTCTACGCACTCACCCCGCAGCTCGAGCAGGTCGTCTACGCGCAGGAGCTGCACGCCCCCGAAGCGGACGCCTACCTGCCCCTGGCCGACCAGATCGACGCCGCCGACGCGTACACCGGAGGCGGGCAGAGCATCGTCGCCGTCCGCCCCGCCCCGAACCCCGGCGACACCACCCGGGTGATGTACGCGGACCCGTCGCTCGGCGCCAGCGAGACCCGCGCGGTCTTCATCGACCCGGCCACCGCCGACGTCCGCGGCGACCTCACCGCCTACGGCACCAGCGGCGCCCTGCCGTTGCGGACCTGGGTCAGCGACCTGCACCGGACGCTGCACCTCGGGGACGTGGGCCGCTCCTACAGCGAGCTCGCCGCCTCCTGGCTGGGGGTCGTCGCCCTCGCCGGCCTGGGTCTCTGGATCATCCGCCTCCGCCGAGCCCGCGTGAAGAGGGACCTGCTGCGCCCCGCGCCGAGGACCACCGGCTACAAGCGCCTGTTCTCCTGGCACGCCTCCACCGGCGTCTGGCTGCTCGTCGGCGCCCTGTTCCTCTCGGCCACCGGGATCACCTGGTCGCTGTACGGAGGCGGGAACTTCGAGACCCTCCGCTCCGCAGTCGGCTGGACCACGCCCTCGCTGGGGACGACGCTCGGCGACCGGACCGGCGAGGTGGCCGACGAGCACGCCGGGCACGCCGGACACGGCGCGGCCACCGGCGACGCCGTCGAGTCGACGGCGGGCTACTCGCCGGCCGCCTACGACTCGGTGCTCTCGGTCGCCCGCGAGGTCAACGTGAACACGGGACTGGTCGAGATCCGGCCGCCCGCGGCGGAGGGCTCGGCCTGGGTCGTGCAGGAGATCCAGCGCAGCTTCCCGACCGAGGTCGACGGCGTCGCGATCGACGGGAGCACGATGCAGGTCGTCGACCGGGTCGACTTCGCCGACTTCGGCCTCGTCGCCAAGCTCTCCCGCTGGGGCATCGACACGCACATGGGCTCGATGTTCGGGCTTCCCAACCAGCTGCTGCTGTTCGTCACCGCGGCCGGCATCGCCACGATGGTCGTGCTCGGGTACCTGATGTGGTGGAAGCGCCGCCCCACCCGCGGCCCCCGACGGCTCGTCGGCACCCCGCCGGCCCGGGGAGCTCTCCGGCGCGCGCCGTGGTGGGGAGTCGCGTCCGTCCTGGTCGTCGCCGCCGCGGTCGGGCTGTTCCTCCCGCTCCTGGGGGCGAGCCTCGCGGCCTTCGTGATCGTCGACACGCTGCTGGGGCTCCGACCCGCGCACCGCTGAGCGCGCGCGCCGGCCCGGTGAGGTCCACCGGGCCGGCGTCACAGCCCCTTCGGGAAGCCGAGTGAGCGCAGCGCGGGGTCGAGGCTCTCCCACTGCTGACGCCGCTCCGCGTCCCGGTCGGCGTCGCTCCCCCGGAGCCCGACCGACTTCGCGGCGTACACGGCGGCGTGCGAGCAGTGATCGACCATGTGCGCGACTGCTGCGGCCTGCCCGGCCGCCCGCGCGGCAGCGGTGGCGGCCCGCTCGCCCGCCTGCGTCGCGGCGCGGGCTGCGGCGTGCGCCGTGAAGGCCACCGTGCGGCACTCGGTCATCGGAGCCTCACCCCGCCCCCAGGCGAGGAGGACGTCGAGCGCGCGCCGGGGCCGGGCATTGTCCGGGTCCCACTCCTCGAACGCCGGGAGGGCGCGCTCCGCGCACTCCGCCGCCCACCGCGCGAGCGCCCGGTGGACCTCCGGCTCCGGATCCGCCCAGGCCTGCTTCTCCGATCCGCCCACGGGTCTTCCTCCGGCTCCAGCGCTCAGCTCAGGCGCTCGGTCAGGTGGACGGTGACGACGTCGCCGAGGTCCTTGCCGATCGTCTTCCGCAGTTTCGCGCTGATCGACAGCATGTGACCGCCGGCGCCGGTCGGCAGCAGGCCCGCGGTCACCGGCTCGCCGTCGACGGCGGCGACCACCTTCACGGACCTCCCTGTGCCGAGCAGCTCGACGGAGCCGGGCACCTCGACGCACGACCAGAGGTCGCCCTTGACGGTGACGCCGATCGGAGCGGTGAAGGCGAGGTCCAGGGGGCCGGCGCTCATGCGCTCTCCTCCGCGGACGCCGCGCTCTCGCCGGAGGAGCCCTGCCCGCTGTACCGGTCGAGGATCTCGTCGTACATCGCGGCGTCGAGCAGACCATCGGACAGGGCCCGGCAGACCTCCTCGAACTCCCCGGGGTCGAGGGTCGTCCAGTCGAAGCCGTCGCTCGGCGATCCGGGCCGGTAGCGCCGGCGGCCGAGCTCGTCGACGGCCTGCTCCCGCGTCAGCTCCCCCGCGGCGAAGCGCTGCGCGATCCCGTACGGTGTCGCGCCGGAGAAGCCGGAGCGCACCTGCGCCAGCGCGGCGGCCGCCTCGATCCCGTGGGACACCTCGTCGATCGACATGCGGACCCCTCCCGTCCGAGGGTCCACCGACCCTCCCGTCGACCCTACGACGAGACGTCGCATCCCGGTCGGGCCGGGCGACGAGCACTGCCCGCGACTTGCGGCTACCGTTCCTCCATGACCGGACGCTCCGCTACCTCCCGGCATGAGTTCCGTGTCGACTCGCGCACGCTCGTCGCCCACGACCTCCCCGGGACTCGAGCCCCCCCGCGCTGCAGTCGTCTGGTGCGGAGGGACACCGCACACCCGGCGCACTCCTCGCTCCCCACGTCGACGCCGCTGCGGCGCGCGGCATCCGGCTCGTCTCCGTCGCCCGTCCCGGCTTCGGCGGCTCGATGCGCGCACCCGGACGGAGCATCGCGGATGCGGCCGCCGATGTGCTCCGCGTCGCCGACCTGCTCGGGATCGAGCGCTTCGTGGTGACGGGCTACTCCGGTGGCGGCCCGCACGCACTGGCCGCCGGGGCTCTCGGAGGTGATCGCGTCCTGGGCGTCGCGACGTTCGGCAGCCCGGCGCCCTTCAGTGACGACGGAGCGTGGTTCGACGGCATGCAGGATCCGGGCGCTCTCCGCAGCGCGCGCGACGTCCGGGCTGCGCGCGAGGAGTGGGAGGAGACGGCCCGCTTCGATCCGGAGCAGTTCACCGGTGACGACTACTCGGCCCTCGACGGCCCGCTGACGGCGCTCGGCGCAGAGGCCGGCCGCGCCTCGGAGCTCGAACAGGGCGGGAGCGTCGACGACGACCTCGCCCTCGTCATGCCCTGGGGCGTCGACCTCTCGCGCCTCACGGCGCCGGTCCTCCTCCACCACGGCGCGGCGGACAGGGTGGTCCCGGTCGCCCACGCGGAGCGGATCCGCCGCCTCCACCCAACCGCGGAGCTCACGATCCGGCCCGGTCGAGGCCACATCGGCGTCCTGCTCGACTGGCCGGACGTCCTCGACCGCCTCCTCGCGGACGGGACCCCCGGGGACCGCCCCGGCAGCGGAGGCTGAGCGTCTCATCGCGGCCGGCAGCGGATCCGACGCGGAAGGTGGGCCTGGAAGGGCCACGCTTCGGGAGGGCTCCCTCCGCGAGGATCACGGCATGGCCCCCCACACGGATCCCCGCCGATGACTCTGCAGGACCTCGCCGACGAGCTCGCCCAGGCTCTCGACCGCCCGGTGACGATCGAGGACGCCTCGAGCCGGGTGCTGGCCGCGACGCGCGCGCGCGAGGAGGCTCCTCACGACGGCGTCTTCCCCGTCCAGGATCCGCGGGGCCGGCTCGCGACCCTCCTCCTCCCCCGGGAGCGGCCCGCGCCGCTCACTCCGGCCGAGTACTCGCTCATCGACGCGGCCGTCGGAGCGATCCGCCGCCTCCTCGGCCCCTCGACGCGGGCGGGCGGCAGCTCCCGGCGCGCGGACGTACTGGCGGCGCTCCTGGCGGCCGACGGCGGCACCCGGCGCGCCTCCTTCGCCGAGGCGGTGGAGCGCCGCTGGCTGCGCCGGGACGCCCAGACCGTGGTCCGCGCGGTGCGGCTGACCGGCCCAACCGGCTCCCTGCAGCGGACGGCGCTGGCGCGGCGGATCGACGCGAGCGCCGCCTCCGGCCTGACGTTCCTCGGCGACCAGGAGGGTGTGCTGTTCTTCGTGAGCGTGGAGGCGCCCGAGGCCGCCGCGGAGGCGGACGACGTCCTGCGGGCGGAGGCGCGCGGCCGCGGCACGGCCGTCGACGCGATCGGCTCGGCGCGCTTCGACGTCCGCGACGACGACCTCCTGCCGACTGCCGAGCGGGCCGCTCTCGCGGCGACCATCGTCGGCTCCCTGCCCGACGGCCGTAGCCGGGCCGACATCGCCGAGCTCGGGGCCTGGGTGCTCCTCGCCTCGATCGGGGCGGACAGCTCGCAGCTCGCCATGCTCTCGCCGGCCGCGGCGACGCTGCTCGAGCGGGGCGACGAGGTGCAGCGGCGGACCGTGGAGGCCTACCTCGACGTGCGCGGCAGCGTGCGGGAGGCGTGCGGGCTCCTCCACATCCACCGCACCACGCTCTACTACCGTCTCGACAACCTGCCCGAGGCGGTCCGGGACGCGCTCGACGACGGCCTCGCCCGCAGCACGCTGCACCTCTGCCTCAAGCTGATGAAGTTCCGCGACGGGCTCGAGCGGCGGCATGCCTCGTGATTGTGCCCGGGGACCTCCCGCAGGTCCGCCTCTACGGGCGGCGCGAGAGCCGCGACGCGTGGGAGATCCGCGACCTGCTCTCGCGCAGCGTCGTCTCGTTCTCGTGGACGCCGATCGACACGGACGAGCAGTGCCTCGCCGTCGCCGGGCACCCGCTCGCCACCGCGTCGCTCCCCCTCGTGGTGTTCCCGGACGGCAGCCGCGCCTCCGATCCGACGCTCGCCGAGGTCGCGGCCCGGCTCGGCTGGGTCGGCTCGCCGCGGCTCGCCGAGTACGACCTCTCCATCTACGGAGCCGGTCCGGCCGGGCTCTCGGCCGCCGTGTACGCCGCCTCGGAGGGGCTGAAGGTCGTGGTCCTCGAGCGCTCGGCCATCGGCGGGCAGGCCGGCTCGAGCAGCCTGATCGAGAACTACCTCGGCTTCCCGCACGGGATCGCGGGAGCCGATCTGGCCGAGCGCGCGCGGCAGCAGGCCGTCTCCTTCGGCGCCGAGCTGCTGCGGATGCGCGAGGGGATCCGCGGGCGCTTCGCCGACGACCGGATCCACGCGCTGCTCGCCGACGGGACGACCGTCGTCGCCCGCACCAACATCTGCGCCACGGGCATCCAGTGGCGCCGGCTCGGCCTCGAGCGCGAGGACGAGCTGCTCGGCGTCGGCCTCTACTACGGTGCCGGCACGAGCGAGGCGCCGCTCTGCGAGGGCGAGGACGTCGTGGTCGTCGGAGGCGGCAACTCGGCCGGGCAGGCCGTGATGAACCTCTCGGCGCACGCGCGGCACGTGACCATGCTGGTCCGCGGCCCGGATCTGGCCGACAGCCTCTCCTCCTACCTCGCGGAGCGCGTCGTCCGGCAGCCGAACGTGACGATCCTGCTCGACTCGCGCGTCACCCGCCTGCACGGCGCCGACGCCCTCGAGTCGATCGAGGTCGAGAACTCGGCGACCGGCGCGCACGGGGCGCTGGCCACCTCCCACCTCTTCGTCTGCATAGGGGGCGAGCCGGATACGACGTGGGCGGCGGAGACCGCGATCGTCCGCGACTCCGGCGGCTACCTCGTGACGGGACCGGACCTCGCCGGCGAGCACGCGGCTCGCGACTGGCCGCTCGAGCGGGCGCCGTTCTACCTCGAGACAAGCGTCCCCGGCTCCTTCGCCGCGGGGGACGTGCGCCGCAGCTCGGTCAAACGCGTCGCCTCCGCCGTCGGCGAGGGCGCGATGGCCGTCACCTTCGCCCACCGCCACCTGCAGGAGACCTCGTGAGCCGCCGGCTGCCGACGGTGCGCCACGGCGTCGGCTTCTGGATCGTCGCCGCGACCTTCCTGCTCGTGATGGCGTACTCCACGGTGCCGACACCCCTCTACCCGCTCTACCAGCAGCTCGACGGCTTCCCGCCGTTCGTGATCACCGTCGTCTTCGCCGCCTACGCGGTCGGAGTGATCGTGAGCCTGTACCTCGCCGGTCACGTCAGCGACTGGCTCGGCCGCCGCCGAGTGCTGCTGATCGCGGTGCTCGTCTCGGCGGTCTCGGCCGTGCTCTTCTCGCTGACGACGGAGGTGCCTGGGCTGATCGTCGCCCGCTTCGTCAACGGCGTCAGCATCGGGATGCTCACCGCCACCGCGACCGCCCACCTCGGCGAGCTGCGCGCCCGCGCCCGGCCGGACGAGAACACGATCGTCGCCGCGTCGATCTCGGGCGCAGTGAACCTCGGCGGGCTCTCGCTGGGCCCGCTGCTCGGCGGGGTCTTCGCCGAATTCCTGCCCGATCCGCTCCTCCTGCCGCACCAGGTGTTCCTGGTCGCGCTGCTCGTGGCGGGCCTGGCGCTGCTCCTCGTGCCCGAGACGGTCGACGTGCCGGAGACGGCGCCCCCCTACCGGCCGCAGCGGCTCTCGGTGCCGGCGGACGCGCGCCGGGCGTTCCTGCTCGCGGCGTTCGGAGCGTTCTCGGCCTTCTCCGTCCTCGGCCTCTTCACCTCGCTCGCACCGACGTTCCTGGTGCAGACCTTCCAGGTGCGCGACCACCTGCTGGCCGGCGCGACGTCCTTCGCCGTGTTCGCCTCCGCGGCCCTCGGCCAGCTGCTGCTCGTGAAGGTGGGGACGCGCCTGCAGCTCTCGATCGCGGTGGCGGGCTGCGCGGTCGGGCTGGCGGCGGTCGCGGCCGGAGCGATCGCTCCGCAGCTGGGAGTGTTCCTCGCCGGGGCCGTCGTCTCGGGCTTCGGGGTGGGGCTGCTCTTCAAGGGCTCGATCGGCACGGCGGTCGCCCTCGCGGATCCCGCCCGCCGGGGCGAGACCCTGGCGGTGGTGTTCCTGGTCGCGTACACGGGGCTCGCGGTGCCCGCACTGGCGGCGGGAGCGGCGCTCGACCTCGTCGCCGCGACGACGGTGCTGACGGTGTTCGCGGCGCTCGTGCTGGCGGCGACCGCGACGGCCGGCGTGCTGCTGCGCGCCCGCAACGCGGCGGCCGGGCGATGAGCGGCGGAGCGGGGCGGCGCTGCGGGGTGCGGGCCGGCGGCCGTCCGGGTGCCGGCCGCGTGCACCCCGGACGGCCGCCCGCCGCATCAGAAGTCCTCGCGCCGCTCCTGCTCGGCCTCGGCGGCCGGCTCGAGCGCGGCGAGATCCCCGAGCGCGAGGCGCAGCTGGCGCAGCAGCCACTCCTCGGTCAGCGCACCCGCGTCGAGCGCGTCCAGCCGGCGGAGGCGCTCGGCGGCCGACCCGGTGAGGTCGGCGGGCGTCCCGGCGCTCATGCGCCGTACCCCGCTCCGCGGAGCAGGCGGCGCAGGTCGACGAGCTGCTGCTCGTCCACGTCCTTGTGGTGCGGCCGGTGGAGGGTCTCGGTCGTCGAGCCGACCGTCACCGAGAAGGCGCCGTCGTGCTTCTCGTGGACGGTGCCGACGGCCTCGAGCAGCGTCAGCACGTCCGCCCAGAGGACGTTGTGGCTCGGCGAGTCCTCGAGCAGCCGCTCGAGGGTGTCTCGCTGGTTCGAGTGGAGGTGGCGGGTGTCGGTCATGAACGGCCCTTCGGTGTCTGCGCACGCGCCCCGGTGGCGGTGCTCGGCGTCGCGTCCGACGGTAGGCGCGCGGGTGGAGCCGGTGCGCGAGTCGGATGACTCGAAGAGCGGACGCCGCGGGGCGGCCCCGCGAGAGGTGCGGCCGTGAATCCGGAGCCGAGCGACCGCCTCGACGAGGAGGAGCATCCCCGCACGCCCGCGCTGCCCGAGGCCGCCGTCTCCGCCGCGTCGCTCCCCGACCGGCCGGCCGCGTTCCTCAACGCCCTGCTGACCGAGCACTTCGTGCTGGAGTCGGCGCGCGGCATCACCGTGACGGAGTCGAGCAGCCGCGCCTCGCTCTACCTGACGATGCTCTCCAGCTCGCTCGTGGCCTTCGGCTTCCTCGCCCCGACCCGGTACGCGATGGGGTTCCTCGCGGTGATCATCCCGGTCGTCGTGCTGCTGGGGGTGTTCACCTACGAGCGGCTGGTGCAGACCTCGATGGAGGACATCGCCGCGCTGACGGCCATCCAGCGCATCCGCCGCTACTACGGGACCCTGCTGCCGGGCGCGGGCGCCTACTTCGCGGTGCCGCGCGGCCGCCACGCGCCGAACGAGCTGCTCGAGATCGGCCGGCGGCAGAGCTGGCGGGGCCTCTTCTTCACGATGTCCTCGGCGATCGCGGTGGTCAACTCGATCGTGGCGGGCGCCGGAGTCGCGCTCGCGCTGACGCAGAGCGGCGCGGACGAGGTCCCCGCGATCGCGTGCGGGATGGCGGCCGCGGTCGTCCTCGCGGTGCTGCACGGGGTGTACCAGTTCCACCGCTACCGGCAGATGCGGCTGCGGATCGCCGAGGCGGAAGCGCTGGACGGGGTCGAGAGGGGGTGACGGGGCGGGACCCGGCCGGCGGGGTCCGGAGCTGACGAACGCCGACCAGGCGCGGCGTCGGCCGCCGGCTGGTCAGCTGGCTCCGACCTGCTCCCGCGACTGCTCCCGCGACTGCTCCCGCGACTGCTCGAGAGTTGTCGCACTCGACGCCCAGTGCGACAACTCCTGGACTCTCGTGGCGATCGCTCCTCGGCGGGCCGCCGCGAGCATCCAGAAGTCGCCGTGGTCGGTCGCGAGCACGGCGACTTCTGGCTGCACGCCGCCTGCGGACGTGCGCAGGGAGCCGGCGGCCGGCGACTGTCCAGGAGTTGTCGCAGTCGATGCCGAGTGCGACAACTCCTGGACTCTCGCGAAAGTCCTGCGCTCTCGCGGAGGCGCGCGGCTCAGCCCCGCTCGGCGCGCTCGGCGCGCTCGGCGAGGAGGTACTGCCAGTCGCGCGGCACGCGGTCCTTCGGCCCCGGGGTGGTCTGGCTCGCCGGGTGGCTCTGCGGGTCGGCCAGGGCGGGGCCGTCGGCGTAGTCGTCGGTCCGGTAGTCCCAGAACCAGTCCTCGCCGGGCTCGAAGCTGCGGATGACCGCGTGGCCCGTCGAGTGGTAGTGGGCCGTCGCGTGGCGGTTCAGCGAGTCGTCGCAGCAGCCGATGTGCCCGCAGAGCGCGCAGCGGCGCAGGTGCAGCCACCACGAGCCGGACTGCTCGCACTCGACGCAGCCGGGGCCGCTCGGCGGGACGGAGGGGTCGATCATCTGCTGCGACGTCATGCGCTCAGCATGCGCCTCCCGCGGCGGCAGGCACCAGGTCGGATGACTCGATCCTGCGGCTCCGTCACGCGCTCCGGGCGTCCTCGAGGCTGAGGAGCGCGTCGCGGAGCCCGGCCCGCGAGGTCACCCCGAGCTTGGGGAAGATCCGGTACAGGTGCCCGCTGACGGTGCGGGGCGAGACGAAGAGCTGCTGGGCGATCTGCTTGTTCGACAGGCCCGCGGCGGCCAGGGAGACCACGCGCCGCTCCTGCTCGCTGAGGTCGGCGGCGACCGGCGCCTCCCCCGCTCCGCCCGCCGCCCGCAGCTCGTGCTGGGCGCGGGCGAGCCAGAGCTCGGCCCCCACCGCGGCGAACCCCGCGGCGGCCTGGCGGAACCGGGTGCGCGCCTCCAGCGGGCGCATCCGGCGGCGCAGCCACTCGCCGTGGCAGAGCTGGACGCGTGCCCGCTCGAACGGCCACTCCTCGGAGGCCGGGTCGAGGGAGCGCTCGAAGAGGGCGCCCGCGCCGCCGGTCGGATCGAGGACCGCGGTCGCCGCGAGGGCGAGCATCCGCCCGCGGGGAGCGAGGGGCCGCGCGGCGAGTTCCGCCGCGGCCGCCGCCAGCTCGGCGCAGTGCTCGGGCAGGCGGAGGCGCGAGGCGGCTTCGGCGGCGTCGAGGAGCTCCAGCGGATCGCCACCGGCGCGGGAGGAGGAGCGGGCGTGCGCCTCCTCGAAACGGCCGCCGCCGAGGTCGAGCGAGCACAGGGCGTGATCGGCGGCGCGCGCGACCGACGCCGCTCCGTGCCGCAGCGCCCAGGCCGTCGCGCGCTCGGCGCACTCGAGGGTGCGTGCGCGGTCGCCCTGCACGGCGTGGACCCGGGCTCGAGTCGCGTCGATCAGCGCGCGCACGGCGGGCAGGTCGTCGGCGCGGGCGGCGGCGCGGTCGAGGTCGGCCGAGGCGTCGTCGAGGCGACCGCCGTCGAGTGCGGCGGTGCCGCGGCGGAGGAGGGCGAGGGCGCCGGGCAGGCCGTCCGCCTCCTCCCCGCCGTCGAGGAGCCCGGCGAGGCGGTCGCGGCGCTCGTCCGAGACCTCGAGCAGCGACCAGGCGAGATGCAGCGCGACCGTCTTCCACGGGTCGCCCGTGACCGCGGAGTCCTCGGCGAGCCGCAGGCGGCGCTCCCACTCCTCGTCCGGGACCGGCCGCACGCAGGCCTCCACGAGGCGCAGGACGGGATCGAGGGGGTGCTCCTCGCCGACGGCGAGCGCCTCCTGCCACCACGCGGGATCGCCGCGGAGCATGCAGGCGATGTGGAGGACGGTCGCCAGCAGGTCGACGGCGGCGTCGTGAGGGGCTGCGTGGTCGGCGGGGATGCTGCTGGCGTCGTCGTTGGAGGCGCCGGTCTCGGCGGGAGAGGCACCACCGACAGACGAGGCACCACCGACTCCCGAGCCCCCACGCCCCACCCGAGCGCCTACCGTCGGACGCGACGCCGAGCACCGCCACCGGGGCGCGTGCGCAGACACCGA